>JAFXGC010000026.1 GCA_017513325.1 Clostridia bacterium
AATTGCTAAGCCTTATAAAACGGCGGCTTGAGGGCAAGCCGCCCTACAGTCATCTAATATAGTTATTACGATAAATTATCGTTTAGCGTAGCAATTCTCCGCAGGGACCGACGTCCTCGGCGGTCCTTACACATAGAGATTGAATTGCCATATTTGATAACTGTATCAGAAATCCATCAAATATGATTTATCCTTTAACCAATGTTTTTTGGACCGCCGAGGACGTCGGTCCCTACGGTTAAGAAGAAATTTATCGTTTAACGTACTAACCTCCCCTAAAACCGCCTTGCGGTGTCAGGGGAGGCCTTGGGTTCCATTCCCTAAACTAAAAAGTTCGCTGACTTAGTCAGCGAACTTTTTTATTTATTAGTTAGAATCTTCGCCATACGGCACTACCTTGAATTCAATAAGTAATGCAATTACGATCATAACCAAATCAACTAAAATAACAGGAATACAAGGTAACAGATTTTCTGAAAAGGGAGCTATCATAGAAGGATTTATAATACGCCAAAGTAAACTTAAAGCAATCCATGCAAACTGCACTCCAAATAAAACCAATTCAACAATAGCAATTATCTTTACTGCCAATTCCGATACGGTTTTAGCTTTTAAATAAAGCCTGCTTAAGAGATATAAACAGCCTATATTCAAAACTGTAATAAAAAGAAGAAACAAATCGAATGATAGTGTCCAATTATAAAACCACATTATACGACTAAAGCACCATGTTGAATTTATTAAAGTTACCACAACGCACACAGGCGGCAATATAGTTTTAATTATTGTCTTCATACTCCCCCGTCTACCTCACTCACAAATATTACTTATCCTTCTTAAACACAATAGCTGAGCGGTTGGGAAGATAGCAATAGAAACCGATTCTGCCATCATCTTCTCTCTTTGTTGCCTGATATTTATACGCTTTATCAACGCGGTTGAATCCGCCGAATGCTTCATCATCGCTTGACATAACAACAGAGTATGTTCCCTCCTCTTCAACGGGGACAAAATATCCGTCAAAGGATTTTGTTGGATGGAAGTTGAAGGCAAATGCAAGCTTATTCTTTGTATACATAATAACCTTATCGTCATTATGTATCCACTGGCTGACAGCCTTTTGCTCATAAGGCGTTCCTTCTTCAGCAGCTTTATCATTGCCACATCAAAATCGCGGAGATATTCATAGCGGAGGAGTTCGTTTTCAGCAAGACTCCACTGACGTCGGCAATAGTGATAGCTCCAGCCGTTGCCTTCTCTCGGGAAGTCTATCCATTCGGGATGTCCAAATTCGTTGCCCATAAAGTTCAGATATCCTTCTCCAACGAGAGTTGAGGTGAGAAGTCTTATCATCTTATGCAGAGCGATGCCGCGGTCGATTATCATACTATTGGATGCCTTATTCATGCTCCAATACATTTCAGAATCGCAAAGGCGGAATATGAGAGTTTTATCTCCAACAAGCGCCTGGTCA
The DNA here is from genome assembly GCA_017513325.1 of Clostridia bacterium. Lineage (GTDB taxonomy): Bacteria > Bacillota > Clostridia > Oscillospirales > CAG-272 > Avispirillum. The sequence goes on from JAFXGC010000026.1 coordinate 1,475, forward strand.
TGAGACTCGCAATAGCCAACGCTCTTTTCACCGGGACGGCAGCCTGTCAGCTCATACCACAGCTTATACATATCCCAGTTATCATCACTATATTCCTTGATCATCTTGATCCAAAGATCAGGAACACCCATGGAAAGACGATAGTCAAAGCCGATACCGCCATCCTTCAGCTTGATGCACATACCGGGCATACCTGACATATCTTCAGCGATTGTTACAGCCTTGGGATTGATCTCGTGGATAAGGTCGTTTGCAAGCTGCAGATATGTTACAGCCTCTGTATCCGTATTCATAGAGAAATACATACCGTAGTTTACAAATGCGCTGCCAAGGCCGTGGTCGTGATAGAGCATTGATGTTACACCGTCAAAACGGAAGCCGTCAAAATGGTAGGTTTCCATCCAGAATTTCAGATTTGAAAGCAGGAAGTGGATCACTTCGTTTTTACCGTAGTTAAAGAGCTTTGTATCCCAAGCGGGATGGTTGCCCTTTCCGCCCTCATGGAAGAACTGGTATTCAGTTCCGTCGAACATATTGAGGCCTTCGTTTGTGTTCTTTACAGCGTGAGAATGAACAACGTCAAGAAGAACTGTGATGCCCATTTTATGCGCTGTGTTCACAAGCTCCTTCAGATCCTTTGAAGGACCGAGGCGTGAGCTTGCAGCAAAGAAATTGGAAACCTGATATCCAAAGGAGCCGTAATAGGGATGCTCCATTATAGCCATTATCTGGATGGTGTTATATCCAAGCTTTTTGATCTTGGGCAGGATATTCTCTGTGAACTCCTTATACGTGCCAACATCATACTTTTCCTGAGCCATACCTACGTGACATTCGTAAATAAATGGCGTGGTTGCAGGCTTGAAGCCATCATCTGTCCACTCAAATCCATCATAGAGCGCGTCGTTCACAACTGCGCACCAGGAATTATCCTCTTTATTCTGCTCAACTCTTGTTGCATATGTGGGAATACGGCGAAGCACTTCATCACCGCGCACAACAACAGCCTGGATTCTATCTCCCAACTTCAACTTCTTTTTGCCTCTCAACTCAACCTCGAAAACTCCGTTTTCAAGCTTTTTCATGGGGCAAGCCTTAAGATCCCATTTATTGAAATCGCCTGTGAGATACATTTCATCAGCACCGGGAGCCCATTCGCGATATACCCAACCCTTTTCGGTAGGATGTATGCCGAAAAACTTGTATCCGTTAGCAAAGGAAGACAGACTTCCGCTTTCGCCTACAAGCTCTGATTTTTTAGAAATATATGAATCATAACGTTTTTGAAGATCGTCCTTATGAGGTTCAAGATAAGGGTCGATCTTTAGAATTTTCAAAGCCATAACAACCTCCGAATTTGTTAAATATTTATAATTTTATTGTATAACTTTTGCATCCATTTGTCAAGTTTGTTTTATAATATAGTGCTTTACATATATTTCAAAGTTTTGACATTAAAAACAAAAAAAAGAAAACCGCTCAAAACTTAGCTTTGAGCGGTTTTTATCACAAATTATCTTGACATTGACTCTGAAATAACTGCCAGCACCTTATCATAGCAGCCGCCGCAACCTGTTGAGCAATGTGTGGTGTTTTTAACGTCCTCAAACATTTCAAGCAGATCGCAAACATTATCGTGACGATGAACTTCGTCAAGAATATCGAAATAGCTTACGTTATTGCATTTGCAGATAATATAATCTTCCTTAGACTTAGTGTCGAGGGGCTTAAGATCACAGACAAGCTTTTCCTTGATCTCTGCCATCCAAAGTCCGTGCAGATTACAATATGCATAAACTGCAAGAGGTTTTTCTTCGCTGAGAGCAAAGGTTACAGAAGGCGCGGAACCCACCTGAAGGTTCTTGCGCTGGCCGCCGCGGTCTGTCTGCAGATACACCCAAAGAATACTGTGTTCCTCAACCATAGGATGCTCAACTTCGCCCACATCAACTCTGACAACGTTATCTTCCACTGTTACAACGGGAATATGCTTTTCATGGCTTGCTTCAACCGTTCCTGCCTCAAGCTTTGTCATTTTCTGTCCGCAGCACATCATAGGAACGCCTGCATCGTGAACCATTCCGATAAGATTGCCGCAATGCTCGCAAATATAAAACTTAGTTTCCATAATTTATTCCTCCAAGTTGTCTTTATAGCACCATTATAGCACACAATTATGTGTTTTGCATTAACTAAAAATAATTTTTAGTTTAAAAATGATAAATATTCTTCTGCAAAATGAACTGCCACAGCCCCGTCAGAGACAGCCGTCACCACCTGACGAAGCGCCTTTGTGCGCACATCACCTATGGCATACACTCCGTCGACATTTGTTTTCGTTGTTTCGTCTGCAACAATATAACCATTGCTGTCCAGCTCAACACTGCCACCAAGAAATTCAGTTGCAGGCTTTCTGCCTATGCTGACAAAAACCGCATCACATTCAATCTCTTTGATTTCGCCTGATTGAACATTCTTTATTACAGCACCGTTTACTCTCACGTCATTCTTGACACCTACCACCGTACTGTTCCATAAAAACTCAACGTTTTCTGCTTTCATAAGCGGATCGTGATAAATTTTTGTTGCCCGGAGCGTGTCTCTGCGGTGGACAAGAAACACCTTTTTGGCAATCCTTGAAAGATGAAGCGCATCTGAAACAGCTGAATTTCCTCCGCCCACGACAACTACTGTTTTTCCTCTGTAAAAGCCTCCGTCACAATGAGCGCAGTAGTGAACACCACGACCTGTCAGCTCCTTTTCACCGTCAAATCCAAGTTCCCTGGGATTTGCGCCCGTTGATATAAGAACTGTTTTGGAAAGAAGTTCTCCGCTTGTTGTGTTTACCTTTTTTATTTTTCCGGAGAAATCAACAGATACCACCTCAGCATATTCTGTCTTTGCGCCAAAACGCTCCGCCCCCTGCTGCATTTTCATACCGAGAGTGAAGCCATCAACACCTTCTTCAAATCCGGGATAGTTATCAATAATATCTGTCAGCGCCATCTGTCCGCCTGCCGCCATTCTCTCCACAACCACTGTGTCAAGGCCTGCGCGCGCTGCATAAAGCGCGGCTGTGTAGCCTGAAGGGCCTCCGCCGATTATGATCATATCATAAATATGTTCCATACTATCCTCCTGTCATATTCTGTCTATATTATATCATATTTTTTAGCTTATTCCGTGACTACATCACAAAAGTTTTATTGACATATGTTAAAAACCATGTTACAATATTTTTGGTAAATATCATATGCCAAAAACCATAAGGAGATATACCAATGCCAAGACCGAGAAAATGCAGAAAAGTTTGCAAACTGCCTCCCATAAGTGAATTTACTCCTGCAGGCAACACTTGCGATCATATTATTCTCAGCGTTGACGAATATGAAACCATCAGACTCATAGATTATGAATGTTTTTCCCAGGAAGAGTGCGCTGGGTATATGCAGGTTTCGAGAGCAACTGTGCAGCAGATATATAACTCTGCCAGAGGCAAACTTGCAAAAGCTCTTGTTTGCGGAATCGGTATTCGTATTGAAGGCGGCGACTATACCTTGTGCGACGGAAAAGAACACTATTGCGATTGCGGCGGATGCTCACATCACAGCGAAAGAAGGTGCCGGGCAAAATGCGAATAACTTGCCTTACGGAAAACACTTCGGCAATTGACTATATTGGTGCGGAACACGGTCTTTCTCTCTACATTGAAACCTCGAAACACCTTATTTTATTTGATTTTGGGCAATCTCGGCTATTTTCTACAAACGCAGAAAAGCTTGGGATAGATCTTTCAAAAATCGACATAGCAATTCTCTCCCACGGGCACTATGACCACGGCGGAGGACTGTCTGAATTTCTAAAAATCAATCAAAAATCTCCCGTTTATCTCACTCCATACGCTTTTGAGCCCCATTATAACGGAACGGAAAAATACATTGGACTTGATACTTCCCTTTCAGACAGTGACCGTCTTTGTTTTGTGAATGATATAACAAAAATCGGAGATGGACTGACCTTGTACACTTGTAACGAAAGAGAAAAAGAATTTGATTTGGGCAGCTTCGGTTTGAATACCCTGCAAAATGAATGTTTTATCCCCGATGATTTTCGCCACGAGCAATATCTGCTTATAGAGGATGAAGGAAAGAAAGTTCTTATAAGCGGCTGCTCTCACAAGGGTATACTGAATATTGCAAAATGGTTTCAGGCAGACGTTATTATCGGGGGATTTCATTTTTCCAAGCTTCCTCTTGACGAAAAACTTGAAAGCTATGCAAAATACTTAGATGGATTTAAAACTGAATATCATACCTGCCATTGCACAGGAGAAAAACAGTTTGATTTTATGAAAAAGCATATGACAAATCTGCACTATCTTTCTGCAGGACAAAGTATTATATTATAAAGGAGAAATTATTATGAGAATCGCAGTTACCTATGAAAACGGAGAAATTTTTCAGCATTTCGGACACACTGCTCAGTTTAAGGTGTATAATGTAGAGGACGGCAAAATCGTTTCATCTCAGGTTATGGACACAATGGGTAGCGGCCACGGCGCGCTGGCAGGTCTGCTTTCAGCGATGAAGGTTGACGTGCTTATTTGCGGCGGCATCGGCGGCGGAGCGCAGAACGCTCTCGCGCAAGCAGGCATCAAGCTTTTCGGCGGTGTTAAGGGCAACGCCGACGCAGCTGTTGAAAGCTTTGTTGCAGGAAACCTTGCTTACGACCCCGAGGCAAAATGTGACCACCACGATCACCATCACGGAGAGGGACACACTTGCGGCGACCACGGTTGCGGAAGCCATAATTGCCACTGATAATTTATCTCATGATCTGAAAGGAGCGCTTCCCATGGCACGCGCTATGTTTGAAGGTGTGTTTAAAGAAATGTTTCCCTTCTGGGACACTATTTCTGAAAACGACCGCGACTTTATATGCAACAATACTGCTGCTCTTACATATCCCAAAGGCAACACCGTTCACGACGGCAACGAATGTTCAGGCGTTATTTTTATCAAAAAAGGCTGCCTGAGAGTTTATATTATGTCCGACGAAGGCAAAGATATCACTTTGTACAGACTCCATTCAGGCGAAATGTGTATGCTTTCCGCTTCCTGCGTTTTGCAGACCATCACTTTTGACGTGTTCGTTGACGCGGAAGAAGACAGTGAATGCTATGTTATAGCAGGAAAGGCATATTCTCAGGTTGCAAATAACAACGCCGACGTGAAGATTTTCACATTAGAAACTGCAGTCAGCCGTTTTTCAGACGTTATGTGGGTTATGCAGCAGATTCTGTTTATGAGCATGGACAAACGCCTTGCAATTTTCCTGACCGACGAAGCGGCAAGAATCGGAAGCGATACTATCAGCCTCACCCACGAGCAGATTGCCAAATATATGGGCTCGGCGCGAGAGGTTGTTTCAAGAATGCTTAAATACTTTGCAAGTGAAGGTATTGTTGAAGCTTCACGAAAAGGCGTTAAAATTCTTGATAAAAAGCGCCTGAGACAGCTGGCGATGTGAATTAATAAGAATACAAAAAGCACCCCGAAGGGTGCTTTTCTAACTCATTTTTCTATAAACACTGAAATTCTAAAAAAAACTCAGACCTCTTCTGCCAAGATGCGTAACATATATATATAACAAAGCCATTGTGGTTGTTTATCAACGTTTTCCTTGAGTTTTGCAAGCGTTCTTTTTCCGATTCTACGATCCAAAACCGCAAACATTCTAATCAAAGGATTTTCTGATTGTACACTATCCAATATGTCTTGATTGCGATACGTTTCCAAAGCCTTACAAAATTCTACATCGGTATATTCAGTACGATCATTAATGGAGTATTTGTCCAACAATAACCAAAAGTCTTCCCAATATTCACGAGTTCCGAATGGGTAATTGTTCTCCTTATATCCGTTTTCAATAAAATAAGTATTAACGGTTTCCAAAGAAAATCGTTTAATTTGTTCTCCGTCAACACACAGTTCAAAAATATTACGACCGTCCATACCTACATATGATGTGCATCCATATCTAATTCTTCCCTTTAATGAATCTGCCAACATTTCCTGCTCTAAATATTTACGCATTGCGCTCCATGAGCCAAGTATCTTACTCATTGTTTCACCCCTTTTTAATTAGTCATGTTCTGAAGATTACTATGTAGGTACCCCGTGTGGTGCTTTTACTTAGCAATATACATCAACCAAATTTATGAACTGTTCTTTTATAATACTTTTCTATGAGAGCTGAAGTTTTTCTGTTTTTGGGAATACACGCTTCCTGCCAAGGAGCAAATTTTGTTTTGAAATATCCAATATGATATTCTCTCCACCAAGGTAATGTAGCATTCGTAGAATGATGATCCTCTATAACCTTTAATTCACTCCAAGCTGAAACTGTTTTTATTCCAAATCCATAATATACTGTAATCCCCTTTTCATCAAAGCGACAGCTATTGGGGATAAGAAGCGCGTAACCAAG
>JAFXGC010000027.1 GCA_017513325.1 Clostridia bacterium
ACGACAGAGCTCTCCGCAATGTTGTTATCGGTCTTGGTAAGAAGGTTGACGGTGTTCCTCGTGAAGATCATTTTATGATCACAGTTGCAAGTGAGGTTATGGCAATTCTTTGCCTTGCAGCTGATCTTGAAGACCTTAAGAATCGTCTTGGCAATATTCTGGTTGCATATAAGTACGATAATTCTCCCGTATATGCACGTGATCTCAATGCGCAGGGTTCAATGGCAACACTGCTTAAGGATGCTATCAAGCCCAACCTTGTTCAGACTCTTGAAAACACTCCTGCGATCATTCACGGAGGACCTTTTGCTAATATAGCTCACGGATGCAACTCCGTTCGCGCAACAAAGCTCGCAATGAAGCTTGGTGACTATGCTATCACAGAAGCAGGCTTCGGCGCTGACCTTGGAGCTGAAAAGTTCCTTGATATCAAGTGCCGCTTTGCAGGTCTTGCTCCCAGCGCAATCGTTCTTGTTGCAACAGTACGCGCTCTTAAGTATAACGGTGGCGTTCCCAAGACAGAGCTTAAAACAGAAGATGTTGAAGCTCTCCGTCGCGGTGGCGTAAACCTTGAGGCGCATATTGAAAATCTTAAGCAGTATGGTGTTCCCGTAGTTGTTGCGGTTAACCGTTTTGATACAGACAGCCAGGCTGAGCTTGACGAGGTTGCGGCTATCTGTGAAAGATGTGGAGCTGATTTCGCACTCTCTGATGTTTTTGCACGCGGCGGCGACGGCGGACTTGAGCTTGCAGAAAAGGTTGTTGCAGCTTGTGAAAAGCCTTCCGATTTCAAGCTTCTTTATGATGACGAGCTTTCCATCAAGGAAAAAATCGAATGTATTGCAAAAAATATCTACGGTGCAAAGGGTGTTAAGTTTGATGCAGCTGCATCTAAGGCTATTGCTGAAATAGAAGCACTTGATGAAACCTATAAAAAGTTCCCCGTATGTATGGCAAAAACTCAGTATTCACTTTCCGATGATGCAACCAAGCTTGGCAGACCTTCTGATTTTGAAATAACAGTTCGTGAGGTTCGTCTTTCTGCAGGCGCAGGTTTCGTGGTGGTTCTCACAGGCGCGGTTATGACAATGCCCGGACTTCCCAAAGTTCCCGCAGCAGACAGAATTGACGTTGACGGTGAAGGTAATATTACAGGATTGTTCTGATGCAGGAAGTATTTAACACACAAAGCGCAATAGAAACTGAGAAGATAGGCGCATATCTGGCAGAAAAACTGACAGAAACAAAAAACGGAGAAAATTGGTTTGTTTGCCTCACGGGAGACCTTGGGGCAGGCAAAACTGCTTTTGTACGAGGCTTTGCTTCTGTGGTGTCTCCGGGAAGCAGAGTTAAAAGCCCTACCTATACAGTTGTAAACGAATATCGCCGCGGAGATGTCCCGCTGTTTCATTTTGATCTTTACCGTCTTGAAGACGGTGACAGCGATCTTGAAGCAATTGGCTTTGATGAATATGTTGATGGTGGTCATTGTATAATCGAGTGGAGCGAATATCTTGAAAATAAGCCTGAAAACGCAGTTTATGCGGATATCAGAAAAACAGGCGAAGACACAAGAAAAATTACTATAACTTATTAAGTAAAAGAAAAAGGACTGATCATAATAATGATAACACTTTCTCTTGACACGACAACACAGATAGCATCTGCCGCAATCACTGAGAATGGCAAATTGCTCTGTGAATACACTCTTAATTCAGGCAACACACACAGCGTCACATTGCTTCCTATGGTAAAGCATATGCTTGAAACGGTTAAACTCAGTTGCCGTGACGTAGATCTTTACGCCGTGTCTGTAGGCCCGGGGTCATTCACAGGAGTAAGAATAGGCGTTTCTTGCGCAAAGGGACTTGCTTTTGCCACGAACACTCCCTGCGTGCCTGTTTCCTCTCTTGAGGCAATGGCAGAAAACTTAAAGGGGCTTGAAGGTATAATCTGCCCCGTAATAAACGCGAGACGTTCGCAGGTATACACAGCTCTTTTCAAAGGTGAAAAGGGAAATATAACACGACTCACAGAGGACACAACTCTTATTATCTCCGAGCTTGAAGAAAAGCTCAAAGAGCATGAAAGTGTATGGTTTGTAGGCGATGCTTACGATATGGTGAGTTATATGACAAATAATATAACCCCTTTAAATCTGCGCAATGTAAACGCTGCGGGAGTTGCAAGTGTGGGGGAGAGGATATATAGAGAGGCTGCTGATAAAGCTGTGTTTACAGATGCGGCACTTCAGCCTGTATATCTGAAAAAGACTCAGGCAGAGCGCGAAAGAGAAGAAAGACTTTCCATGGAGGAAAAAACCAATGAATAAAAAAATTGCATTTGCTTGTGACCATGGCGGTTACGAGTTGAAGGATACTATTATCAAATGGCTTAAGGATAACGGATATGAGGTTGTAGATTTCGGTTGCAACAGCACTGCAAGCGTAGACTATCCTGATTATGCGCTTCCTGCATCCCAGGCAGTTGCTCGCGGTGAGTGTGAACTTGGTGTTCTTGTATGCGGCACAGGTATCGGTATGAGCCTTTGCGCTAACAAGGTAAAGGGTATCAGAGCTGCTTGCTGCTCCGATACATTCAGCGCAAAAATGACAAGACTTCACAACAATTCTAATATCCTTTGCTTTGGCGCAAGAGTTGTAGGCGCAGGTCTTGCAATTGAGCTTGTTAGAAATTTCGTTGAATCTGAATTTGAAGGCGACCGCCATATCAAGAGAGTTGAAAAAGTTATGGCGATTGAAAATATTCAGTAAATCTTTTAGAAAGGAGTGCCATATTATGAACATTTGGCATGATATTTCACCTGAAAAGATAACTCCTGAGCATTTCACCGCAGTTATTGAGATTCCCAAAGGATCAAAAAATAAGTACGAGCTTGACAAGGACACAGGCCTTCTCAGACTTGATAGAATTCTTTATACATCAACTCACTATCCCGCCAACTACGGTTTTATTCCCCGTACCTATGCAGATGACCTTGACCCTCTGGATACACTTGTTATCTGTTCTGAGGGGATTCGTTCAATGACACTCGTTGATGTATACCCCATTGGTGTTATCAGAATGATAGACGGAGGCAGCATGGATGAAAAGGTTTTGTCCATTCCTTTCTCTGATCCTATGTATAACACTTATAAATCTGTATTTGACCTTCCCGAACACGTTTTTGATGAGATCAAGCATTTCTTCACGGTTTATAAACAGCTGGAGCATAAGGAAACTATTGTAAATGAGCTTCTTGATGCTGACCGTGCTAAAGAGATCATTGCCGATTGCATCAGAATGTATAACGAAAAGTTTGGAAATAAGTAATCAGCGAGGAAACTAATGTTTATAGATAAAATAGAAATTTATGTAAAGGCGGGTAACGGCGGAAACGGCTGCGTTTCTTTCAGACGAGAGAAATATGTTTCCCACGGCGGACCTGACGGAGGAGACGGAGGAAACGGCGGTAACGTTGTTTTCAAGGTTGACGAAGGATCCAATACTCTTCTTGCATTCCGTTATAAGAGGAAATTCCTGGCGGAAGCAGGACAAAACGGTATGGGTGGCAAATGTCACGGCAAAAACGGTGCCGATGTTGAAATTCTCGTTCCCCGCGGAACTCTTATCCGCGATGCGAAAAGCGGCAGAGTTATAAAAGATATGTCCGATGATGAACCCTTTATAGTTTGCAAAGGCGGACGTGGTGGCTGGGGTAATAAGCATTTTGCAACAGCTACAAGACAAGCTCCCCGTTTTGCAAAGGACGGAACAAAAGGCGAAGAGAAGAATCTTCTGCTTGAACTTAAGATGATTGCTGACGTAGGCCTTGTAGGCCTTCCTTCAGCAGGTAAGAGCTCTCTTCTTGCAACAGTTTCAGCGGCTCGTCCCAAGGTTGCTGAATATCATTTCACAACTCTTGAGCCAAGTCTCGGTGTTGTAAGCACAGGTGAAGAACGTGGATTCGTTATGGCAGATATCCCCGGCCTTATTGAAGGTGCTGCAGAAGGAGCAGGTCTTGGTCACGATTTCCTTCGTCACATCGAGCGTTGCCGTCTGCTCGTTCAAGTAGTAGACGTGTCAGGATATGAAGGCAGAGCAGCGGCTGATGACTTCAATACGATTGCAGAAGAACTTGAAAATTTTTCTGAAGAGCTTGCAAACCGTCCAAGAATAATTGCGGCAAATAAGTGCGATCTTCTCCCTGATGGTATTGACACAGAGGAAATGAGAAGCCTTAAGGTTCTGGCAGATGCGCTTGGATATAAGGTCATTCCCATTTCAACTGCAACAAGAATGGGTATCAAGGAGCTTGTAAATGAGATTGAGCGCCAGCTTGAAACACTTCCGCCCATCACAGTTTATGAAGCTGAAATAGAGCCTGAGGAAATGCTCGAAGATGAGGGACCTGAAGCAACCATTATCCGTCGAGCAGATGATGGTGCATATGTTTGCGAAGGCAGATGGCTTGAAATGCTTTGCGGCAGAGTATATTTTGATGACAGAGAATCGCTTATGTATTTCCAGCGTTCACTCACAACCTACGGTATTATTGAAAAGCTTCGCCAGGCAGGATGCGGCGAAGGTGATACTGTTCGTATGTTTGATATTGAATTTGATTTTGTTGACTGATGATACCTGAAAACTTTAAAAACAGAATGAAAGAAATGCTTGGCGATGAGTATGATGATTTTATTGCAGCTCTTGAAAAAAATGAAGCTATTCGTAGCCTTAGAGCAAATAAACTTAAATGCTCAGCTCAGCATTTTGAAAAAATCTGCAATTTCAAGGTTGACCCAATAGAGCATATAGCCTTTGCTTATAGATTTTATGAAGATAAGATAGGTGGTAATGCACTTCACCACGCAGGAGCCTTTTATGTGCAGGATCCCTCTGCAATGCTTCCGGTGGCGGCTGCTAAAAGAATTATCTGGCCGGGAATGAGGGTTCTTGATATGTGTGCAGCTCCGGGCGGAAAAACAACGCAGCTCGCCTCACTGCTTCTTGGAGAAGGTTGCTTGGTTGCTAACGAAAAGGTAACATCAAGAGCGAGAATTTTGCAGGGTAATGTTGAGCGAATGGGAATAAAAAATGCAGTTGTAACCAATTGCAGTCCTGATATAATTGCAAAGAATTATAAGAAATATTTTGATTTTGTTCTTTGTGATGCGCCTTGCTCAGGCGAGGGTATGTTCAGAAAATATGATAATGCCGCAGATGAGTGGAGTGAAGAAAATGTTCTTCTTTGCGCAGAGCGACAAAAGGAGATTCTTCATTATGCAGCAAAAACAGTAGCAGGCGGTGGATACCTTATGTATTCAACCTGTACTTTCTCAAAAGAAGAGAATGAGGACGTAATAACTGACTTCCTCGAAAATCACAGTGACTTTGAAATGGTGCCCATTGATGAAGATGTGAAGTCTGTCACATCTGAAAGTATCGGTATGCCTGAGGCGAGACGTTTCTACCCTCATAAGGCAGATGGTGAAGGACAATTCCTTTGCCTTCTCCGAAAAGAAGACGGGGAAAAGTTTGATATATCCTTTGAGGATAATCTCAAAAAAATGAAGAAAGAGGAAAAAACTGTTTGTGAAGAGTTTCTTATGGATACCTTGGGCTATGTACCCGATCATATAAGATTTCTTCGCGAAAATGCAGTTCTCTCAGATGACCTTGCTGCACCTGACGGAACTTTTTCATGCGGTGTAACTCTCGGTGAGGTAACTAAAGGCAGACTTGTTCCGCACCATCATTTCTTTTCGGCATACGGAGCAGAAATGCTTCGTCGTGTAGATCTTTCACTTGATGATCCGCGCGTAGCGGCTTATTTGAAGGGTGAAGGGATTGCGGCTGATATAGAGAACGGTTGGTGTGCAATAACTGTCGAGGGTATAGCAGTCGGTGGCGGTAAAGCAGTAAACGGATATGTAAAGAATCACTATCCAAAAGGTCTCAGACTCAGAGACTAAATAAGGAGGTATATATGTTAGAACAACTTTTAAAAAATGCAGTTGACCTTGTAACAGGTCTCGGTGTAAAAATCGTAGTAGCAGTACTTATAGTAATCGTGGGCTTCCGCCTTATAAAAATTATGCTTAAGTATGTGGAAAACGGCAAGATTTTTGATAGAATAGATGCATCTTTCAAAAGCTTTGCAATTAATTTTCTTGGAGTAGCACTTAAGATTATTCTTCTCATCACTGTTGCATCCTATCTTGGCGTTCCTATGACATCAATGGTCACAGTGCTTGGTAGTGCAGCAGTTGCAATCGGTCTTGCTCTTCAGGGCAGTCTTTCCAATATTGCAAGCGGAATTATGATCGTTTGCTTCCATACCTTTGCCGTTGGTGATTACATAGAGTGTAATGGCTTTGGAGGTACAGTTAAGCAGATCGGTCTTTTCAGCACAACGCTCACAACACCTGATAATGTAAAGGTCGTAATGCCTAACAGCCAGCTCACTGGCAGCACGGTTAAGGATTATTCATGCGAAGAAACAAGAAGAGTTGATGTAACATTCTCTGTTTCTTATGATTCTGATATAGACAAGGTAAAAACCATTCTTCTTAAGGTTGCAGGTGTAACAGAAGGCGTTATGGAAGATCCTGCTCCTGTGGTTTATATGACAAATCATGGTGAAAGTGCGGTTGAATTCCAGCTTCGTGTATGGTGTGAGAATGCAAACTATTGGAGCGTTAAATTTGACCTGATGGAAAATGTTAAGCGCACTTTTGACGCAGCAAATATCGAAATACCTTATCCTCAGCTGGATGTTAATGTAAAAAACAAATAACAAATAAAAGAGCCGATAAAATCGGCTCTTTTTGTTATATAAACACTTTATTTGCGATAAATCTTTTCAAGCATTTTTCTACTGGTCTTCAAAAAACTGTCACATTGGGGAAATATAATTGTATCATCAAAAATAATACCCGATGGAAAGGAAGTTTGATTATGTTGGAAAAAAAGTTTGGCGAAGACGGAATGGATAAAAACACCGAAGCAAAAGAAACTGCTTTTGATAATAACACAGTAAATGAAACACCTGAAAATAAAGAAGAGGTTGCAGAAACCTCTGAAAAGAAAGCGGAAACTGCTCATTGGTCAAACAGTGATATGCAAATGCACGAGCAAATGTATAATGCTGACCATAATGTGAGAGCAAATCAGGACTTTAATAATAGAGGATTTGATCCACGCAATAGTTCACAGCAGAATTATAATACAAATCCATATGGAAATGCAAATTATAACACTAATAGCGGAGAATACCGATATAGACCACCGTATGCAACTTACGGTTCAAACGTACCTCCCCATAATCCATATGATCATCATATGAATAACTATGGATATTCTGCTCCTCAGCCACCTTTTGAGGCTCCAAAGGAAAAGAAAGCGAAAAAAGTGAAGGGAAGAACTTTTTCAACCGGTGCGGTTGCTATTTTGCTTGTAGCTTGTATCCTTATTTCATTTGGCGCAGGCCTTGGCGGAGCATACCTTTCTCTTTATCTTAGCGGAAACGGAAATGGCGGTAATGTTATCTCAGGCGGAGGTGACGATATGATCATTTATAAATCAGCTATGGTAACAGATGCTGACGGAAACGAGATCACAACAAATCTGACTGTTTCCGGCGTGGCAGATATTGTTTCGGATTCTGTAGTGGAAATTTCAACAGAGGTAATGACTTCATATGGCCCCTTCCAGTATGTATCAGACGGAGCAGGCTCAGGTGTTATAATCAGCGAAAATGGTTATATTATCACTAATAATCACGTTATTGCAGGCGAGTCTAATTCAGTTGCAGATACAATAACGGTGCGACTTAAGGACACAACTGAATATGAAGCTAAAGTTGTCGGAACAGATGCAGAATCAGATATCGCTCTTCTCAAAATAGAAGCAACCGGACTTAAAGCTGCTATCGTAGGGGATAGTGATAAGCTTGTTGTGGGCGAGAATATAGTTGCTGTAGGAAATCCTCTGGGTGAACTTGGCGGCACTGTAACAAGCGGTATTGTTTCTGCAACAGGAAGAACAATTAACGTTGACGGAACAGAAATGAAGCTTATTCAGATTGATGCGGCGGTTAACCCCGGTAATTCAGGCGGAGGACTTTTCAATCTCAAGGGTGAGCTTGTAGGTATCGTAAATGCAAAATCAACCGGTACAGGCATTGAGGGCCTTGGGTTTGCAATCCCCGTTAAGGATGCTATTAATGTTTCTGAGCAGATTAAAACAAATGGATACGTTACAGGAAGAACTTATATCGGAGTATCATTCCTTGATGTGACTGATGCGTTCACTGCATACAGATATTTCGGTACTCAGACACTGGGCGTTTATGTATATCAGGCGCTCGAAGGATATAACGATCAGGCTCTTATGACAGGTGACAGAATAGTTGCCGTAAACGGAACGGAAATAGTTGCTTCAGACGATATAAAGGCAATCGTAAAATCTGCAAACGTTGGCGATGTTATTAAGTTCACTGTGTACAGAAAAGGCGTGCTTACAGAGGTTGATGTAACATGTTATGAATATGTTCCCGAAACATCTGTAAATTTTGAACAGCAATAAGATAGATAAAAATCTTGCAGTTTTATAACTGCAAGATTTTTTATATATTATACGGACACTACAAAGATACAAGAGAATAAGCTTGGTTGACAATTATAAGTGAAAATGTTAATATATATTAATTATTGATATACTTAGAAAAAGAGGATTTGCGAAATGGACAGGAATTCAAGAAACGAGATAGATTTTGACTCCCTCGCAGAGCTTTCAAAAATTGAGTTTTCTGATCAGGAAAAGTTGTCTATCGAAAAAGAACTCAACGATTTTCTTGAGATGCTCAGCCGTGTGAACGAAGCAGAATCGGAAATAACACGCGAAGATAAAACAGCGATGAAGAACGTACTTCGCAGAGATGTGGCTGATAACGATGAGTTTTCTTCAGAAGAAATGCTTTTCAATGCAAAAACAAAAGCAGATGGTTATATAACCGTGCCGAGAGTTGTAGGGGAATAAAATGATAAAGAAAAGCGTTTATGAGCACTATAAAGCCCTTAAAAACAAAGAGTATTCTTCGTTGGAACTAACGAACGAATACCTTAAGGAAATAGGAAAAAAAGACGAAGAACTTGGCGCGTATATCACAGTAACATCGGATATAGCTCGTAGTGCGGCTGAAGAATTCGATAAAGGCAAATGCAGAAAAACTATTCTTTCCGGAATTCCTATGAATATAAAGGATAATATATGCACTAAAGGTGTAAAAACAACCTGCGGATCCAGAATGCTTGAAGATTTTATACCACCATACGATGCATTTGTTGTTGAAAAACTTAAAAGTGAAGGCGCTGTTTTACTGGGAAAAACCAATATGGATGAGTTTGCGATGGGTTCCACTTGTGAAAACTCGGCATTTAAGATAACAAAAAATCCTGTGGATAGCAGCAGAGTGCCGGGTGGGTCTTCGGGAGGCGGAGCAGCGGCAGTTGCCAAAAATGAAGCAGCTTATGCTTTAGGCAGCGAGACCGGAGGATCAGTTCGCCAGCCGGCATCGTTTTGTGGACTTGTGGGTATGAAACCTACATACGGAAGTGTTTCCAGATACGGACTTGTAGCATATGCATCATCACTTGATCAGATTGGACCCATAACAAAAACAGTTGCAGATAACGCTATTGTTATGAATGCCATTGTAGGACACGATAAGCGCGATTCTACCTCTGTTTTGCGAAAATACGATGACTTTACTGTCGGAATAAAAAAAGGCGTAAAAGGCCTTAAAATCGGCTTGCCCAAAGAGTTCTTTGACGGAGCGATCAGCGATGATGTAAAGAGCGCTGTTATGAATGCTGCAAAAGAATATGAAAAAATGGGAGCTGAGCTGATAGATGTTTCTTTTCCCTCTCTTAATCTTGCACCTTCGACTTACTATACTATCACTTGCGCAGAAGCTTCCTCTAATCTTGCCAGATATGACGGAATAAGATTTGGTCATAGAGCTGAAAAATATAACTCAATAGATGAGCTTTATAAAAAAAGCCGTGGTGAAGGATTCGGTCAAGAGGTTAAAAAGAGGATAATGGCAGGAACAATGGTGTTGTCTGCAGGGTATCATAATGAGTATTACAAAAAAGCTTTAACGATCAAAAGTAAGATAACGGGGGATTTTAAAAAGTTATTTGGCGAATGTCAAATTATTCTTGCTCCTGTTTCTCCCACGGTAGCTTATAAAATTGGAGGAGAAAAAGAACCTCTCAGAGATTATTTTGGTGATATTTATACAGTTTCTGTAAATCTTGCGGGAGTGCCTGCTATTTCAATTCCTTGCGGAACGGGAGAGGATGGAATGCCTGTAGGAATGCAGCTTATAGGACCTCATTTCAGTGAATCTTTGCTGTACAGGGCCGCATTTGCTTACGAAAATATGGGGAAGGCGGTGGATATATATGATTTCAGCATATGAGATGGTTATTGGTCTTGAAGTTCATGTTGAACTAAAAACAGAGTCTAAAATATTCTGCTCTTGCCCCACAAAATTTGGTGCAGAGCCGAACACGCAAGTTTGTCCTGTTTGTATGGGACTACCCGGTACGTTGCCTGTACTTAATGAAAAAGTTGTCGAGTTAGCAGTCAGAGCTGGATTGGCAACTAAATGTAATATTGCATTCTTTTCAAAGCAAGACAGAAAGAATTACTTTTATCCTGATCTTCCCAAAGCGTATCAGATATCTCAGTTTGATAAACCGCTTTGTGAAAACGGTTATCTTGATATCGAAACTTCAGATGGAAAGAAAAGAATCGGAATAACAAGAATTCATATTGAAGAAGATGCAGGAAAGCTGATCCACCATAGTGAAAAGGGAACTATGATTGATTATAACCGCAGCGGCGTGCCACTTATTGAAATCGTAAGTGAGCCCGATATAAGCAGCGCAGATGAAGCTAAGGCATACGTACAAAAGCTGAGGACTCTTATGCTGTATTCGGGAGTTTCTGATTGCAAAATGAACGAGGGAAGTCTCAGGTGCGATGTTAATCTTTCTGTCAGAAAGAAAGGAGAAACTTTACTTGGTGTCAGAACTGAAATGAAAAATCTGAATTCTTTTCAGTTTATAGGAAAAGCCATTGAATATGAGTTTAAACGCCAGGTTGAAGCTTTGGAGAACGGAGAGAAGATTATACAGGAAACACGACGTTTTGATGAAAGTACCGGAAAAACATATTCTATGAGAACAAAAGAAAGCTTCGCTGATTATAGATTCTTCGCGGAACCCGACCTTGGCAGTATCGAATTGAGCAAAGAATACATTCAAAAAATAAAGGATTTATTACCGACGCTTCCTGATGAAAGGAAAAAGAAATATACTGAAAAGTATAGTCTCACACCTTCTGATGCGGATACGATTACGTCAGATCCTGCAATTGCAGAATACTTTGAAAGTGTTGCAGAGAAAACATCATTTCCCAAGATCGTTGCTAATATGTTACAGTCGGAGATTATGGCGATGACAGAAAACGGAGAATTTATTTGCGATATTGCACCTGAACATTTTGCGGCGCTGGCGGATATGGCAGGTAATAATATTATAAATTCTGCAACCGCCAAAAAACTGATCAAACGAATGTGGGAAAATGACATTGATCCTATAGCAACTGTTAACATAGAAGGACTCCGGCAGGAGAATGACGAAAGTATAATAATAGAATGGGTAAAAAAAGCAGTTGCAGAAAATCCTAAATCTGTTGTTGATTACAGAAAAGGCAAAAAAACTGCAGCCAAAGCCATTATAGGAAAAGCTATGGCAAATTCCTGCGGCAAAGCCAATCCTTTGATCGTTCAGCAGTTAGTGGAGAGAGAGCTTGAAAAATTCGATAAACTGTGCTAAAAGTGTGAATTTATATTGACAAAATGATGGTGAATATGTTAATATATTGTGTATATAGCCGATGGAGGCGCGGTGTTAAAAAGTAACGTTTTGAGAGGTTTGCTCAGAGCAGTGAAAGGTAACATTGCCGAAGTTGTATTTCCTTCAAACCTATGATAAATGTGAGATACAGCTGGGACGGTTGCAGAATATGTGCCGTACTGTCACTTATGTGGAGAGCCATCTTTATGCCTGTAAAGGATGAAGTTTTGCTTTCTTTACAGGCTATTATTATTTTATAAATCTTTTTGGAGGTCTTTATGAGTTTTACAAAAATGCTCAGCAAGATGCTTGTTATCGTTCTTGTTTTGGCAATGTTCGGAACATTCACTTGCTTTGCAACAGATGCATCTGACGTAGCTGTTGATGATGCAGACGTTGTAGAAACTATCGGTGCGGAAGAAGCAGAGGAAGAAACAGAGGAATATATTTCTTTCTTCAACGGAACTTTCTGGGCGCTTCTCCCTCCCATTATTGCCATCGTTCTGGCACTTATTACAAAGGAGGTTTACTCTTCTCTCTTTGTAGGTATTCTTTCAGGTGGTATTCTTTATGCTATTGATGCCGCAGGTAAGTTCAACTTTGAAACAATGTTCAATTCTATTGTTCACGAAGGTTTTGTGGTAAACCTTGCAGACGAATGGAATGTAGGTATTCTTATATTCCTCGTTATTCTCGGTGCGATTGTCGTAATGATGAACCGTGCCGGCGGCAGCCGTGCTTACGGTGAGTGGGCAACTACTAAAATCAAAAACCGTCGTGGAGCTCAGCTTGCAACGTTCGGCCTTGGCGCACTTATTTTCGTAGACGACTATTTCAACTGTCTCACAGTTGGTAGTGTAATGCGTCCTATCACAGATAAACAGCGTATCTCCCATGCAAAGCTTGCTTATCTTATTGATGCAACAGCTGCTCCTGTTTGCATCATAGCTCCTATTTCTTCATGGGCAGCTGCGGTAAGCGGTACAGTTGAAGGGGTAAACGGTATTGCACTTTTTGTTCAGACAATTCCTTATAACCTCTATGCTCTCCTCACAATCACAATGGTTATTTTCATAGCAGTTACAGGCCTTGATTTTGGACCTATGAAGCGTTTTGAAACAAATGCTCTTGCGGGAGATCTTCATACTTCCGGTGCAGAACAGTTCACTAACGAAGATGATGAAAAGGCAAATCCTAAGGGCAGAGTGCTTGATCTTATTATTCCTGTTGTAATTCTTGTAATTCTTTGCGTTGCAGGTATGGTGTATACAGGCGGATTTTTCTCAGGTACAAGCTTTATTGAAGCTTTTGCAGGATGCGATGCTGCTTATGGTCTCGCTTTGGGATCTATGGCTGCTCTTGTTATCGACATTATATATTTCCTTGCAAGACGTGTAATTTCATTCAGAGATTGTATGGATTCTATCCCCGAAGGCTTCAAGCAGATGGTTCCCGCGATCCTTATCCTCACATTTGCGTGGGGACTTAAGTCTATGACAGGTCTTCTTAATGCCAGCAGCTTTGTTGAAGGCGTAGTTGAAAGTGCAACAGCGCTTCAGATCCTTCTCCCTGTTATCCTTTTTGTTGTGGCAATTGGTCTTTCTTTCTCGACAGGTACATCCTGGGGTACATTCGGTATTCTTATTCCTATTGTAACAGGTGTGTTTGAGGATCAGCTTGCAGCAGTTGCTGCGGGTAATGCAAGTATTCCTGCTATGGTTATTATTTGCATTTCTGCTTGCCTTGCAGGTGCAGTTTGTGGTGACCACTGCTCACCCATTTCAGATACAACTATTATGGCTTCTGCAGGAGCTAAGTGTAACCACGTAAACCACGTTTCAACTCAGCTTCCTTATGCAATGACAGTTGCGGCAGTTTGTATAGTAGGTTACCTTCTCGCTGGCTTTGTACAGAATGTATTTGTAGTACTTGGAACATCACTTGTTCTGCTTATTGCAGTACTCACAGTGATCTATTTCATAACAAAGCGTAAAGCGTAATTTATGAATACAAAAAAAACAGCACGGTAATAACCGTGCTGTTTTTTTTTTTTTTTATAAAAAAGTATTGACAATTATATCGCAGTGCGATATAATACAAGCAGGATACATCGCACTGCGATATATCGCACCAAGATATAATGAGGTAATAAAATGGATCAGCATATCAAAAAAGTATATATTCCTATGACGGAAACAGCATTTTATATTCTGTTGTGCCTCAGAAAAGCCAACCATGGTTATGGGGTGGTTCAAATGGTTGAAAAAATGACGGATGGCGTAATCAGACTAGCTCCCGGAACAATGTATGGCAGCCTTTCTAAAATGGAAAAAGATAAGGTGATCAGATTTGTGCGGGAAGAAGATAAACGAAAAATATATGAAATAACCGAACTGGGAAATGAAGTATTACAGCTTGAATTGCAGAGAATAGAACGGCTTCATAGAATTGCACAGGAGGAAATATAAATGGAAACAAAAAAACAGTTTAAGTTTTTTACAATTTTTGAGCATGAAAAAGAACAGGAATATCTGCGGGAGATGCATAAGAATGGTTGGAAATTCGTCAGAGTAAGTGGTCTTGGAACGTACCATTTTGAAAAATGCACACCTGAAGATATAATATATCAGTTAGATTATAA
Source organism: Clostridia bacterium (assembly GCA_017513325.1). GTDB lineage: Bacteria > Bacillota > Clostridia > Oscillospirales > CAG-272 > Avispirillum. The sequence continues at coordinate 14,572 of JAFXGC010000027.1, forward strand.
TCAGGAAGGACTTGAACATAAGGACGAATATATTCAGATGTTCAGCGACTGTGGTTGGGAGCATCTTCAGGAGTATGCAGGCTATAGTTATTTCAGAAAGCCTGCTGCTGAAATGAATGGTGAGGAGGAAATATTCTGTGATGAAACATCTCGCTTTCAGATGATGGAAAGAGTTATGAAGGGAAGAATACTGCCGCTGTTCATTATATTCACATGCGTTTTGATTCCACAGCTAATAATGAATATTTTTAGTTTTCACAATTATCTTGTTGCATCGTTTATTGGTGGTATAGTTGCACTATATGTAATTGTGTTTGCTATATGCGCAAAAAAGTATTTAGAATATAAAAACAGATTGAATAAATAAATCAAAAAAGCATCGCTTGGGGCACCCTACGTAAGGAAGTTGCTCCAAGGTATGGCTCTTGTATCAAAATTAAATAATTGGTTTTGTTAAGCGGTATAGTTATATTGGCTATGCCGCTTTTTTGCTGTTACACACTTTTCAAAGTGTGTAACCCACTATGACACTTTCAATAATTGAAAGTGTATTTCATAAAAAGAAGGCTCTTTGTAAAGAGCCTTCTATAATATATAATTCTACATATCTGACTTTTCAAGATTGTATTCTCTGCAAAGCATTTGTCCGTTGTCAAGTGTGGTATGACCACCCTTGCACCACGGTATTTTATGGTCGGCATGCATATCTTCAAATGCCCAAACGACGTCTTTCCCCTCTGCCTTGCACATAGGACAGATACCCTTTTGTCTTTCGTACATTGTCATTTTTTCGTTATCGGTAAATGCTCTAATTGACAATGCCTTTTCTTTGGTCTTACCACT
>JAFXGC010000028.1 GCA_017513325.1 Clostridia bacterium
TTAAATTGACCAAATAAGCATTTCAAACGTATTACTTATGAAAGGAGTGAAAGCTGTCTGCCTTTTTCCCAAATGAGCGTTCTTCCGCTTGTCCAGTTTCCGGGATTTCCGATACTATCATAAGTAATAGTTGTTCCGTTTATATTGGTTAAAAGATCTCTCCAAGTGGTGTTTCCGTAGCTAAATGGGGTTGAGCTTACAGGAGTAAGGCCGTTAACACTACTGCTTGAAGGTGTATATGCATACTCTTTTATGTAAGTGATATTTCCTCTTGCATCGTATGTATATACGTAAGTTTTACCCAGCCTGCTGTCGTTGCAGCGAATCAACCTGTTATGAACATCGTAACTATATGTTATCTCCTTTTCACTGCTGCCTTCGCCGATGGTTTCCTTGGTGATATTGCCGTTTCCATCGTACTCATATGTATGAAGTACACCCAGCATATCGCGGAAGGATTCTATGATTGTGGTTGTTGTGCCGGAGTTGTTTAGGGAAGGCAGATTGTCTGCCTTCCCTAAACTTTTTTAGCTGTCGCTGTCGGAAGACATAGAACCGTCCCCTGTCTTCTTTTGAAGTACACCCAGCATATCGCGGAAGGATTCTATGATTGTGGTTGTTGTGCCAGAGTAGTTTAGGGAAGGCTGTTAATCTGCCTTCCCTAATCTTTTCTTAGCTATCGCTGTCAGAAGACATAGTACCGCCACCTGCAACACATAGAACCGTCCCCTGTGTTTTTACACTTAAGGATGAACCCAACGACCAGCTCAGAAGATATGCTCGCGAGCTCACAAAGGATAGAGCTGTAAACGTTGCTATTTTTGTTGACGGTCCTAAGGATTGCAAGGGTCTCAAGACTCTCATTGAAATCCTCAAGGAAGCTGGCACAAACGTTCTTGAAGACGACATCTACTATGTAAACGGTGGTCCTGCTATCTTCGGCAGTAAGAAGATTACTCTCGAAGAGCGTACAGAAATCGTACGTTGGGCTGAAGGCGTAGTTGCTAAGGTTTCTGCATAATTATTGAATCAATACATAAAAGAACGGACTTTTACAGTCCGTTCTTTTGTTTATATATAATTTGAAAATTTTATAAGTTTAAATTGACCAAGCGACCCTTCTTGATTAACTGTTAAATTACCCATAATTGGTGATGTTTTTTAGATTAATCTCCTACACTTATTAATTATGATTTTCTAAAATATGATGACAGCTTTGAACTCTTATGTTGGCCTAGGGCGTCAGTATGCAAAAGGCTATCAATAATAGTCAACATATACATTGTTTGTACAAAAATAACAAATATTTTCACTACTGTAGCTTGCACTTCTTTGTCAAAGCTAAGACCACAATTATACGCACAAACATAAAAAATTGCATATATATACGTGACAATTTGAGCGATAAAAATCCCAATGGGTATTTTTTTCTTATATGGGAACAAAAACAAAATAAGGTTAATAATTCCAGGCAATCGAATAGAAAAGTAGCAAAAACCGGAACGATAGCGTCCATATTTGTAATTGTTAAAAGATGAGGCAAAAATTAGGGTAATAAAATAAATAAAAATCAATTTTATCAATACATCGTTGTTAATGTAATCATAAAAAGAACTCATTGCGCTGTAAACCTCTGGTTATCTATTATCTCTAATATGCGAAGCAACTTTTGCTACTAGAGATCCTTTCAAAAATTTTATCATGGAATCAATCACGACCCTAATATTAGCAGGAGTAGCTTTGAAAACGGTTTTCACGCTAACCGTCCCCTCGTGTTTTTGTCTTTCTTTGAAAGTGATACATGCCATTACTTGTGCACCACACGAACTGGTTCTCTTCTTCTGTATAAATAAACTCTACAGCATTTAGATAATCTATATTGAAATATTTGTGAACAAAAAGCAATCTAAGTACACCATCTGTTTTATCAATATACACTACCTGCATCTCAGTTTCACCGTTCGGTTCAAATCCAGCATACTTGGCAAAATCTTTATGGAGAATTGCCTCATTCTCTTTTATTTCAAAGTAATAATCAAGACCGTCAACGGAAATATATTTTCCTATCAAGGATTTTTTTAAATCATACGTATCTTCAATACTATAGCGATAATCCCCTGAACTGATATCAATATATCTATCTATTTTATCCTCAAAACTCTCAACTGGGCTTGTTGTTTCAAAAAAATTATCACTACTTATATCAATGAGGAAGTTACTATCATACTCTTCAGGTATATTATTTTGACATGCTCCAAATAATATTAACGAACACACCGTTAATATAAAACCTCTAATTAAGCGTCGCATATTTACCTCCGAATAGTTAAAACACACTTGTTGGATCTATCGGACATCCTTTTTTGTCTCACACCTCAAAAATTAGTTAAATAATTTATTCTTAAGTCTTTTCACTTATAGTACGAATAACAAATGCAAAAAACTTCAAAAAAGCTAAATATTTTTATAAAAAATATAAATTGTATATCCTGATTGAATTTTACCATCAATATAGCCAATAGTCAACACATCTTAACAAATGTTTTTGGCAATTTTAACAGTTATAAAACGTTTAATAATCAACTTTTTCTTACATAAATATTCATAAGAAGATTTTTATAATTTTTTCACAAAAAGTATTGACATGCTTTGTGTATTCTGTTATACTTGTAAAGCAAATTGCTTTACAGCAGGAGGAGCTATGTTTCAAAAGGATATGAAGTATTCCCTGCTGCTCGATTTCTATGGGGACATCCTCTCAGAAAGAAAGCGCGAGATAATTGAGCTTTATTACAATGAAGACCTTTCTCTTGCAGAGGTTTCTGAAATTACAGGAATTTCAAGACAGGGTGTTCGCGATTCTGTTAAAAAAACCGAATCTGAGCTTATGCAACTTGAAGAAAAACTTGGCCTTGCTAAAAGGTTTGAAGATATAGGCAATCAACTGGATGTTGTTGTTGAAACACTTCAAAATGCAATAGAGTCTCCTGAAATTTCAAAAAACGAAATCGTAAAAGCAATCAATATCATTTCTGATATAAATCTTTAAGGAGGTTGTTGATATGTTTTCAAGTCTTAGCGATAAGCTCAGCAAGGCATTGAGTAAGTTCAAAAACAAGGGCAAGCTCACCGAAGCTGATATCAAAGAAGGCATGAGAGAAATCAAGCTGGCCCTCCTTGAAGCAGACGTTAGCTTTAAAGTTACTAAGGAATTTGTTAAACAGGTTTCCGAACGTGCTGTTGGTGCTGACGTTATGGAAAGCCTGGTTCCCTCCCAGCAGATCGTTAAGATCGTAAACGAGGAGCTTATAAAGCTTATGGGTACTACTCAGGCTAAGCTTGAGATCGCATCCAAACCGCCCACTGTTATAATGATGTGCGGTCTTCAGGGCGCAGGTAAAACAACCCACAGCGCAAAACTCGCAGGACTTTATAAAAAACAAGGCAAAAATCCCCTTCTCGTTGCATGTGACGTTTACAGACCTGCTGCTATTAAACAGCTTCAGGTAGTCGGCGAACAACTTGGAATTCCCGTTTTCGAACGCGGACAAATATCTCCCGTAGACATAGCCAAAGAAGCTATAACATATGCTGACAGAAACGGATATGATACGGTGTTCCTTGACACTGCAGGTCGTCTCCACGTTGACGAGACTTTGATGGAAGAGCTTTCTAACATCAAAAAGGCTGTAAACCCTACAGAAATCCTGCTTGTTGTCGATGCAATGCTTGGTCAGGACGCTGTTAACGTTGCAGATTCTTTCAATTCCCTGCTTGATATCACAGGTGTTATCCTCACTAAGCTGGATGGTGACACACGAGGCGGTGCGGCTCTCTCTGTTAGATATGTAACAGGCAAGCCTATTAAGTTCATCGGTACTGGCGAAAAGCTTGACACTATTGAACCCTTCCACCCCGACAGAATGGCATCAAGAATTTTGGGTATGGGCGACGTTCTTTCTCTCATTGAAAAAGCCGAACAGGCAATTGATGAAAAGAAAGCTGCTGAACTTGAAAAAAAACTGCGCGAAAACAACTTTACTCTTACTGATTATCTTGATCAGCTGAGACAAATCAAACAGATGGGTAGCCTGGAAAGCTTGCTTGCTATGATTCCCGGTGCTCCCAAAAATATTGAGCTTGATGAAAAAGCTATGCAGCACATTGAAGCAATCATCCTCTCAATGACAGAAAAAGAACGTGAGAGACCTGATATAATCAACGGTTCTCGCAGAAAACGAATCGCAGCCGGCAGCGGTCGCAGCGTTGAAGAAGTAAACCGTCTTATGAAACAATATGAACAGATGAACAAAATGTTCAAGCAGTTCGGTAAGATGGGCAAAAAAGGTAAAAAGATGAAAA
>JAFXGC010000029.1 GCA_017513325.1 Clostridia bacterium
GGAGGAGGACGTTGCGAAAGTTAAAGCGCTTATGCAAGGTAAACTTTCATGTTTAATAGGTCAGTCGGCAGTTGGTAAGTCTTCGCTAACAAACGCGCTTGACGTATGCTCACCAACACAACGAAGACGTCTGTTGCCAAGGTGGTCGATGTCGTCTGTTGTACCGATACCATGTGTAAGGCAGAGCTGATAGTTAATAGTTGCAAGGATATCCTCACGAGTGATGTGAGTGGGGCAGAGCTCAGCCATTCTGCGCTTAGCGACAGCCTTGATTTCTTCAACATCATTACCTGCTTCTTCGATGATCTCACGAAGCACGTTAAACTGAACCATTTCTCTGGAACCAACGTCCTGAAGACCGTAGCCGAGAACATCTTCTGCATAAACCGCACCGTTTGTGAACACTTTCACTTCGCTGCCATCATCCATACGCAGATAAACAGTGTCAACGCAAGCGTGCTCGACAGCAAGAGCATCTTCACGAGTAAGGCGATGGCCTTCCTCAAACATAAGCTCGCCTGTGAGAGCGTTTGCAACAGGACGGTTCAGAACGAAGCCGCTGATTCTGTTGCCGAGAGCAAGCTTTTTATCATATTTATATCTACCAACAGGGTAGAGGTCGTATCTCTTTGCATCAAAGAAGAGATTGTTGAGAAGAATTTCAGCACTTTCAACGATTGCAGGCTCGCCGGGACGGAGCTTCTTATAGATCTCCTTGAGAGCCTCGTCGCGGATAGAAGAGCCTTCTTCAATAGCGAGAGCTTCACAGTCATCTTTTTCAAGAGTAGCAGCAAGGATGGACTCGTCGCCGAAAAATTCCTTGATCTGCGCGGGAGTTTCGATTCCGAGAGCGCGGATAAGGATAGTAACAGGGAGCTTGCGGTTTTTGTCGATACGAACATAGTAAACATCGTTTGCGTCTGTTTCATATTCAAGCCAAGCACCTCTGTAGGGGATAACAGTTGCGGTGAATGTACGCTTACCGGACTTGTCGATAGCGCTATCATAATAGATACCGGGGGAACGAACGATCTGAGAAACAATAACTCTCTCAGAACCGTTGATAACAAAGGTACCTGTTTCTGTCATGAGCGGGAAATCGCCCATGAATATATCGGACTGCTTAACCTCACCTGTAAGTCTGTTAGTAAGACGAACAGAAACCTTGAGGGGAGCTGCGTAGTTAGCGTCGCGCTCCTTGCATTCTTCTACGGGATATTTGGGCTCTGCATCAAATGAGTAGCCGACAAACTCAATAAAGAGATTGCCTGTGTAGTCAGTGATGGGGGAAACGTCACGGAGAACCTCCATAAGACCCTCATCAAGGAACCACTGGTAGGAATCCTTCTGAATTTCAATCAGATTGGGAAGTCCGATTGCCTCATTGATCTTAGAGAAACTCATTCTCGTATTTTTGCCCACTTTCACGGGTTTGACCATTGAGATTCACTCCATTCTTTTCTGCGCATCATTGGCCGTTTTTTGTATAGCCGTCTATATCAAAAAAACGGCATTTTGGGCGTTGCGCAGGAGATTTTTTCGCACTAAGCGAAATTAAGGCAATATAATATTATATATAAATTAAAGAGGAAGTCAATAGAAATAAGGCTTTTTTTGAAAAAAAACATTCCAAAATTTCCACATTTTAAAATTTATTCTAAAAATGTTTACAAAAATGTAAAATGTAAATAAATTGTAAATTCTATTGATCTTTGGCGATATAAACAATACAAAATGCATCGTTTAGTTTATATCAACCAATAAATTTAAAAAAAGTGATAAAATTCTTGACATCAGCGTTGTTACTGTATATACTGTATATATACAGATATTATGAGGTGATTAAGTGGTTGTACTTATAGATAATAAAAGTGGGCTCCCAATATATGACCAGATCTATTCACAGATCAAAAGCCAGATAATCAATGGAGATTTAAAAGAGGACGAAGCACTTCCTTCAATAAGAAATCTTGCGAAAGATCTACGCATCAGCGTAATAACAACCAAGCGCGCATATGATGAGCTTGAAAAAGAAGGATTTATATATACGGTTCCGGCTAAAGGCTGTTTTGTAGCCAGAAAGAATGTGGAGCTGCTCAGGGAAGAGAATTTAAAGAAAATAGAGGATTATATGCAAAGGATAATGGAACTTTCTGTATCCTGTAATTTAACAAAGTCAGATGTAGTTGATATGCTGAATTTGATTTGGGAGGAATAATATGAATGCAATTGAAATAAATGGATTGACAAAACACTATGAGGATTTCACTTTGGATAAGCTGACACTCACGTTGCCTACCGGTTGCATTATGGGTCTTGTAGGCGAAAACGGAGCAGGAAAAAGTACGACAATAAAACTTATACTCGGAATGATAAAGAAAAATGAAGGAACAATAACGGTTCTCGGTAAAGACCATACTGTAATGGATAAAGAAGACATAGGAATAGTTCTTGATGAAGTCGGGATTCCCGATTGCCTGAATATAGTTCAGGTTGAAAGGATAATGAAGAATATTTATAAAAAGTGGGATAGTGAAGTGTATAACAGCTATATAAAGCGCTTTGATTTGCCTCCCAAAAAGAAGTTCAAGGAATTTTCAAAGGGAATGAAGATGAAGCTTGGTATGACGATAGCACTTTCCCACGATCCCAAACTGCTCATTCTTGATGAGGCAACCGCAGGTCTTGATCCCGTTGTACGCGACGATCTTCTTGATATTTTCACAGAGTTTACAAGAGATGAAACACATTCTATTCTCATTTCCTCTCACATTGTCAGTGACCTTGAAAAAATATGAGATTATATAGCATTCATAAATAAAGGAAAGCTTATGCTTTGCGAAGATAAGGATGCTCTGTATGAACAGTACGGAGTAGTGCATATGAGCTGTGCGGATTTTGAAGCAATTTCACCCGATGCCATCAAGGGTAAAAAAATAACTCCCTACGGAGTTGAAGCAATAGTGCGCCGTGATTCAATCCCTGAGGGAGTAAAATTCAGTCCTATAAGTATTGAAGAACTGTTCGTATTTATGGTAAAGGAGGCGAGAGTATGAAAGGTCTCATTTTAAAAGATTTATATATGGTATGGAATTATTGTAAAACAGTAGTTTTTGTTTGTATAATATTCCTTGCCAGTTCAGTTTTCGTTGAAGGAAGCTTTTTCTTCAGTGTGTATCCCATGGTAATAGCCGGAATAATACCGTTCACTATTATGGTGTATGAGGAAAAAATCAAATGGGCACCTTATTGCCAGTCATTCCCCATAACAAGAAAACAGGTTGTCACGGAGAAATATATTCTTTCGCTTTTGTGTATTCTTTTTGCAGCGGCAGTTTCAGTATGCTTTGCAGTGATAAGAGCTATAATAAACAGCGTTGATATATTTGCTGCATTTTCCTCTATTATTTCAACAGTGACCATTGCTTTGGTAGGTCCTATTGTAATGTTACCTTTTATTTTTAAATATGATGTAGAAAAATCCCGTCTTGTGTATTATATAGTTGTGGGTGGAATGTGCGGAATGTCAGCTTTTTTCAGCTTTGAAAGTCGAATTCCTGATATTTCGAATGGTGTTGGGATCACAATAGGAGCTATTCTTTTAGTTGTTTCCTGGACGTTATCCGTGAAGTTTTACGAAAATAAGGAATTGTAATAAAAAAACGATAGCTGAAAAGCTATCGTTTTTTATATATTTATTTCTGAGCTCTTTTAACAAGAACTTCCTGAATATCAAATACAAATCTCTTATCGCAGAAGTGGCAAACAGTTTCAATAGGCTCGCCTTCAGCTTCAAGTTCGTCAATATCCTTTTGGGAAAGACCTGCAAGCGCTGTGAGGTATTTCTCTCTTGTGCAGGGGCAAACATAGTCGGTGTCAAATTCGTCGAACATCTGATACTCAATGCCGTCAAGTGCAACGGCGATGATTTCTTCTGCTGTCATACCATCAGCGATCATCTGGGAAACAGAGCTGATCTTAGCAATGTTTTCTTCGATTTTTTCAGCAACAGCTTCGTCAGCGCCGGGGAGAAGCTGAAGAAGGAATCCGCCCGCACTCTTGATTGTGAGATCGGGATTAACGCGAACACCAAGAGCACAAACTGTGGGTGTCTGCTCGCTTGTTGCAAAATAGCTGCTAACGTCGTCGCCTATCTCTCCTGTAACAAGAGGGCACATACCAACGTAAGGCTCAGCCATACCCATATCCTTGATAATAACAAGTCTGCCGTCAATGCCCACAGCTCCACCAACGTCAAGCTTGCCGTAGGGGTTGGCAGGAAGCTCAACCTCGGGATTGTCAACGTATCCGCGAACGTTGCCCTTGTAGTCGGAAACGCAAACGATTGCGCCTGCAGGGCCATCTGCTTTGATCTGGAATGTGAGTGTGTTACCCTTGTCTTTAAGAAGGCTACCCATAAGAGATGCGGCTGTAAGGCTTCTGCCAAGAACAGCAGTCATGGTCTTGGATGTGTTGTGAATCTCTCTTGCTTTTGCAACGATTGCAGTAGAGTCCGTAAATATAATTCTTGCGCTTCCGTCTGCGGTAATAGCGCGTGTTATCATAGAAGGCATATAAAACTCCGTATTTTAAAATAATAGGGGTCGGAAAACCGACCCCTTTATTATACTATAAAAATATGATTAGTCAAGAGTAACAACCTTTTTGTTGTAATGACTTTCGAGAGCAGCTGTAGAAAGCTTGTGAGACATAGCTGTTTCTTCGGGAGTAAAGAGTCCGAAGGGAACCTTTTCTCCGGAGTATTCAAGCATAAAAGCACCAAGCATCTGCTGCATGGAGTCTGTGAAACCAAACTCGAATATAGGACCTGTGATTGTAGGAAGCATAGGTTTGTAACCGATAATGATTCTGTTCCAGCTCTGTTCCTTACCCCATGAAGATGTATAATAGAATGCGTTTGCATCATCACTGCTGAAGCGTGCACTGCACTCAAGACCGTAGATTTCAAAGAACCAACGGTTTGTGGAGCCGGGGCACATACGCTTAGTTTCCAAAGTCATAGGAATCTCGTCGCCCTCTTTGTTAAGAGTTGTGCAGAAGAGAGTACAGTTATCGAATGTGTCACAAACAGCCATACCGCCCTTACCGTCGGGACGCTCTTTGACGATATTGCTGAAATGTGCAGTAACTGTCTTGGGGAAGAATCCAAGGCGGAAAGGAACGTGCTGTGTGTGAATACCAAGGTCGCCGAGACAGCCGTATTCGCCGTTGAACTTAACCATACGCTTCCAGTTGATAGGCTTGTTTACGTCGCAGTCGCTGCAGTGGTTGAAGCCTGCGTGGATCTCAAGGATCTTTCCGAACTTGCCTTCGTTGTACCAGTTGATCATTGTCTGCATAGCAGGATAGAAGGGAAACTCGCTGGAGCAGCGAACAAAAGCGCCGGGAGTTTCTCTGTAAGCCTGCATAATAGCATCATTAGCCTTCTTGTCAATACCGAAGGGTTTTTCACCAAGAAGAGCCTTGCCGCTCTTGATGATATCAATATAGAACTGTTCGTGAAGATTGTGAGGAACAGCACAGTAAATAGCGTCAATATCTTCTTTGTCAAGAAGCTCTTTGTAATCAGAAACAGAATATTTGATATCGGGGAAGTTTTTGTGGAACCATTCCATCTCCTGAGGAAGAACGGAGCAGATACCAACGATTTCAGGACGGGGGATATCTCCTGTAAAGTGGCACCAACGTGCAGCAGCAGAAGCAAACTCTCTTGCCATAAGGCCACAGCCTATAAGACCAAATCTGATTGTTTTCATAGTGTACTCCTTCGGAATTTATTTACATAAAAATACAATTATATTATAGAGTCAAAAGCAAAATATGTCAACTGAAAAAAGCAAATTAATCGTTGTGTTTCTTTTCTTTTATAACAACGTCGGACAATGGGTTGCTTTGCATAGCCTTTTCCATATCAGGATTGCTGACGTGTGTGTATATCTGAGTGGTATTCAGCTGTTCATGCCCGAGTATGTCTTTAAGCACACGAACATCAACCTGACCTGATTGATACATAAGCGTGGCAGCAGTATGTCTCAGCTTGTGTGTGGAATAGTTCTTGTTTTCAAGTCCCGCCTCGCCCAAATATTTTTTAACCAACCACTGAACGGTTTTAACACTGATTCGTTTGCTCAGCCTACTGATAAACAAAGGCTGAGCTGTATCGGTGCATTGAGGCCGTACCGCGAGATAATCAGTGAGTGCTGCTCGGCAGGCATCGTTGAGATATATAATTCTCTCTTTAGAGCCTTTTCCCATAACCTTAAGACTTTCAAGCTCACGATCAATGTCCGGAATATTTATTCCAACAAGCTCGGAAAGTCGCATGCCGCAGTTAAGGAAGAGGGTAAGAATACAGTAGTCACGTTCCTTGTTCTTTGATTCGGGATCATTTTTAACTGCAGTAAGCAGTTCAACGCATTCGTCTATTGATAAATGTTTAGGTAATTGTTTTTTCTTTTTTGGTGTTTCTATGTTTATTGCAGGATTCTTCTCAAAATAGTTTTTCTTGGTCACCAGATATTTATAAAAGCTTTTAATTGCAGAAAGCTTTCTTGCTCTGGAGCTTGATTCATTATCGCGGTTACTTTTTGTGAAGAACAGAAAGTCGTAAATATCGCTTTCGGAAAGGCTTTTGAAAAATTCCAGGTCCAGATCTGCAA
>JAFXGC010000030.1 GCA_017513325.1 Clostridia bacterium
GCTTGCCCTCAAGCCGCCGTTTCATAAGGCTTAGCAATTACGTTCTCGGCGGCTTGAGGGCAAGCCGCCCTACAGTCATCTAATATAGTTATTACGATAAATTATCGTTTATCAGTCAACCTATTACCCTACTTATAATCATCCCAATTCTATATTTCATCTTCCCTATCCAACCGTGCGATAAACCAGATAAACCGTTATAATTGCAAGAGATATGTTCGTGCCGTATTTAAGCTGAACCGCACAATTTAGAGCGAATACAAGTATTATAGTTGCTACCGACACCGCCCTGTTCAGCCTATATGCAGTTTGCGGAAGAAACAGTTTTTCTGTTGCAGCCCTGAAAATATTGCCGCCATCAAGGCAGGAAACCGGAAGCAGATTGACCACTCCCAAACCAAGAGATATTAAGGCAAATCTTTTTTTGTTATATAAAATGAGCCCCATCAATATGTTCACAAAAGGGCCTGCCAAGCCTACAGTTATCTGTTGAGCCGCACCTGCCAGGGCATAGTATTTCAGTTTGATTCCTGCTATGCTAAACTTGATTTGCGGCAACTCTCCGCCAATTAGCCATGCTGCCAATATGTGCCCGGCCTCATGCATACACACCGCCGCAAGAAAAGCATACGGCTCTCCTGAAGATATTATGATAACCAGAAAGAATATCAGGGATGCCAAGCTTCAATTATGTCTTGCATAAGCGTTGCAAGTTTCCCCCACACAGAATCATCAAACTCCATTTTTTCCTTTATATACGGATAGTTTTGGTTTTCTGCATTTGCAAAAATCGCATGCTTATATTGTGTGTTTTCTGCATTTGCATAATTAGTGTCGTTCTCTACTAAAAAACACATTGAGCTGAAGCAAATCATTATCAAAACCGATAAAACTGCCGCGAAATATGGAACTTTATTGATTATCTTCACCCTCTGACCCTCCCACCGAAAAAATCTCCGACACAATAAATATATGCACCGTTCCCTGCAAAGTTGAACAGTTTTTTAATAATTGTTAAAAGACTATGAAACTCCTTGACCGTGTTAAACAATGGTGATAAAATGTAGCATATCAAACTGTTGGATATGAAACAATTCAAAGGAGGTATTATGAGAAGACCACCGCTTCCCCCCATGGAAGAACCAAAGGAAACAACTGTTGGCCTGGAGATCCGTATTCTGAGCAATTTGACTATGCGACTTATTGATAAGCGTTCAAATAAGAAAAAAATCGATGATGCAACAGGCTCTAACGGATGGATACTCCGCTTTCTCGCAGAAGCTGAGGAAGAAAACCGCGACGTTTACCAGAAAGATATAGAAAAGAATTTCTGCACCACCCGTTCAACCGTTTCAAAGGTGCTCTCCCTTATGGAGCAGAAAGGCCTCATTGAACGACACAACGTTCGGGGAGATGCAAGGCTCAAAAGAATCGTTATGACAGAGCGAGCAAGAGAACTGCACGCTCTTATGCGCGATGATCGCATAATGCTTGAAGAGGTTATGCAAAAAGGCCTCACTGATGAAGAGAAGCAATGCTTCTATGCTCTCACAAACAAGATCAAAGCAAATCTGAAGGAAGCTTTGGAAATATAACTTCAGAAAGGAGATTCAGCTCAAAATGATAAAAAAATTAGCAGGCAGCATCAGGGAATTCAAGCTGCCCACTATTATCACTATTCTCTTTATGGTTGGCGAAGTTGTGATCGAATGTCTTATTCCATTTATAACCGCTAATCTCGTTAACAGAATCAAAGCAGGAGATGACATCAAAAACGTTATTGCAACAGGCGTTATCCTTGTTATAATGGCGATCCTCTCCCTCACCTGCGGCGGTGTTGCAGGATATACCAGTGCAAAAGCCTCTGCAGGCTTTGCAAGAAATCTGCGCCACGATATTTTCAGCCGCATCCAGACTTATTCTTTTACAAATATTGATAAGTTTTCAACAGCCTCCCTTGTTACAAGACTTACAACCGATATATCCAACACTCAGATGGCATATATGATGGTTATAAGAACAGCGGTGCGCAGCCCTCTTATGTTTATCTTCGCCATTATTATGGCGTTCATTATGGGCGGAAGCCTTGCTATGACATTTGTGGTTGTTGTTCCTGTTCTCGTTTTCGGCCTCTTAATGATCAGCCGCCACGCAATGCCTGCATTCCGCAGAGTTTTCAAGAAATACGATAAGCTCAACGAATCCATTGAGGAAAACGTTCGCGCAATGAGAGTTGTTAAAGGCTTTTCAAGAGAAGACCACGAAAAAGAAAAGTTCAACCGCGCAGCAGACGATATCTGCAGAGACTTCACAAAGGCAGAGCGAATCGTTGCATTTAACACACCCATTATGCAGTTCTGCATGTATTTCAATATGGTGTTCGTTCTCATCGTTGGCTCAAAGCTGACAATAGAGCATATGGGACAGGTTATTGATATCGGTCAGATATCTGCAATGCTGACATACGGTATGCAGATTCTGATGTCACTTATGATGGTTTCTATGATATACGTTATGCTCACAATGTCATCTGAATCCATGAAGCGAATCTGCCAAGTGCTTGATGAAGTTCCCTCGCTCCACAACCCCGAAAATCCCGTCACAAGTGTTGCAGACGGTTCTGTCAGCTTCACCGACGTTGATTTCAAATACTTTGAAAAGGCAGAACGAAACGCGCTTGATAATATAAGTATAGATATTAAATCGGGCATGACAGTTGGCATTATCGGCGGCACAGGCGTTGGTAAATCCTCGCTTGTTCAGCTTATTCCCCGTCTTTACGACGTCAGCGCAGGCAGCATCAAGGTTGGCGGAGTTGACGTCCGCGATTACGACATCGAAACACTCCGTTCAAGCGTTGCAATGGTTCTCCAGAAAAATCTTCTTTTCTCAGGAACAATAAAAGAAAATCTCCGTTGGGGCAATGAAAACGCTACAGACGAAGAAATAATAGAAGCCTGCAAGCTTGCCCAGGCGCACGACTTTATCGAAACCTTCCCCGAGGGCTATGACACGTATATTGAGCAGGGCGGCACAAACGTTTCAGGCGGACAGAAACAGCGCCTCTGCATTGCATGAGCCCTTCTCAAAAAGCCAAAAATACTTATTCTCGACGACTCCACAAGCGCGGTTGATACAAAAACAGACGCTCTCATCCGCCGCGGATTCAAAGAATATATTCCCGAAACTACAAAGATCATTATAGCGCAACGTATTTCCTCAGTGGAGGATGCCGACCTTATAATCGTTATGGACGGCGGTAGAATCACTCACTGCGGAACTCACGAAGAGCTCCTTGAAACAAGCGATATCTACAGCGAAATATATGAGCAGCAGACGAAGGGAGGCGACGAAAAGTGAAACAGCCTATGAACGGCGGACCCGGCGGAAAACGCCCTATGGGTCCTCCCAGAAAAATGAATTTCGGCACGCTGAAGCGTGTTATCAAGCTGCTTTTCAGCTATTATCCCGTTTTGATGCCTCTCACTTTTCTGTGCATCATTTTCTCTGCAGGAGTTTCAGCAATTCCCGCAATATTCCAGCAACAGATAATAGCTGATATCGAAGTTTGGTATAAAACAGGTGACTGGGAAGCAGCCTCAAAGGTTATCATTCCCAAGGTGCTTATCCTTGTCGGTATTTATGTGATCGCCATCATCGCCATCACTCTTCAGACTCAGCTTATGGCTTATATCACACAGGGCTTTCTCAATAAGCTGAGATGCGCAATGTTTGAAAAGATGCAGAATCTTCCCATCAGATATTTCGACACTCATAAGCACGGCGATATAATGAGCCACTACACAAACGATATTGACACTATCCGTCAGCTTATATCCCAGGCTTTGCCTTCAGTGCTTCAAACGTCCATAATCGTTGTTGTCGTTATGTGCATCATGCTTAGCTTCAGCTTCTGGATGACCTTGATAGTGCTTTTGGGAGTTGTGCTGATGTTCACAGTTTCCAAAACCATAGGTGGGGGAAGCGCAAAATATTTCGTACGTCAGCAGAAGGCTCTTGGTAAAACAGAGGGCTTTGTTCAGGAAATGATGAACGGGCAGAAGGTTGTTAAAGTTTTCTGCCACGAAGAAAAATGCAAAAAAGACTTTGATACCATCAACGATCAGCTGTTTGAAGACAGCTTCAGAGCAAATGCTTACGCAAACTGCCTTGGCCCCATTGTTATGAACATTGGTAATATCCTATACGTTGTTATTGCAACCGTGGGCGGTATTCTCCTCCTTTCCAACGTTCCTAACCTAAGCTTCAGAACGCTCCTTGCAGGCGGATTTGGAATACTCACAATTGATATAGTTATCCCTTTCCTCAATATGACAAAGCAGTTTACAAGCAATGTTAACCAGTTCTCTCAGCAGATAAACCACGTTGCAATGGCGCTGGCAGGTGCTGAACGTATTTTTGAAATGATGGATACCGAAAAAGAGGAGGACAAGGGTTACGTTACTCTCGTTGACTGCACGGTTGATGAAGACGGAAATATCCACGAAAGTGAAACTCACACAGGTATGTGGGCATGGAAGCACCCCCACACTGCAGACGGAAGCGTTACCTACACTCTCCTTCGCGGACACGTTGTGCTTGATGATGTGGATTTCGGATATACAGAAGATAAGACCGTTCTCCATAACATCACCCTTTATGCCGAGCCCGGACAGAAAGTTGCTTTCGTTGGTGCAACGGGCGCAGGAAAAACCACTATCACAAACCTTATAAACCGCTTCTACGATATTGCAGACGGCAAGATCAGATACGACGGAATCAATATCAATAAAATAAAGAAATCCGACCTTCGCCGTTCTCTCGGACTTGTTCTTCAGGAAACAAACCTGTTCACAGGAACTGTTATGGATAATATGCGCTACGGTAACCTGAGCGCTACAGATGAAGAATGTATCAAGGCAGCGCTTCTTGCAGGCGCTGATGACTTTATCAGACGACTGCCCGAGGGATACAACACCGTTCTTTCAGGAAACGGGGCTAATCTATCCCAGGGACAAAGACAGCTTATTTCCATTGCAAGAGCAGCTGTTGCAGATCCTCCCGTTATGATCCTTGACGAAGCAACGTCTTCTATTGACACAAGAACTGAGGCAATCGTTTCAAAGGGTATGGATGCCCTTATGCACGGAAGAACTGTTTTCGTTATTGCGCACAGACTATCCACTGTTCGCAACTCCGACGTTATAATGGTGCTTGACCACGGTCACATTATTGAACGCGGCAGCCACGACGACCTCATCGCCCAGAAGGGTAAATACTACCAGCTCTATACAGGCGCATTCGAGCTTGAATAAACATAAAACCACCGAGAAATCGGTGGTTTTTGTTCTTCCAGCCTTCCCCAGCGGGGAAGGGGGACCGCTTGCGGTGGATGAGGAGAGCAGTTTACAGCTCTATTCTATATGCATTTTTAGTTTCAAAATCAATGATATCTTTGCAGGCTTTCCCAATAAACGCATAAACATTGACTTTTTTTATTTTACAGATTACAAGCACATCATCAGGAGAACTTTCATAGATTTCTCCAAGATGAGGATATTTTTTGCTATACTCAGCAGGGAAATAAGGGTGAGTCGACGGATGTCCATAAAACTGAGTATCAGCCTCTATATTAAAATCACCTAATGAAAATGCAACTTTGGAATTGGCTTTCATTTGTTGACATTTAAAACTATTAATACCTGTGGAAAACATTATGCTATCCTCTGCTAAAATCGGACAAACAACTCTTGTCGTTACAATATTGTCAGCACAAGTGGCCAAAACTATTCGTGTACATTCATTTAAGCTATCTAAAAAACCACTTTTGTATTCATCATAATTGAGTTCAGTCATTATTTTCTCCGTTTTCAATGTAATCTTCTAAATTCTTTTTAATTCGTATAAGCATATTTTCATACATCATAAGTTCTTCCTGAGAAAAACCTTTGTAGGTAAGATTGTTCATTTTTTCTGAAATATAATCATATTCCTTTTTATACAATCTTGCAGTGTCAGTAAGTGAAACAAGGATCTGTTTTCTGTTTCTTTCATTACGAGTTCTGTTTATCAGACCGCGAACCTCCATTTGGTCTAACATAACTGTCATAGTTGAATTGGCAAGAGAGGTAAGCTTACATACTTGCGACACACTTAGTGTTCCGTTTTCCCACAAAACATACATAATTCTGCCTTGTGCACCACTGAAAGCATCTATTCCGCTATCTTTCAACATTTTTTCAAATATTCTGTTCCCTAAATGTGTATTTTGTGAGTTAAGGAAACCTGCATTTGATTTCATAAGCCCTCCTTTATACTATATAGTATATTACTAAATAGTAATATTGTCAATACTTTTTTATTTATTGTATCATATATTTTTGTTTGTGTAAATTATTGCTATAAAAGTACATATATTTTGTACGTTTCAAAATCTTAATTTATCTTTCGCGTATTATATTTTAAAGAAATCTGCCTGGCTCTCCTCATCCACCGCAAGCGGTCCCCCTTCCCCGCTGGGGAAGGCTAAAAAAAAGGAACTCCAATGGAGTTCCTTTTTCTATTAGTTTCTTTATGAGAAGAACATAATGATCAGCTGGGATGCGAGAACAACCGCAATGAGCGCAACGGGATATGTTGCTGCGTATGCGTTTGCAACGTCCTCTGTGCCTGCTACGTTAATAAGTGTTCCGAGCGCGGGAGTGGATGTCATACCGCCTGTGAGAGAACCAAGGTTATTGAAAAGGGGCAGTTTGAGAACATATTTTGCAAAAAGGAAGCCGATTACCATAGGTACAAGAGTGATAACAATACCGTAAACAAAGTAGATGGGCTTGAAATATGCAACAAAGCTGGAGCCACCCTTTACACCTGCGCCTGCAAGGAAGAATACAAGACCAAGCTCGCGAAGTGCCTTAAGCGTTGTAGCCTTTGGCATAATGCTGACGGGACCAATGTGGCCGAAATGACCAAATACAAGACCTGCAAGGAGGCAACCGCCTGTTGTTGTGAGAGAGAAATTGCCGAATTTAAGGCTTCCTACCACAATTCCGATTACGATTGCAAGCGCAAGGGGCATAAGGCCAAAATCGTCCATTTCAATGAGCTTCTTTTCAGAAGCGCCGCTTTTGCCTGTGTCAATCGCAGCGATTTTGCTTCTTTCCTCGGCTACATTTGCTTTTGTGAGCTTAGGAATAAGCTGAACAAAAAGAACAACTCCCACAACGCCGAAGAGATATGCAATAGCATAACCTGCGGAAACTGCGTCCTGAAGAGACTCAGAAACAGCGCCCTTAGATGCAGAGAATGCGGGTGTTGATGTGAGGGAGCCTGCAAGAACTCCAACCATTGTTGCTGTCAGCTCGCCATACTCTTCAGCAGGAATTCCGCTGATAAGTCTTTCAACATAGATACAGCCCACACAGCCTGCTGCGCCTGCAATGATAATAATTGCACCAAGAAGAACATAGCTCTTAAAGTTCTTTTTGAAGTTTGCAACGAAGCTGGGGCCTGCAATGAAGCCAACTGCAGTTACGAAAAACATAAGTCCGAGGTTTTCAATGATTTTGAGAGCGTCAGCCGCATTGGGAACTGCCGCGCCCATATCGTTATACAAAAATGCGCCGAAAAGAAGAGCCATAATAAATACGCCGGCGCTGCCAAGCGAAATACCCTTGATTGTTATTCTGCCGAGAAGATATCCAACCGCGAGAATGCCGAACAGGCAGATCATAAAGAAAGGAACGCCTGTTGCTGCAGAAAATGTAAAATTCATAAAAACACCTTTTATTTGCTCGCAACTTGAGGCGGTATTTTAGTACCGCCTCTTGTTGTTTTTATTGTTTTTTTGATAAAAATTCCTTTAATTACTGTTTCTTAACCGCGTCTTAACCGCTTATTTGCCCTGCTTTGCAAGATATGCAGCTCTGCCCTCTTCATAGAGATTATTGCCTTCACTGTCGATAATAACAACGAGGGGCATATCTTCAACATAGAGCTTTCTCAGAGCTTCTGCGCCAAGGTCTTCATAAGCAATAAGTTCAGCAGACTTAATGCACTTTGCAAGAAGCGCGCCTGCGCCGCCGATAGCGCCGAAATAAACGCCGCTATACTTTTTCATTGCTTCAACAACTTCGGGAAGGCGAGCACCCTTACCGATCATACCTCTTGCGCCAACGCTCATCATTGTGGGAGCATAAGCATCCATACGGCCACTTGTTGTGGGGCCTGCAGAACCGATAACCGCGCCGGGCTTGGCAGGTGTGGGACCTACGTAGTAGATAGTTGCATCCTTAGGATCAATGGGAAGCTCCTCACCGCGGGCAAGTGCTTCGCACATTCTCTTATGACCTGCATCACGAGATGTATAGATAGTTCCTGTGAGCAGAACGGAATCGCCTGCCTTAAGAGTTTTAGCAAGTTCCTCTGTAAGAGGAAGTGTTATACGCTTTTCCATCAGAGCACCTCCGACTTATGACGTGTTACATGGCAGTTAATATTGATTGCGCAAGGCATACCTGCAATGTGTGTGGGGAGAGTTTCGATGTTAAGACCGATTGCTGTTGTCTTACCGCCGAAGCCCTGAGGACCGATACCAAGCTGGTTGATCTTTTCAAGCATTTCCTTTTCAAGATCTGCATAGAAGGGATCGGGATTTTCGCTATCAAGAGGACGCATAAGCGCCTTCTTAGCAAGGAGAGCAGCCTTATCAAATGTGCCGCCGATACCAACGCCTACTACCATAGGAGGACAGGGGTTGGGACCTGCAGTTTCAACAGCTTCAAGGATGAAGTCCTTGATGCCCTGAAGACCTGCGGAAGGCTTGAACATACGGATCTGGCTCATATTTTCGCTGCCGAAGCCCTTGGGGCCAACAGTGATCTTTACGTTTTCACCGGGAACGATCTCAGTATAAAGCATAGCAGGTGTGTTATCGCCTGTGTTACCACGACGAACGGGATCTGCAACAACGCTCTTACGGAGATAGCCGTTTGTGTAGCCGCGGCGAACGCCTTCGTCTACAGCTTCTCTCAGGTCGCCGCCTACAAGGTGAACATCCTGACCGATTTCAAGGAACACGCAAGCCATACCTGTATCCTGACAGATCGGCACGCATTCGTTATCAGCAATCTCAAAGTTTTCAATGATGTTATCAAGCACACCGCAAGCGATATCGCCATCCTCACAAGCGCGGCAATTCTTGATTGCGCACTTTACGTCGGAGGGGAGATGAACGTTTGCTTCGATGCAAAGCTTTTCAACAACATCTGTTATAAGATTAACATTAATTTCACGCATTTTTCTCTACCTCTTATTATCTGCCTTTTCTTGCATATTTGGGAAGAAGGAGAGGTGAAACATCGCCTGTTGCAACGCCTGCAGCCTCAAGCTCGTCAGCATAAGCCTTAATGTGATCAAGGTTCATTTCGCCAAGCTCAACGTCTTTAGCCTTTGCAGCAGCTGCTTTACCTGCGTTACGACCGAATACGATGATATCAAGCAGAGAGTTACCCATAAGTCTGTTACGGCCGTGGATACCACCAACTGCTTCACCTGCAACAAGCAGGTTGGGAATTGTCTTTGTGAAGCCTTCGCCACCGATCTCAAGACCACCGTTCTGGTAGTGGAGAGTGGGGTAGATAAGGATCGGAACCTTACGCATATCAATGCCGTAGTTAAGGTACATACGGAGCATTGCGGGGATTCTCTTTTCGATTGTGCCCTCTCCGCCGATAAGCTCGATCATAGGTGTGTCAAGCCAGATACCCTGTCCGAGAGGAGTTTCAACGCCCTTGCCTCTTTCCTTACACTCGCGGATGATGGAAGCAGCGGAAACGTCACGTGTTTCAAGGGGATGCATAAATGCTTCGCCGTCAACGTTAACGAGCATTGCACCGAGAGAACGAACCTTCTCTGTTACAAGCGCGCCGAAGATCTGGCTGGGGAATGCAACACCTGTGGGGTGATACTGGATTGTATCCTGATAAAGCAGAGGTGCGCCTGCACGGTAACCCATTACAAGGCCGTCTGCTGTTGCGCCGTAGTGGTTGGATGTGGGGAAGTTCTGATAGTGAAGTCTTCCTGCACCACCTGTTGCGATGATAACAGTTTTAGCTTTAGCTACGAGATACTCGTCTGTTTCCATATTAAGAAGAACAGCACCTGCAACCTGACCCTTATCATCTTTGATAAGTTCAACTGCGCTTGTGAAGTCAACAACGGGAATACCGCGGTTGATAACTTCATCACGGAGAGTTCTCATGATCTCAGCACCGGAATAGTCCTTTGCTGCATGCATTCTCTTTCTGGATGTTCCGCCGCCGTGTGTTGTAACCATGTTACCCTCTTCGTCCTTATCGAACATAACGCCAAGCTCGTTGAGCCACTTGATAGCATCGGGAGCTTCCATTACGAGACGGCGAAGAAGTTCAGGTCTTGCAGCGAAGTGACCGCCGCCGAAAGCATCAAGATAGTGCTGAACAGGGGAGTCGTTGGGCTTATCAGCAGCCTGGATACCGCCTTCAGCCATCATTGTGTTAGCGTCGCCGATACGGAGCTTTGTTACGATCATAACGTTAGCGCCTGCGTTATCAGCTTCGATTGCAGCAGATGCACCTGCACCGCCGCCACCGATTACAAGAACGTCAACGTCGTAATCAACCTTATTAAGATCAATATCAACGCCGAGAATACGGGAGTTGGAGTTAAGGAGCTGAGCAAGCTCAAGAGGAGCCTTTTCGCCCTTATTGGAACCGATTTTGATTTCTGCAAATCCATCTGCTCTGTAGTCAGGATGGAAAGCTTTAAGAAGGGTATCCTTCTCTTCTGCTGTCATACGTCTGGGCTCTGTCTGCATTCTGGCAGCTCTGGTAGCCTCAACTTTTTTAACAGATTCAAGCATTTCAGGTGTAAACACGTCTATCCCTCCTTATTTCTCAATTTCTCTTGTGTTGTAGAGCTCTTTCATTTCAGAAATCGGCTTCTGCATGAGGTCCTGGAGGAGTTCTTCGAATGTACCGTCCTCGATTTCCTTTACGCGAGCTTCAA
>JAFXGC010000031.1 GCA_017513325.1 Clostridia bacterium
CGTAGGCATCAGCGAAGCAGGATTCCTCTTTGGTCTTTACAAAGTTGAAGGCGGCGTAGTTGCAGCTGCTCCCGCATATACAATGCGCACAGTTGGTGCAGACGGAAAAGCCACATTCCATATTCCTCTCAGCAAAGTAACAGAGGACACATATATTCTTCGTGAGATCGTTCCCTCTGATGCAGATAAGATCCTCGGCATGAACTATGACACAACCGAATATACAGTTACAGTGAAAGCAGAAGCAAGCGGCGGCAAGCTGGTTCCTTCCGTTAGCTTTGCAAAGGCAGGTAATGCTGTTGGCGAAGATGAGCTTGTGTTCACAAACGAGCTTGTTCTCACAACGGATAAGGTGGAGATTTCCGTTAATAAGACCCTTGACGGTGACCGCTTTACAGGCACAGAGGATTTCAGATTCTATATCACAGAAACTGACGGCTCTTTCGTAAACGTTAAGAATGGTGGCGTAAACGAAGAAATCACAATCACAAACGAAGGCACAAATGCTTTTGGCGAAATTGAATACACAAAGGTTGGAACATACTATTACGTTGTTGGCGAAAAAGCAGGCAGCAGAAACGGTATGGACTATGATGAAACAGTATATCACATCACAGTAAATGTAACGGCTGACGGTACAGCTCTTAAGGCTTCTGTTATCATCAATAAGGTTGGCCGGGGCACAGTTAGCAGCATTGATTTTGTAAACACATATACTATCAGCGGCAGAACATCCGTGGCTGTCAGTGGCACAAAGAAGCTCGTTGGCAGACCTATGATCGCAGGCGAATTCCATTTCCGCCTTGAGCAGGTTGCAGATGAAAACGGCACAGCAATGGCTGGCGGTCTTATTCTTGCAAGCGAGAACGGCGTTGTAACCAACAATACAGCGAAGTTCACATTTGCTCCCATAGTACATACTCAGGTAGGTGAGTACTATTACCGTATCACAGAGCCCAAGGGCGTAAGCGGCAACGGAATTACATATTCAGATTCTGAATATATCGTTAAAGTTGTTGTAAGCGATAATACCACAGGTGGTCTTGAGTCTCAGTGGAGCGTTGTTTCCGGCGGCGAGATCGTGTTCAATAACACATATGATCCTAAGGATGCATACGTAGAAATTCTTGCAAATAAAAACCTTGCAGATAAGGACCTTGCAGCAGATCAGTTCACATTTGAACTTGTTGAAACAGAGAGCGATTTCGCAACTGTAGTTGCAGGCGGTGAAAAGCGCACAGAAAAGAATAATCTCCACGGAGTTATTGACTTTGGCAGAATCGACTACGATGCAGTTGGAACATACTATTACGTTGTTCGCGAAATAATCCCCACAGGAAGCGATGCTGAGGCAGGTATCGTTTATGATGAAACAGAATACCGCATCACAGTTAATGTTGAAGATAACCACAAGGGTGCTCTCGTTGCAACAACAGTAACCCAGATGGTGCTTGTAAACGGCCACGTAACAATTATCCCCACAAGCTCCATTGCTTTCAATAATGCATATGTTATAACAGGAAATGCAGAGCTTGAGATCACAGGTAACAAGACTCTAACAGGCAATAAGACTTTGACAGACGATATGTTTGATTTCGAGCTGTACACAACAGACGATACATACAACACCGATGGCGTTACACCTGCAACAACAAAGAATAAGAACGGCGTGTATAACTTCAAGATAGAGTATACTCCCAATGATGCAGGTAAAGTATTCTACTATGTTGTAAAAGAAGCAAACGCAGGTGAAACCATTAAGGGAATCACATATAGTGATGCAGAATATCGTATCAAAGTAGAAGTTAAGGATAACGGAAAGGGCGGAATTGAAACCGTTGTAACAGCGGATGGACTTTCAAGCTCAGTTAATGCAAATAAAACAACAGTTTCAGGCGCTGATTTCGAAAACAGCTATCTGGCAAGTTCAGTTAAGTATGCCCCTGCAGCAACAAAGAACTACGGCGGCAAGATGAAGAAATTCACATTCACACTTTCCGGCACAGGCTTTGCAACACAGGTTAAGGAAAACAACGAAAATGGCGAAATATTCTTCGATGAGCTTGAGTTCACAGCAGCAGATCTTTACGAATTCACAATCAAAGAAGAAAAGAATATTCTTTGGGATTTCGTAAACTGGGATACAAATGAGTATACACTGAAGATCAATGTAGAGGACGATGGCGAAGGAAAGCTTTATGTTGAAAGTGTAAAAGTAACAAGCGCAAGCGGACGCGAAGACCTTGTATTTGACAACGGATATATCAGAGCGGACGGAACGCTTGAGCTGACAGTTGAAAAAACACTTTCAGGTGACAGAAACGATCCTGCAGGATTTGAATTCGGACTTTACAACGACGGAGAAAACACACCCATCGAAACAGTTATAAGTGATGAAGACGGTGTAGTAAGCTTTGGTGCAATCACATATACAGAGCCCGGTACACATAAATACTATGTGAAGGAAATCCTCCCCGTAGTAAACGGTGTTGAGGTAAGTGAAAACAACGGCATCATTTATGACACAACAGTGTATGAAGTGGTTGTTAAAGCGGAAGATAACAACGAAGGTGAGATTGTTGTTACGTATACAGTTGACGGTGTTGACGTAGATGAAGGAACCTATGCGTTTGAATTCAGAAATGAATATAATGCTCCCGAAACAACCCAGCTCACTCCTGAAACAACCCAGCCCACTCCCGAAACAACAGAGCCTGCTCCCGAAACAACAGAGCCCGCTCCCGAAACAACAGAGCCTGCTCCCGAAACAACAGAACCTACTCCCGGTGCAACAGATCCAAATCCCAGAACAACGGAACCTACTCCCGGTGCAACAGATCCTAATCCCGGAACAACGGAACCTACTCCCGATGCAACAGATCCTACCCCCGAAACAACGGAACCCACCCCTGAAACAACAGACCATACATCCAAAATCACACCTCCTCAGACAAGTGATATTTCAAATATTCAGCTTTGGGTTGCAATGTTGTTCTTGAGTGGAAGTGGAGTTGTTATTACAACAGTATATAGCAAGAAGAAAGAGAACGCAGAAGAAGCTTGATCGTGCTATATAGTATAAAATCCATTAAATGAAAAAGGCACCCCTTTGGGTGCCTTTTCATAATTTACTTATTGTTAAAGCAGGGCTTTGAAGTCTTGAAATGGACTGCCCCTTCTTTTCGCTTTACAAAACAACTATTCTTTGATATACTGAAAATAACCGATATAAAAAAGAAAAATTTGTTTTTTAGAGTTTTCACGCCGATATATAAAGGAGGCTCCAATGAAAAACGAAAAAAAGTGTATTCTTGTAGCAGATGATGATCCGCAGATCCGACAGATACTTCAGCTTTTGCTTTCTTCAGAAGGATACGAGGTGGTGACGGCAGAGGATGGCGGGCGTGCCGCAGAAATGATCGGAGAGGAAATTGACTTATATCTTCTTGACGTGGATATGCCCGGTCAAAGCGGGATTATGGTTGCTTCACAGATCCGCAAGCAGTTTGAAACTCCTATTGTTTTTCTCACTGCATATTCAGGAGAATCTGATAAGGTTATAGGTTTTTCTGTAGGTGCTGATGATTATATAGTAAAGCCGTTTTCAAGTGCAGAGCTTTTGCTGCGCATACGCGCAATTCTTAGAAGAAGCGTAAATTGTTCAGCTCCCCGCCAGCAGGAAAACCGTCTTGCAATTTATGATGCTGTTTTGGACCTGGACGGACAATGCGTTGTTAAAGGAGAAGAACGTATTGCACTCACATATACAGAGTTTAAAATTCTGGAACTGCTTGCAAACCACCGAGGCAAGATATATTCGCTTGAGAATATCTACCAAAGCATATGGAATGAAGATGCTGTGGGTGACGGAGCTATTATGGTTCATATAAAAAACATACGGAAAAAGCTAGGGGATAATTCCAAAACTCCCTGCTATATAAAAACCGCATGGGGAAAGGGATATTATATTGATTAAAATAAAACGAAAAAAACAAAGTAAGCTTGCTTATGAGATCCTGGGACTGATAGGGATCAGCGCTTTTATTTCAGCAATTTTGTTTTTGATTTTAACCTGGACTTCGTCAGCAATTGTAGAATCCTATTGTTTTGATAACGATGTGGTTATGTCGGAGTTCGAATGGTTGGAAGTGGATCGTTGGATATTCAGCCTGAGCGCAGTCATTTCAGCTGTTAGTTTCAGTTTGCTTTTTTTGGCTCTTTTTAATGACCGTATAACTTATATTCGAACAATCACGGATGGTATAAATAATCTGAGATTGGGGCAGTCTGACGGAGATATTCCGCTTGAGGGAAAAAACGAACTGACTCAACTTGCAGATGCAATCAACTATATGTCTGCTTCGCAGAAGCAGTTGCGCGAGAAAGAACTGGCGATGTCCCTTGAAAAAGAGCAGTTTATCCGTGCTTTGTCTCACGATATCCGCACTCCACTCACCTCCATTTTGGCATATTCAGAATATCTGTGCGGAGAAAACAGTGTTTCCGCCGAAGAGCAGAAAACATATCTGCAAATGATCCGAAAAAAATCAGAGCAGATCAGGGATCTCTCAGCTCTCCTGATTGATTCTGATAAACGCAACCCCGAGCATTTTGATGATGCTCATTTGCTAATGGAACAGCTTGCGGCAGAGTTTGAGGAGAATCTGGAGGAGCGTTTTGACGTGCGTACAGATCTGAGCTGCTGTTGTTCTTTTGAAGGTTCATTTGATGTTCAGGAGCTCAGAAGAATATTTGATAATCTAAGCTCAAATGTGCATAAGTATGCGGATGATGAACAACCGGTATTTCTGAGTATCCGCACTGATAAGGGTGAATTGTGTATCACTCAGGAAAACAGTGTCCTTGCCGCTCCCCGGCAAAAAGAAAGTTATAAATTGGGAATCAACAGCATTCGCCGTATTGCGCAGAACTACGGTGGAAGTGTAAATATTTCGAAGAATATTGATAAATTTTCTATTATAGTTACACTTTCTGAATTTTAACAGGTTTTCTTTAGAATTCTTTAGAATTTTCTGTGCTATTTCTTTAGATTCAAGTGTTATTATATACTCACAAAAGCAAAACACCCAAAACAAAAATGAAAGTGAGGAAATAATATGATTACTTTTTTGGATTTGCTTGTTATAGTTAGTATGGTTTTGATCGCAGCCAGTTTGCTTTCTTTGGTGCTGATGTTTCTTATCAGAAATAAAAAGATTCAGCGTGTTTGCTTCTATATCACTGTGGCGCTGAGTTTATACGTTGCTTACGTAGGTATTCGCATAAACTGGTTGGGCTTTGAGCATCAGGCAGTTCTGGCAATAGCACTTGCTTTGATCAGTATCGGAGCACTTGTGTTGGAACGCATCAAAAAAGGTAACGACAGGGTATTCCTGTATGCCCGTATAGCATCTGCAGCAGCGCTGATAATTGGCGTGGCTAATGCATTGCTTATCTGATGCAGATTACATATTAAGAAATAAAAAGCACCCATAAAGGGTGCTTCTCATAAGGATAATAAAACACCGACGGATTTTAATAATCCGTCGGTGTTTTTACTATTCGATAAATTGGAATTGGTCAGTCACTTAGAAAAATCAATATCATAACGAGTTCCGTGAGATAACAGTAATCCGTGTGTTAGTTCAATTCGCAAAATGCATGTATTCACATCGTCAAAATTATTATGTCCGTTATCAATC
>JAFXGC010000032.1 GCA_017513325.1 Clostridia bacterium
GATTGTATCGATAGCTATTTCAGTTTTACCCGTTTGTCTGTCACCTATAATAAGCTCTCTTTGACCTCTGCCGATAGGTATCATACTATCAATTGCTTTGATTCCTGTCTGAAGAGGCACAGAAACGCTTTTTCTTTCAATGATACCTGGAGCTTCAGACTCAATTGGTCTTGTTTTATCGGTTACAATAGGTCCCTTGCCATCAATAGCTTCTCCAAGAGCATTCACAACTCGTCCAAGCATAGCCTCACCTACAGGAACAGACAAAACCTTACCCGTTCTCTTAACAGTTGAGCCCTCTTTTATGTTGTTATTATCGGAAAGCAACGCAACTGAAACCGTTTCAGTTTCAAGATTCTGCGCCATTCCGAAACTGCCATCTTCAAATTCAAGAAGCTCACTTGCCATACATTCACGAAGGCCGTATACACGGGCAATACCGTCACCAACAAGGATAACTGTACCTGTTTCCTTCATTTCAATTCTGGATCTGTAATTCTTGATTTGCTCTTTTATAACATTACTGATTTCTTCAGGTCTTGTATTCATGAATTCATCACATCCTTTACCTCACGCAAACGGTTACGAAGACTTCCATCCATAATCTTATCATCAAGCTCAACTATAAGGCCGCCCATTATTGTGTTATCTACTTTATATTCAACAACAACATCTCCGCCGCTAATAGCCTTAAGCTTATCAATAAGCTTATTTTTTTCATCTTCTTCAAGCTCAACCGCGCTTGTTACCTTTGCGCACGATATATGCTTTGAGGCATCAAGCAAAGACTTATATTCTTCAGCCGCCTCAAAAAAATTATCTATTCTTCCCTTTTCGCACATAAGCTGAACAAACGAAAGCACATTTGTGGGAAGATGGTCTGCAAAAGCTGTTTCTATAGCAGAAAGTCTTTCACCAAGAGAAATTCCGGGAGAAGCAAGAAAGCTGAGATACTCCGGCGACTCTTTAAAGATGCTTTTTATCTTTTCAAGAGAGGCCGCATATTCATCCCTTGCATTTTCTTCACTTGCCAGCATAAATAATGCTGCACCGTACTCTTTGCCGATATCATTCATTATCTTCACCTATCTTCTCAATAAATGAATCGATCAATGCCCGGTGATCCTCATTATTGATCTCACGCTCAAGCATTTTTTCAGTAAGTGCTCCTGAAACCTCAATGATTTCTCGCTTGATACCTTCAGTTGCCTTTTTGCGCTCAAGCTCTGCTTCAGTTTTTGCAATACGAATAATACTTTCAGCCTTTTCTTCGGCATCGGCTATAAGTTTTTCTCCGCGATATTTTGCATTGTCAGTTGCCTTCTGAATAATAGCATTAGCTTCCTCATCAGCACCAGACAGCTTTTCCTGCCACAAGGCTCGGCTTTTATCTGCTGACTTTTCAGCCTCCGCAGCTGCACTGTACTGTTCATCAATTTCACTCTGTCGCTTTGCAAGCATTTTCTTTACAGGCTTGAACAAAAAGTGTTTTATAATGAGAAACAGCAAAACAAGATTTATGAGAGAAATCAATATCTGCCACAGATTGACAGAAATGACATCTAAAGTTTGCATAATAATTTCTCCTGTTTATCAGCCAATTGCGTTCAAAAGGATCTTTACAAAAATATTGGGTGCTACGAAAATGAGCAGGATAGCAATAACAAGTGCATAAAGACCTGTTGTTTCTGCAATAGCACAACCCATAAGCATTGTAGATGTTACAGCACCTTTGCTCTCAGGCTGACGACCAATGGCTTCACAAGCCTTAGCAACTGCGTTACCTTCACCAATACCAGGTCCTATACCTGCGATCATAGCACAGCCGGCACCAAGTGCACAGCCACCAAGAATAATACCAATAGCAAGTTCTAACATTTTAATTTGCCTCCATTTTTTTATTTTTAAGTTTTTCTTTTTTTGCAAAATACTCTTCCATCGGGAATCCGCCCGAAACATACATCATTGTAAGCATCGCGAAAATATATGCCTGCAGACATCCGCTGAACACATCAAAATAGATTGAAAGAACTGCGGGGAGTCCGATTTGGAACAAAGGAAATTCTCCAAGGAAGCCGGGCAACCAACCGAGCAAAAGTTTGGAAAGGCCCTGCAACCCTGTTGCAATAAGAACTGAAATTACGGTGCCCGAAAGAACGTTTCCGTAATGACGGAATGCCATAGAAAGAGGAGTTGCAAACTCACTTATAACATTCAGAGGAGTGAGAAATGCAACAGGTTCTGCAAAACTCTTCAAATATGTGATCGGACCACATTTGAACTTATAATAAGTTATAAGCACAAACACAAGAATTGCCCAACCTGCCACTATATTTATATCCGAAGTAGGAGGATATAGTCCAAACAAAGACATCAGGCTGGAAAAACCTGATAGAGCCAGAATAGCCGCAATAAATGAGGAAAAGCCTTTGAAATATTCCCCCATACTATCAAGAACCATTGCGTCAACTTTTTCAACTATCCATTCTGCAACATGTTGTCTTGTACTTACAATTCTTGTTTCAAGCCCATGTGTAAGAAACAGACACAACCCAAGTATCGCAATCATAACAAGCCATGAATTAATCTGAGATTCAGTTATGATAAGATCCTGAATCGGCATAGGAATAGAAAAATAGATTTGAGCACCGGTTATAGATATACCTTCGCTTGCAGGCTTAGTCAGCACCTTAATCACAATTGCCGTAACAATCGGCAAAATCATCATACAGATATAAAGGATATCCAATGCCGCGAAACTGCGGCTCTTTCTTTTCATTATAACCACCTCACAATTATATGAGATCTAAATCATTTTTTATCAAACAAAGGACGCATAGCAATCGCTATTCTGGGAAAAAACACGGGAACTATAACTGCAACCGTATTAAAGCAAGGTAACGCAACGCCAACAACCGTTACTACCAGTATCATAAGGCTTCTGTATAACTGAGAAACCTTTACCAGAGTTTTGGCTTCTTTTTCTTCTTTACCAAGCGCCTTCTGAACAGTTAATCCCATGAGGAAGAAATTTAATACTGAAAAAACTGCACTGAGTATATTACCCAACAACACCGTGTAGTTCCATTCACTAATTACAAGAAACACAGCCTGCATAAGCACGCTGAATATAAATATCCACGCTGCTATATATTTAGTTTCTTTCAAAACTGTTGCATCTATTTTTTTCATTCAAATACTCCAAAAAAGCGCAAAGGAACTAACTCTCCCCCTCAGACAGCTAGTTCCTTTTCTTATTCCATACTACGGGGATTATAACACTTTTTTCTGTTTTTGTCAATCCACTTACCAAAGTTTACAATCTTAACAAAGCATAGTATTTTAGTTTACAAATTAACTTTCCCATCAATTAAATAAGCTGGTACAATATCCTGAACTAAACTCCGTATATCTTCACTGTTTTCATCACAAGCTTCTTCAAGTTTTTTAAGCTTGCCTGCAAACGTTATACTGTCATTTTTTTCAGGCGTTCCGAAATATATAAGGTCATTTGCAGTTCTTTCCAGACCTTCTTCAGAAAGAAGCAACTCTTCATACAATTTTTCACCCGGACGAAGACCGGTATAAACGATTTTGATATCTTTATCGGGTTCATACCCATACAGTCTTATAAGACTGCGAGCCAAATCATCTATTCGCACAGGAGCACCCATATCAAGCACGAATATCTCACCTTTATCTGCATATACTCCTGCCTGCAAAACAAGAGAAACCGCTTCTGGAATCGTCATAAAATATCTGATAACGTCCTTGTGAGTAACTGTCACGGGGCCACCCTCAATTATCTGTTTTTCAAAAAGAGGAATAACACTTCCGCTGCTACACATAACATTACCGAATCGAACACAGGCAAATTTGGTTTTTGAGCGTTGCGCAACATCGCAAACGATCATTTCACATATGCGTTTTGAAGCACCCATTATACTTGTTGGGTTGACTGCCTTATCTGTACTAATAAGAATAAATCTTTCTGCATTATTATTATGGGCACATTCCGCCACATTTAGTGTACCAAAAACATTATTCTTGATAGCTTCACATGGAGAATACTCCATAAGCGGCACATGTTTATGCGCTGCAGCATGATATACAACCTGTGGCTTATACTTTTCAAAAATGCTGTTCACTCTGTTTTTATCGCGCACAGATCCTATAAGAACTACAAGCTGAAGCGTCGGGAATTTATTTTTCAGCTCATAATCAATAATATAGGCATTGTATTCGCTGATATCAAAAATAATAAGCAACTCAGGGTTTCTTGCAGCGATCTGCCTGCAAAGTTCACTACCGATAGATCCCCCGCCACCTGTGACAAGAACTATTTTATCCTTTACGCAGGATTCAATTTCCTCAGAATTGATCTGAATTGCATCGCGGTTTAAAAGTTGTACCGGATCAGGAGTTTTTGCATCTATTCCATTTTTTAGATTACTCAAATCAAATCCCCCTTTCCTTATCACTTTTATAATTCTAA
>JAFXGC010000033.1 GCA_017513325.1 Clostridia bacterium
GCGTTGACTATGCGCTTAAAGAAGACCAGATAATAACGGTAGAAATTCCCGGTATCACAATTAATAATATTATATGTGAAGGATGGGAAGGGGCTTCAAGTAAAACTATTATGACTGCTGAAAACTATTATCAGCTTTCAACAATACTTTCCCTTAACACCAGTGCCGGTCAGAATCCTTCAAAGGTTCAGGCAGTGTTTGCTCATGATGAAGGTCAGAACCTGACAGTTGACTATACTCAGACAAATAGCGGCTGGATGGCCAGTTCAATGTTTACTACCAGTGGTAGATATACATTGACATACGTAATTATTGATGGTGTATATATTCCGCTTCCTGCATCAATGCAGAAAACTCTTCAGCTTTATCTTGGCCTTAAAGCTCAGATTTTCCTCAGTCAGCCTATGACAACAGAATACCAGACGAAGCTTTCGGCTATTGAGAACGCAGAGGATGCAGAAATTGCAGAGTATAAAGCTGCAAATCCCAATGCAACTGATGAACAAGTTGCAGCTGCAATTGCAACAATACAGGAAAAATATAAGCCCCAGAAAGATGCCCTTTATGATGAAGCTTACGGAGAAGAAGGACTTAATATGACAGTCTCATCTGCAGGTTATTCACTCATATATGATGGTTCTGAACCCCTATATATGAATGTCAGCTGTGTTATCACAGATGATAAGGGTAATGCTATGACAGGTCTTAATGATGTTGTCCTTCACTACGGTGTTGGTTCATCTATCATGAACCGAATTGATACAAATCTGTCCTGGAACAGCGATATTGGCAGATATGAGGGAGCAACTGAGGGCGAAGGCAGATTCAAGATCACTCGTCCCGGCTCATATTCTTTCCAGAGTGTTGATATTGGAAAAGGTGATGATAAGAACGTTATCACAGTTGCTATAAATGCTCCTAAGGTAACGGCTATTTCTCCCGTTCCTATGGAATATGTGGGTGCTGCATCAACAAACCAGGCTGAAGTTATTGATATTAATAATGCTTATAGTAAGATCAGTGACACTACAAAGCAGAGATTGATGACAGTGCAGCTTAAAAATGCAGCAGCAGCGTCAGTTATCTTTGAAATCTATTGCGAAGAAGAAGATAAGGTCTACGAATTTGAGGGCGTTGCAATCTCAACTAATGATACAACAGGTATAAGTTATTTTGTTCCCACATATAAAGAGGGAAATGCAACCGGCAACGGTCTGCCTCACGACGGTACATGGGAAATAAGAGGAATGAAGGTTGCAAATGTATTCTATGACGATGTCTACTATGACGGAGATACAGAAACAGAAGGCGCAACCGGATATCTTGATTTGGCTGATTTCCTTGCGGAAGATAAGGGCATACTCAAAACAAGATTTTTCACAACAGTTAAGTTCAGTGCAATAAATGCACCTGCTTTGATCTATAACGGAGCATTTATGGATGATCATATAGTGGATAATATGAGAATCACTATAACTGACCATTTCGGTAATGCAATTGAAGGTATAGATGTTGATCTTGCTTATCAGTGGGATGGAACAAACCGTAACTTCACAGTTACAGATATGAACTCTTTACCTAACCAGAGCTTTACTATTGCTGAGATTGAAGCCGGTAAAGTATTCAAGATGGAAACTATGAATTTCCAGCTTGAAGGTGAGTATAAACTTAACTTCAGTGTTACTATCGGTGGCACAACTTATACGGAACTTTCTGCTTTCGTAGTAGATGGTTCGTTCAGCTTGCAACCTATTCCTGTAAACTGGAGTATACCTACAGTAAGTATTGAGTCAATCAGTCCTTCGGGTTCTCATAAGACGGTTAATAAAGATGCTGAGTCAGAGTATAATGTAACTTCAAGTTTCAGCGGAAAGACTGTAGAGATATATTGTAAGAGTAGTATTAGTGGTAGAAATATTTCTTATGAAACATATCCATCTGTTACATTGAAAATTAATGGATTGAAAAATGCTACAAGTGCGCAGCTTACATTTACTGCAAATGGCGGTACTGTATATATGTATACTGCACAAGAAATGAGTGGTCAGACCTCTGCATATGAATGGACAGCAGACAACTCAAGTTGTCAGCGTTTTGTAGGTCAGTATAAACCCGGTGCAACTTGCAGTAGCGCTCAGCATAAGGGTGCAGGTGTTCTTACTGCTTCGAAGTTAACCTTGGTTCATAATGGTATTTCCTATACCTTTAATGTATCAAGCAGTGATGCAATTGTAATTAAGAACGAACAGTAAATAATAATGAACTGAGGCAGTTCTCAGCAGAGAATTGCCTCAGTTAAGGAGTAGGGATGATAACTTCAGTAGGTTTATTAATAGCATTAATAATATGTGCGATGTTTATATGTATTCCTTCTGCTCTTCAATTAAGATGGTATGGATTTAAGTGGTGGAAATGCGTAATTGTATCTGTCGCCATTATTGTCACAGGTTTGATTGGCGCTGAATTGTGGTATTTTTTAGAAAATGGCGACTGGGGCGGTAAATCTTTTTTTGGTGCAGTATATTTTGCTCCATTAACGTTTATTGCCGTAGCTAAAATCTTAAAAATGCCGTATGTTTATTCACTTGATTTATGTGCAACATCCGGGTGCTTGGCATTAGCAGTACTTAAGGTTCAATGTTTGATAGACGGTTGCTGCGCGGGTGTGATCCTTGGACAAACTGAAGATAATATATATGTAAGATTTCCAAGCCAGATTGTTGAATTTGTCACGGCTCTGATTCTTACAGTGTTATTATTGTATTTATCATATAATCCGAAATATAGAGGAAAGATTTATCCCATTACTTTGGTGCTTTATGGCACACTGAGATTCGTATTGAATCTATTCAGAGATGACTGGGATCGTACTCAGTCGTTCAATCTCCCTTTGCCCCTGGGTAATATATGGGCATTAATTGCAGTAATAGTCGGGGCAGTGTGGTTGATTGCGTTAAAACGAAAAAGGAAAAGTAATATAGAACAATAAGTTGGAGGCCTAATATGCGCCATAATACATTAAAATTGAATATTGGGCGGATAATGGCTATCCTCCTTGCGTTTGTATTTCTCGCGTCAGCGGTGCCCGTTGCGAGCGCCGCTGATGTAAGCGGAGAATGCGGAGAGGGCGTTAACTGGTCTTTTGAAAACGGCACTCTCACTATAAGTGGTGAAGGCGCAATGAGCAACTATGGCGAGTTTTTTCCTGCTCCCTGGGTGGCTCATAAGGAAAAGATTAGTGTTGTAAACGTTCAAAACGGTGTTTCTCATATTGGTGATTTTTCATTTTTTGATATGGGAAATCTAACAAGCGTTACAATCGCTGAGTCAGTAAAAACCATAGGAATGTATGCTTTCTATGGATGCTCCGCGCTGAAAGTTTTGAATCTTTCATCGGGACTGGAAGAGATAGGTGCAGGCGCTTTTAAAATGTGCACTGCGCTCACGTCTGTTCGTCTTCCCGATACTCTCAAAACTATCAGAACAGAAGCTTTTTACAGATGCGAAAGCCTTCTTGGTATAACTGTTCCGGCGTCAGTCACAACGCTTGAAGCTTCAATTTTTACCTATTGTTCTGCACTCAAAAGTGCAAAAGTGCTGGCAAGTGTAACAGAATTACCCACGTGGTCATTTTATGGATGTTATAAACTTTCCGCAGTTTATATTTCTTCAGGCATAAAAAAACTGGGGGTTCAGGCTTTTCAGGATTGTTATATACTTGAAACAGTAAACTATGGCGGTAGCGGCGCAGATGCAGATAACGTTAAGTCCGGACTACCTTATACTGTCACAACCTTCAATCCCGAGGCTGATGAGCCGACA
>JAFXGC010000034.1 GCA_017513325.1 Clostridia bacterium
CTATTGTCAAAATAGACAATTGCATAAAGTTCTTTGTATTTAGTCAAACGCAAAAAACGTGGACTTTGTCGTAGAAATAACACATTTGGCGGTATTTGAAAAATGGTAATAACGAAGGTAAGGTGTGTTTTCGGAAAATCGTATATCAGAAGATGAAAAATTATAGATACTGATAAAATTAAAGAAAAGCTTTTGATACATTTGAGAGAATGTTGGCATGAATGTGACGATAAGGAGAATAACCCTATTGTAACATCCCACAGATATAAGAAATGCGTAGAGAGAATAGAAAGCCTTTAAGGAATGAAAAATTCGCAAATACAGTATTTTTGTAATGAAAAAGGTAGATATACGGTGTTAATCCGTTTATCTACCTTTTAGCTTTATGGTTGGGTTTATTCTTCAATTGCTGTTTCTTTTACAGTTTCTTCAGTTTTTTCCTCTTCCTCTTCAAGGTCTTCGTCATCATCCTCTGGTTCATAACCTTTTCTGATAACAGCTCTTCCATAGGGAGCGGTAGTATCCAGCATCAGCTTAGCAAGCCAATCGTTGATACAAACCTTGTCGATTCTCCACTGCCAGTTGCCGCCAACAGTAGATGGCATATTTATTCTTGCTTCGCTGCCGAGACCGATAAGGTCGTGCATCATAATAATAACGGTATCAGCAACTGACATAAGTGCAGTGCGGATCATAGTCCAGTTGAATCCTTCGGCATCGGTTGCGTGCATATATTGTTTAGCCTGCTTAACAGTTTTCTTTTTAGAGCTTTCAAGCCAGCCCATGATAGTGTCGTTATCGTGGGTACCGGTATAAACAACGCAGTTCTTAACGTGATTGTGAGGCAGGTATTCGTTGGTAGGCTTTCCATCAAAAGCGAACTGCATAACTTTCATTCCTGGGAAGCCGGATTTGCGCAGCATTTCGTAAACTTCTTCTGTAAGGAAACCAAGGTCCTCTGCAATAATGGGCAGATCCTCACCGAACTCTTCTTTCATAGCGTCAAAGAGATCAAGATTGGGGCCTGTCATCCAACTGCCGTTTTTCGCAGTTTTGTCACCATAGGGAATCGTATAATAAGCTTCAAAACCTCTGAAATGGTCAATACGAACCTTATCATAGAGCTTCATTGCGTGTCCAAGGCGTTTCTTCCACCAGGTGTATCCGTCTTCTTTCATAACGTCCCAACGGTATAGAGGGTTGCCCCAAAGCTGACCGTCTTCAGAGAAAGCATCAGGGGGACATCCTGCAACTTTAATAGGCTTCAGATCACGGTCAAGCAAAAACTGTTTGGGATTTGCCCACGTGTCAGCACTGTCATAAGCAACATAAATCGGGATATCACCAACTATATAAATTCCGTTTTCATTAGCGTAGGATTTAAGCGCCTGCCACTGCTGATCAAATTTGAACTGCACAAAGCGGTAGAAATCCATAACCTCGGCATATTCTTCTTTAGCAGCTTTAATAGCTTTGGCTTTTCTTAGGCGAAGCTCATCCTCCCAGTTTTCCCAGGCAATATCATTATGAGCATTTTTAAGTGCCATGAACAGCACGTATTCATCAAGCCAGAATTTATTCTGTCTGCAGAACTTTTTGTATGCTTTGTCAGGTTCAAAGCGAGCAAAAGCACGCTTTAAAAGAGGGATTCTGTTGTTGTAAAGCTTTCCGTAGTCAACTGATAACGGATCTTCGCCAAAATCAGCTCCTATTATTTCCGCAACGGTCAGCAATCCCTCTTCAAGTAACATATCCAGATCGATAAAATAAGGGTTGCCCGCAAAGGAAGAAAAAGACTGATAGGGAGAGTCGCCATAGTTGGTTGGATTCAAAGGTAGTATCTGCCAATATGTCTGACCGGCTTTAGCCAGAAAATCAACAAAGTTGTAAGCTTCACGACCGAATGTTCCGATTCCGTGAGGAGAGGGAAGTGAAAAAATCGGCATAAGAATTCCGCTTGTTCTCATATAAAACTCCATAGATAAGTTATTGTAGCTAATATAGCTATTGTGTATTTTACCAAAAGAATGCAAAAAAATCAATATGTTTTTTGATAAATATGACATTTAACTTCTTTGCGTTGACATTTTTTTATAGTTGGTATAAAATTATGTGTAGTATTAAAAATAAGGATCGTTTATGTTGACAGAGTTAAAAAATTTTTTCAGCGGCAACAGATTTGTTCCGCTTTTTCTGATAGTATCGATATTCGCGGTGGGACTTTTTCATAATCCTGCTGCTTTCGCTGCCGGAGCAGTGCTTTGTATTTATCTTTCTGTGGCTGTACATAAAAACGGTGAACTCAGATTTGTTTCAGGCTTGCCGTCGATATCAGTGGCGCTTA
Source organism: Clostridia bacterium (assembly GCA_017513325.1). Lineage (GTDB taxonomy): Bacteria > Bacillota > Clostridia > Oscillospirales > CAG-272 > Avispirillum. The sequence goes on from JAFXGC010000034.1 coordinate 2,345, forward strand.
TTGCTTTTTCTTATTTTGCAACAATAATCTGGGCTGTGGACAGCGGAGTTGCGCTTTTTGGATTTTTTCGTTATCTGGCTGTGTTTCTGTTTATGGTTGTGATGATGCAGAAAAATGCACCTTCAAAAGATGCGTTGTTTTCTGTTGTTGCATATTCCGGCGCGGTTATGACATTAATATCGGTTGTACTCATGCATATAGAGCCTGTTGAACAGTATTTTTCAGTTGCAGGCAGACTAGCCGGATTTTGGCAGTATCCGAATAGTTTTGCAATGCTTCTCCTGTGTGGAATGATAGTTTTGCTTACTAAAGAAAGAATTCGTGTATGGGACTATGTTGCGCTTGCTGTCCTTGCTTTCGGTATGTTCTATTCCGGAAGCCGCATTGCGCTTGCGGTGGCGTTTGTTTCAATTTTTGCGGTGATTTTATTCCGTCGCGGCAAAAAAGTAAAGATTATAATCGGTGCATTTGTTTTAATTGGTGTGATTGCAGCCCTTGTATATGTTTTTGCTTCGGGTAATATGTACCTTATCACAAGATTCCTTTCAACTTCGCTCACGGAGAGCACGTTTGTCGGAAGAATCCTTTACGTAGCAGATGCTATGCCGCTTATCATCAGATATCCTTTTGGTATGGGATATTTTGGGTATTATTTCACTCATACCGGTGTGCAGACCGGTGTATATGAGCTTTCATTCGTACATAATGATTTTCTTCAGCTTGTGCTTGATATCGGTTGGATACCTTCATTGGTTTTTGTAGCGGCAATTATAAAAACTTTTTTCAGAAAAGGAACTTCTCTGAGAATAAGAGTTTTATTGTTTGCTATCTGTGCCCATAGCTTCTTCGATTTTGATCTGCAGTTTATAGCAATGATGATGATTCTCGTACTTTGCCTTGATTTTGATTGCGGCAAAGTATTGATCCTGAAAAAACGCAGAGGCATTTCATATGCTGTTGCAGGTGTTCTTTGTGCCGTACTTGTATATTTTAACATTGCCCAGAGTGCATATCTTCTTGGAAATACAGGTTTATCTTACAGTATGTATAGAGGGGATACGCTTTCTGCCGTTCATATTCTCATAAATGAAACGGATGTTGATAAGTCTCTTGAGCTTTCTGAGAGTATACTAAGGAGAAATCCTTATTGTACGATTGCAGCCAGTGTCAAAGCGAGATCCTCTTTTTCCAAGGGGGATCTTCCTACGGCAATGGAATATAAAAATAAAGTTCTTGAGATGTCTCCTTTTGCTTATGATGAGTATAAGGAATATTGCCAGATGCTGGTGTATAGCATTCAGTTGTATACAAGAGCAGGGGACACATACAGCGCAGATATTTGCAAAAAAGAGCTGGGCAATGTTGTGGCAAAGCTTGAAGGTCTTGATGACAAGGTAAGTAAATTGGGTAAGATGATAAAGGATCAGCCCAAAACGCAATTGACAGGTGAAATATCAGTTTTAGTAAAGGAATATTTGAACAAATGATAAAACGAATAATTGCAGCTTTTTGTGTGGTGTTTGCTGCGGCTATGATACTTGTGGGATGTGCCCCAAAAAGCCCGTCAGTCATAGTATCAGCAAATGGAGAAATAATGGGTGAGCTTACTCAAACAACCTGGGGCAGTGTTGAACCAACAGAAGAAGGATATAAGTCGTATGTGGATGCGGTTATCAGGGAAACATTGGATATCCTTTGCGAACAGAAAAACTTGAGCCTTGGGGATGCGGATAAGATATTAAGGACTAAAGGATATAGAATAGAAACCGTCTTTGATGAGGGAGTATACAAGTCAATGACAGAAGCGCAAACTTCTATGGTTGATAATATGGCTGCTGCCGTTACCGATCTGAAGGGCAGGGTACTGGCAATATATTCTGTAAGTGATGAGAATAATGAACACAGAAATCTTGCATGCACCTCTTTTTATCCTTGCTCTGCTTTTAAACCTCTTTCGGTATATGCTCCTGCTTTGGAAAGCGGAAACATCAGTTGGTCAACAATGACAGTTGACTCACCTGTTAAGAAAATTGAAGATGCTGTCGGCAGCTTGCGCGATTGGCCATCCAATGCGAGCGGAACGTATACAAACTCAAATATGGATATAAAAACTGCAATTAAAGAATCTATTAATACCGTAGCAGTTAAAACTCTCATAAATTATGGCTCTGCAAACTCAGCAGAATTTCTCAGTGACAATTTTGGTATTGATATGTCATACGAAACTCAGCAAATAAATGCAGGCAGAGAAGAAGATGTGCTTGATAATATAGCGTTGGGATATCTCGCAGCAGGAGTAAATACGGTTGATATGGCAGGTTATTATCAGATATTTGCTAATGGTGGTATTTATGTTAAACCCTATACAATTGCCAAAATAATCGATGACTTAGGAAAGGTTATATATGAAGCAGAGCCGATAGGGTATCAGATTATAAGCCCGGAAACTGCTTTTATAATGAACTCTTTGCTGCAGGAAGTTGTAATGCCGGGTGGAACCGGTCAAGCGGCAGGGCACAGTGGCAAGCTTGTCGGAGGAAAAACCGGAACAGGTGAAAACCTTGCAGAAGGATGGAATGATAACTGGTTTGTGGGCTTCACACCCGAGTATACATGTGCTGTGTGGCATTCTGCGAGAATGACATCAAACGTAGCCGCAGCCCTTTTTGCAGAACTTACCGATGAAATCGTTATCAATGAAAATGCAATTTTTCCACCCAATGAAAATGTGAAGCAGATTGCTTATTGCACAGAAAGCGGAAAACGAATTGGAGATAATTGTAAGGGTATGGATATCGGTTGGTTTATGCACGATGAGATCCCCGAAAAATGTGAAGAACACTGAGAGTAATCAGTAATAATAACCAAAAAAATCAGGGAAAGATTTATGCTTTGAGCAAAGAATCTTTCCCTTGTTTGTTTGACTTTAGTTGATAAATATGGTAAAATTATACTCGTAGAAGAAGGCCGGGAATATTTACAAGAAAGGAAAATATTATGAAAAGATTCATTGCAATTCTGCTCTGCGCATTGATGGTCGTTCCGCAGGCAGCAGCTGCATCTTTGGCTTCCAATGTGATTTATGAGGATGCCGAAACTTTAGTTGAAAATACGTCGATTGATGTATCAGACTCTGTAGTCTACAATGCAGAAAATACCGTTGTAGATCTGGAGTTCCCTGATTATGACGGTGTCATAAAGGAGGGAAGCATCGGTAGCTGGTCAAGCCAGGAAGTTGATGGTGAATTGAAATCATATTTTGAATATATGCTGAACTATGACATTGGTTGGATAACAGCACATTATAATGATGGAACAAGCAGAGAGTATCATTTTTCTGAAACTTCCATTGTAAATGTTGAGGCCACTCAGGACTATTTCAACCAGTGGACAGCCGGCGGTACATATTCTGCAACAGTTACGGTTGAGGGGTATTCTGAAACTCTTGATTTCTATATTGACCCTACTAATATTGAAAAATTCGAAGTTCTTGAAACAAAGCCTATTTATGAAGGCGACGGCGATGTCAATGGCTATTATGACCGAGAACTTGATACGTTTCTTACGTATGTCCGCTACGATGAATGGGATGCTATTGGAGATATCAAGGTTTACTATAAGGATGGTACAACCGAAATCTGTGATTATGATGAATTAGGCAGTAAGATAGAAGGCTCGGTATTCCTTTATGGCAACCAGGGCCCTGATTCACCTTCAGGCATATGGACAGTTGGCAACACATATACGGCGTTGCTTTCATGCGGTATGTTTGAGGATACGTTTGAAATATCAATTATAGAAAATCCCATTGAAAGTATTGAGGTTGTTGAAACACAGCCCATTATGGAAAATACTAATGGCTGGCTTCGCGGAGATTGGGACGAAAACAATAATTATGTAGAGTGGTACTGTTATTATGCACAAAATGCAGTAAAATCAGTAAAAATCAATTACAAGAACGGTACAAGTGAGATCCTTCCTACAAATCAGTTGGGTTCATGGAGTTCTAGTACAGATCAGACTTTTGAAAACCCGTGGACAGTAGGCAATACATACTCTGCAACATTCAAATATAAAGGCAAAACTTGTGAGTTCAATGTAACAATAGCAGAGTACACCCCGTATACTTATATAGTTCAGGATGATGAGGCATACATTACAGGTTTGGCTGATTTATATTATTTTTCAAAAAACAATATAACAGACGTTGTTTTACCTTCTGAAATCCATGGTTATCCTGTTGTAGGAATCAATAGCTTCAGAGGATCATTTGGCGATGTCAAATCAATCACGCTTCCCGAAACTCTTAAGCATATTGCAGACTGGGCACTCAGCAGTTTCTATAATGTTGAGACTATCTATATCGAGGGTACAGAAACCATTATTTCACGCGATACTTTTAGGGGCGGATTGAGCAGAGTTAAGGCGTTTGTTGTTAACGAAGATCATCCCGAGTATGTATCAATTGATGGTGTTATTTTTGATAAGGATGTAACAACAGTTATTGCATATCCCCCTGCAAAGGGAGATACATATGAACTCCCCATAACAATTTCAGACCTCAGCTTTATGAGTCTTTATTACGATGTAACTTTTATTGTTCATCCTGATTCCACAGAGTTTATCGTTGAAGACGGAATAACATACAATAAGAATAAAACTCAGATCATCTCCTGCGATAAAACTATAAGCGGCGAATATGTAATGCCCGAAACAGTTGAATTTATTCCTCAGATGACCTTCCAGGGATGTGAAAATCTTACAAGCGTTGTGATGTCACCTTTGGTAACAGAGATTGCATACGCAACATTTGATAATTGTCCCAATCTCACAAGTGTAGATCTTCCAGCAGAGCTTCAGACAATAAGTAATTATGCATTCTCCGATTGTACAGCACTCCAGTCAATTGAGCTTCCTTCCAAGCTTGCTCTGATTGACTATAAAGCATTCTATAATACAGCTCTTAAAGGAATCACAATTCCCGGTTCTGTTACATATATTGGCGAGTATAGTTTTATGAGTTCTCAGTTGGAAACAGTTGTAACAGAAGATTTCTATAATGAAGAAGACTATGGTGATATAAGCAATTTTGCTTTTGCAGATAATGAAAATCTTAAAACTGTAGTTTTGGGCGAAGGTTTCTCATCAATTGGAAACAGTGTTTTCTCAAATTGTGTAAGCCTTGAAGAAATCAATATTCCCGATAGTTGTTATGTATTTGGACCTTTCATATTTAACAACTGCGATTCACTCACATATCTTCCAATCGGTGTAAATCAGAACAGTATTTCCACCGGTGAATTTAATAGTTGTGACGGACTTGTAGATGTAACTATTCCTAAACATGTCACAACACTTGGCGATCAGGCATTCAGTGGGTGCAAAAGCTTGAAAAAGGTTGAAATGCCCGATAACCTCACCAACATTGGAAGCTATGCATTCTCCGACTGTCACTCACTTACAGAGCTTCCTCTCAGTGCAAATCAGATATATATCAGTAAGGGCGAGTTTACAGGATGTATAGGGCTCAAGGATGTTGTTCTTTCTGATAGTATCACCTATATCAGTGCGTTCGCGTTCAGCTCTTGTGAAAATCTTAAGAGCATTAACCTCAGCGATAAGATTGAATATATCGGTCGAGGAGCATTCCAGGATTGTAAATCTCTGAAAAAAGCATATGTTGGTAAATACATAGAAGAAATTCATATGTATACCTTTAAGAATAGTGGTATTACAGAAGTTACTATCGGTGAAAAAGTCAATTATGTAGGATATGAGTCATTTATGAATTCTAAGCTTACTTCTGTTAATATCCCCGCAAGTGTAACAGAAATCGCTTATTTTGCATTCTTCGGTTGCGAAGATCTTATAAATATCAATATGCCCGACACACTTGTAGAGCTTGGCGGACATTCCTTCGGAGCAACAAAGTGGTATAATAACAAGCCTGAAGGTATGGTATATCTGGGCACGTCGCTTTATAACTATAAGGGCGATATTCCTGAAGGTACAGAGCTTTATGTAAAGCCCGGCACACTTGCAATTGCAGGACATGCGTTTGAAAACGGATGTCATAATAGTTGGTACTGGGATTATGAACAAGATGAAAGATATCAGAAAGAGCTTTACGACAGAAGCGGACTTCAGGCAATCCATATTCCCGAAGGCGTTGAACTTATAGGCGAAAGTGCATTCTATGGCTGTGATAATCTTAAAGAGATTTATTTGCCTGCATCTCTTAAGAGGATCGGAACGTCTGCTTTCGATAATATGAAAAGCTCAGATGTTGTTGTATATTATGGTGGCTCGGAAGAGCAGTGGGGTGCGTTTGAAAGAGAAGTTGGAAACTTCACTTTTGATAATTGCGAATTTGTGTTCAACTATATTGACAGCGAGTATCCCACAATGCCCGATACAACACTTAAGGGCTGGATTTTCGGTAAAGATGGCAAGTGGTATTTCTATGAGAACGATATGGCAGTTATGAGTCAATGGAGAAAAGACTCCAAAGGCTGGTGCTATCTTGGTTCAGATGGAGCAATGGTAACCGATAAGTGGGTTATGGACTCTAAGGGCTGGTGCTATGTTGGTGGTAATGGCTACTGCGTAACAAACTGCTGGAAGAAAGATTCTATCGGCTGGATATGGCTTGATTCCGAAGGTTCAATGGCAAAGAGTAAGTGGATAAACGACGGTGGCAAGTGGTATTACGTTGATGCAAACGGATATATGAAAACAGGCTGGCTGTATGATAATAACAAGTGGTACTATCTTGATTCCGACGGCGCAATGGTAAAGAATCAGTGGCGTAAAGACAGCATCGGCTGGTGCTATCTCCTTTCTGACGGCTCAATGGCAACTAATCAGTGGGTTATGGACTCTAAGGGCTGGTGCTACATTGGCGGAAACGGATATTGCGTAACAAACTGCTGGAAGAAAGACTCTACCGGCTGGATCTATCTTGATTCTGAGGGCTCAATGACAAAGAGCAAGTGGATCTCCGATGGCGGTAAATGGTACTATGTTGATGCTAACGGTTATATGGTAACAGGCTGGAAGGCTATTGGTGGCAGCTGGTACTATATGGCATCAAGTGGTGTGATGGTAACAGGATGGCAGTCAATTGGCGGCAGTTGGTATTATTTAGGTACAAACGGCGCAATGGTAACAGGCAAGCATTATATCGGTAACAAGTGGTATAACTTCGCTTCAAACGGCGTTTGGATCGGCTAAATTTGTTAAAAATCTAATAACCAAACAAACCAAGTTCATTGAACTTGGTTTGTTTTTTTGAAAATACAAACTTATGTTGAAATAGGCAGTAAATGCTGATATAATTGGTATGAAAAATGTGAATTAAAGGATAGTAAAAATGAAAAGTATAAAAGCTTTTGTAAAACAGAATACAGTTGCAGTAATAGCTTTTTTTGCAGCTCTTATAACAGCCTTTTTTGTGCCGCCCGACGCAGAGTATCTTGGGTATTTTGACTTTAAAACATTGACTTGCCTTTTTTGTGTGTTGGCGGTTGTGTGCGCACTAAGAAACATCAATTTCTTTTATATTCTTGCAAGAAAAACAGTAACTCTTTTTAAGAATACAAGAATGTGTATTCTGGCTCTTGTGTACATAACGTTTATAGGTTCAATGATTATTGCAAACGATATGGCGCTATTGACGTTTTTGCCTCTGGGATATTTTGTGCTTGATAGCACAGATATGAAAAAGCATATGGCATTCACTTTCATAATGCAGAATATTGCGGCAAATCTGGGAGGAATGCTGACGCCTTTCGGAAATCCTCAGAATCTCTATCTTTATACCAAGTTTAATATTTCAAACAGTGAGTTTATTAAGATAATGCTTCTGCCGTTTCTGATAGCAATCGCAATTATCACTATCTGTTGTCTGTTTGTCAAAAAAGAGCCTCTTAGCCTTCCTGATGAAAAAGTTACGATAGATAAGAAAAAGGTAATAATCTATATGATTCTTTTTGCTTTGTCAGTTCTTATCGTTTTCAGGGGTATACCTTATCAGTTGGGCCTTGTTGTGATTCCATTGGTGCTTTTGTTTATGGATAGAAAAGCTCTTAAAATGGTTGATTATTCTCTTCTTATGACTTTTGTATTTTTCTTTATATTCTCAGGAAATATGTCAAGAATAGAAGTAGTAAGAAATGTTTTTGAATTTTTGCTTTCGAAAAGTACGCTCCTTGTGAGTATTCTCAGCTGTCAGATAATCAGTAATGTCCCTTCAGCAATCCTTCTTTCTCAGTTCACAACTAATTATCCTCAGCTTCTTGTGGGTGTCAATATAGGCGGAGTAGGTACGCTTATAGCATCTCTTGCCAGCCTTATAACTTTCAGAGAGTATTCTAAACATAATCCGGGGTCAACAGGGTATTATTTGCGCCAGTTTATGATATATAATCTTGCATTTCTAATAGTGCTCACATTTGTAATGTCCATAGTGCTTTAAATTAGCAATATTTGTTATAAATTGTTTAAATAACACTACTTGACAATTGATAGTTTTATAAGCTATAATAATACAAATATAAACATTATAAAGGAAAGTGTTTTCTTTTTTTAAAATGCTTTCTGAAGGAAACCCTACATAATCACTTTTTTAAAAGTTTATGCCGCTTATAAAAGCGGAGGAAGGAAGAAATTATGAGCATTGTTGAAGAAAAAATCGTAGCAGAAGGCCTCACATTTGATGATGTCCTCCTCATTCCCCAGAGAAGCGATGTTATTCCCGCTGATATTAAGCTGGGAACTCGTCTCACAAACAAAATTAAGCTTAATATTCCTCTTATGAGTGCTGCAATGGACACTGTAACAGAGAGTGATCTTGCTATTGCTATGGCAAGAGAAGGTGGAGCAGGTACAATTCATAAGAATATGACTATAGAAGAACAGGCAGATCAGGTTGAGAGAGTAAAGAGAAGCGAAAATGGCGTTATCACAAATCCTTTCTTCCTGAGCCCTGATAACTACGTTTATGAAGCTGATAATCTTATGGCTAAGTATAAGATTTCAGGTGTTCCCGTATGTGATGAAAACGGAACTCTTGTAGGTATTATCACAAACCGTGACCTTCGTTTCCTTCCCGATTATAACGTTTCAATCAAAGACGTTATGACAAAGGAAAATCTTCTTACAACAAGAGAGGGAACAACTCTTGAAGAAGCAAAAGAAATTCTTTGTCGCGCAAAGGTTGAAAAGCTTCCCATAGTTGACGAAAACTATAAACTCAAGGGTCTTATCACAATTAAGGATATTGAAAAGGCTTCCAGATATCCCAATTCTGCAAAAGATGCTCAGGGTCGTCTTATCTGCGGCGCTGCAATCGGTATCACAGCTGACGTTATTGAACGCGCAGGTGCTCTTCTTGCTGCAGGCGCTGACTATCTCGTACTTGATAGTGCTCATGGTCATTCCAAGAATATCTTCACATGTCTCGATAAAGTAAAGAGTGCATTCCCCGAAGCACAGATTATCGCCGGTAACATCGCAACAGCAGATGCTGCACGCGACCTTATCGCAGCGGGTGCTGATGCAATCAAGGTTGGTATCGGCCCCGGATCCATTTGTACAACTCGTGTTGTTGCAGGTATCGGTGTTCCTCAGATCACAGCTATTATGGACGCTTATTCCGTTGCAGCTGAAGCAGATATTCCCGTTATTGCGGACGGTGGTATCAAATATTCAGGTGACCTTGTTAAGGCAATTGCAGCAGGTGCAAACGTTATCATGGTTGGTTCTCTCCTTGCAGGTTGTGAGGAAAGCCCCGGAGTTGAAGAAATTTATCAGGGCAGACGTTTTAAGGTGTATCGCGGTATGGGATCTATCGCAGCTATGGAACGCGGTTCTAAGGACAGATATTTCCAGGCTAACGCGAGAAAGCTTGTTCCTGAAGGCGTAGAAGGCCGTGTTGCATATAAGGGTCCTGTAGCTGACACAGTATTCCAGCTTATGGGCGGTCTTCGTGCAGGTATGGGTTATTGCGGTGCTCCCGACGTTGAAACACTCAAG
>JAFXGC010000035.1 GCA_017513325.1 Clostridia bacterium
CCGAATTATGAAAGGCTTCTGGGGCGTTTGATAATTTGCGTTTTTGTTATCCGAGTTTTTTGCGAGAAAAATGGTGATTATATGAAAAAACAAATACTATTTATGTTATTAACCACAGTATTATGTTTGTCGATGCTAGCAGGATGCATATCACAGAAGTCAAATGAGTGTATCAAAACAACAACTGAATTGTTAAATTACCTCGGCATCGATGTGAATTTTGCAATCTATGATATTATAGTTTTAGAGGAAATAGAAATTGATGGACTGCCTATAAGTGAACTGCCTATAAGCTTTAAGATAAACACCGATTATAAAACATTTGTTGAATCTTCAGACGATTATTACGACGGTTATTGGGAGTTGTATGAGTCTGAAAGTAAAAATGATCATCTCTTTGGTTTTGTTGAATTTGATAATTTACAAAAAGATTTTTCAACCAATATCCCACATAGTAATGTGCTAAATTCAGGACAACTGTTTTTCAATTTTGAAACTGTTAACGGTCGTGAAGTATATCAAACAACCGGAGTAGTATCTTGGTACGAAATCGATGATAACGGCAATAAATATATTTGGGTTGCAACCTGTATCCCCGCAGAAAAATGGGGCGGTTCATTATTGGAAGACTAAAATGACTTGCAGGAAAGTATATAGTAAAGAATAAAATTTAGCATATTAAAAACAATACGTCGCATTATACGTAAAAAAGCCTCCTTCTTAAAAGGAGGCTTTTTATTATATCCGGATCAAAGCTTTGTTTCAGCCAACGCCACAACAAGTTCAAGACAAGCCTGAGCGTCGTTTGTGTCGATTGTTTCGTTTGCTGTGTGAATATAACGGGTGGGCACGGAAATTGCTCCAACCTTGCAGCCTGCAGCTGCCATCTGGATAGATGCTGTGTCAGTGCCACCGAAAGTCAGCACTTCTCTCTGCCACTTGATGCTCTTTTCGTCGGCAACCTGTTCCATCTTTTTAACAAGCGCGCCATCGCAGATAACACTTGAATCCTTTATCTTAATTGCTGCGCCACCGCCAAGGGAAACTGCCATAGGCTTTGAACCGTGGCCATCACCTGTGGCTGTTACGTCAATTGCGATACCGTAATCAGGACGGCATCTGAATGCCGCAACTTTTGAGCCGCGGATGCCAACTTCTTCCTGCACGGAGAAAACAAAGGTTATGTCATTTTCAAACTTATCCGCTTCTCTTGCAGCTGCCATAAGAATTGCGCAGGCAATTTTATCATCAATAGGTCTTCCGCAAATACGGCTTCCTCTCAGTCTTGTGTAAGAAGGCTCAACGGCAAAAGTATCGCCTGTTTTTACAAGTCGCTCTGCCTGTTTCTTATCCTTTGCACCGATATCAACTATAAACTTTTCTGCCTTGAAATCGTCGCTCTTAAGCCCCTCTTCAGGCACCATTATTCCTCGGATTCCATTTTCAAAAACAACCTTTGAATATGCCGCCGCAACAAAATCAATACCGCCGACGGGAGCAAAATGTACAAATCCCTTGTCGTCAACCGTTGTCACAATAAATCCTATTTCGTCCATATGAGCGCAGAAAAGAAGTTTTTTTCCTTCTCCTGCCTTGTGACAGATGAGATTTCCCATAGGATCAATTTCACATTCATCAAAATACTTTTCCATTTCGCCCTTGATATAGAGGGCGAGTTTTTCTTCTGAGCCTGAAACTGACTGTATCTTTATAAGTTCTCTGAGATAATTAAGCATTTTCATTCATCCTTTCCAAAACTGCCAAGGTAAGCTCGCACATTGATTCATAGTCGCTCAGAGCAACCACGTCAGATGCTGTGTGTATATATCCGCAGGGAGCAGATATAACGGCGCATTTAACTCCGTCAGCCGATCTCTGAATATGACTGGCATCATTACCGCCTGAAACGTATTTCTTTATCTGGCAGGGGATATCCTTTTCTTTAGAAACATCCAAAATAAGCTGTGTCAGCTCTTTATCGTACACTGTGTGCCTGTCCATAATAGAAACCGCTCCGCCCTCTCCGCGCACAGCTACTTTTGAAACCTCGGGAACACCGTGTATATCAGCCACAGCAGTTGCTTCAAAAACCAAAGCATAGTCAGGACGGACCTTGTGAGCAGTGCATTTTACGCCGCCCATTCCCAATTCCTCGCGGCAAGTGAATGCGAAATACACGTCATAAGTAAGATTATCCTTATTGGCATATATCTTTCGCATAGTTTCTATCATCAGCGCGCAACCGAGTCGGTCGTCAAGAGCTTTTGCTTTAAGCATTCTGCCGTTTTCGCCAAACTGCACAAAATCAGATTCGAATGTGCCATAGTCGCCGATCTTAACGTATTTTTCAGCCTCTTCCTTTGAAGAAGCGCCAATGTCAATATAAATCTCGTCAATGGGAGCAGACTTGTCTCTGTCGCCGCGGTCAACCGTGTGCACAGGCTTGATTGCCATAACACCGCGTGTGAGCCTTTCAGGAACACCAACGGTCACTTTTCTGCCTGCCATTATTCTTGTGTCGGGGCCCATCATTGATGAAAAACAAATAAGCCCGTCGTCGCGAATCTCACGCACCATAAAACCAACTTCGTCCATATGTGCATTGAGCATCAATTTTTTATCAGTCTTACCGTTTCCTCGGATAAGGGCAACAACTCCGCCCATTCTGTCTTCAATAAGCTCATCATATGAGCCTTCTATATTCTCTTTTATCAGGTCCGCAACTCTGTCCTCACACCCTGAGGGTCCAAACTCAAGGCAGAGGGCACGAAGCAGATCGATTCCTTCTGTTTTTCTGTTCATAATAACCTTTCGCTCTTAGAGGCTTATGCAAAAATTTCCTTGCTGCAAGCCACTGTCTTGAAAACTTCAGCTGCGGCTTCTATATCGCTTGTATCTATTATCTCGTTATATGTGTGCATACATGAAAGAGGTACGCTGACAACTGCTGTGGGAATACCGTCGCCACACATACAAAGGGCTGAAGCATTGGTGCCTGTGTTTGTTGCGTCAACTGTTCTCTGCAGCTTTATTCCTGCTCCTTCTGCAAGGCTGATGATCTTATTTGTCAAACGTCTGTCAGTTGCGGCAGAAAGAGAAACTGCAGGTCCCTCGCCCATTTTAACGCTTTCGTAGTCGTCAACTCCGGGGAAGCGGGCAAAAGTAACGTCAGTTACAATAGCTGCATCGGGCTTTATATCATAAGAGGCCATAACGCAGCCGCCTGCCATGCTTTCTTCCTCTCTGAAAGAAAGAGTTACGTAAATATCGCACTCCATCTTTTCTCTTTCAACAGTTGCCGCCGCAAGAATTGCCGCCGCCGCGCAGCATTTGTTATCCATACTGCGACCGCAAATGCGATTGCCCAGCAGGGATGCTGTTTTTTCATAAAAGCCAATGCCATCGCCAATAGAAACTATCTTTTCAAGCTCCTCTTTTGAATAACCGGTGTCGATAAGCATTTCATCAAGCTTCTGCAGCTTTTTGAACTCGCCCTTCTGCTGCAAATGAGGAGGCTTTGCGCAGATAACGCCGTATATCTTCTCTTTTCCGTAGATATACACTTCGGATGCAGCCATTATTCTTCTGTCAAGACCGCCCATATGGGAAAATGACAGATATCCACCCTCGTGAATATCGGTTACGATCATTCCGATCTCATCAAAATGAGCATCTATCATAAGGCGGGGAGCGTTTTCACGTCCGCATTTTTTAACGCCTACATAAGCGCCGCCCACCGCTTCGTAAAAGCTGTCAAAATAAGGTGAAACAAGCGCTGAAAGCTCATCTGCCGCCTTATATTCATAGCCTGTTACGGACATAATATCACAAAGCTTCTCTATAAGCTCTTTCGTTTTTAACATTACAAACCTCTGATTATTTCTGCAAAATATTCGCCGCGCTTTTCAAAGTTTTCAAAAGCATCAAAGCTTGCGCAGGCGGGAGAAAGAAGAACTGCATCTCCTGTCTCGGCTTCACCTGCCGCCGCAAGTGTTGCCGCTTTGAAATCCGGCTCACATATCATTTTTATTTTACTTGCTTCAAAATCTTTATGGGAAACAAGCGACTCTTTTATTTTATCCATTGTCGCCCCTGTCAAAACAACAGTTTTGATTTTTCCGTGAGCAATAAGCGCATCTGCAAGGGGTTCAAAGGGAATATTTTTATCATATCCTCCGCAGATTATGTTTATGGGACAATCAAGCGCAGAAATCGCCGCCGCCGTTCTTGTGGGTGATGAGTCAATAGAGCTGTTATAATAGCTGATTCCGCCATCGCGGCGAATAAGCTGAAGGCGGTGCTTAACTCCGCCAAACTCCATTGCCACCTTTCTGATAGCGTCAACAGTTGCTCTGCCCCATGTTGCCGCCACCGCTGTTGCATAGTTTTCTGCATTGTGCTCTCCGGGGAGAAGAATATCTTCTGTTTTTATAATAAAGGTTTCTTCGCCCTTATATCGCATCACAAGCTCGCCGCCATCAATGAAAGCTCCGTCAAGCCCATCAGGCAAACGGCTTCTTGAAAACCACAGAACTTCATTTTCCGCACGGTCAGCAAGCCCCCTGCAAATTTCGTCGTCGTAGTTGAGAACTGCCACAGAGCATCCGTCAAGTATCTTCGCCTTTGCCGCAATGTATTCGTCCATCCCCGTATGCCAGTTAAGATGGTTGGGGGTGATGTTCTTTATTGCTGCAACTGTGAGAGGCGAATCAATCGTCATCAGCTGAAAGCTTGAAAGCTCAACCGCGATTATATCATCTTCCTTCATTGCGTCGATTCTGTTAAGAAGCGGCTCGCCAATGTTTCCGCCAAGGAAACAGTTGTGCCCCGATTCTCTGAGAATGTTCGCAACAAGAGTTGTGGTCGTGCTCTTTCCATCACTGCCTGTGAGCGCAATCACGGGACAGGGACTGTTTGCTAAAAACATCTCCATTTCGGATGTAAGCTTGACGCCCCTCTCCTGAGCCTTCTTAAGAGGCTCAATGTCGGGTCGGAATCCGGGTGAACGGAATACGTAGTCGCCGTCTATATCGTCAAGATAACCTTCACCGCTGACAAATTCCGCACCTGCTGCCACAAATTCTGCAGCCGCATCGCCCATCTGCTCCAGCGTCTTCTTGTCGCGTATCTCTATCTTCGCTCCACCCTCAGCCAGTTTGGCTACAAGTGGCTTGTTGGATACACCCGCTCCAAGCAACGTTACCTTCTTATCCTTGAATTGTTCAAAAAAACTCATATGCATACCTCCGAAGAGTTGTATATTGATAAGGCAATGTTGTATGCGTAGGTGATCAGGGGGAACTTTTTGAGGAAAAGTTTCCCCCTGAAACCCCCTCAAAACCTCTTTGCACAGGATCATTTTCCACCCCTCTTAATGAGGGGTGGAAAATGATTTTCTGCGAAAAGGTTTGGGGAGGGTTTGGGAGTGACCTTTCCTCAAAAGGTCCTCCCAATTATCTATGCATGCAATATCACCTTATCATTATATAACTTTTCGGGGGCAGTTGCAACAGTTAAGGAGTAAAAAGGTAAGGATATGGGCACAATAAAGTTTGATAAAAAAGAAGGAAGAAGGTTACAAAATGGAAACGATACAGATAACAAAAAGCGACGAAGAATTATACTGCGAGGTACACCGAAACCTTGAAATGAGTGCAGAATCCACCACAGCGGTTATGAAGAAGGTTGAAAGCAAGAAGCTGCTCACATTGCTGACGGAGGTTATAATGAAAAGCACGGCATTGCTTGAAAAAACGGAAGAGCTTATGAGCCAGCGAGGAATAGAAGCTGAGAACATTTCGAAAATGAAGCAGCTTTCAGTTGACGCAGGCATAATGATGAACACCATGTTTGACTCAAGCGACTCTCACATAGCGGAAATGATGGTTAAGGGACTTGAAATGGGCGTTGTTTCGCTGAGAAATATGCTCAAGGACAATCCTCCCCGTGATGAGCAACTTGCCGCTCTGTGCACAGACGTGGTTGACCTTGAATCAAGCTACGCCCATTCTATCGGCAAATTTGTTGAGCAGTGAGGCGTGACAAGCGATAGATTAGTCAACAATTTTTAAAAGCGTTACATTGTAACGTAGATATAGATAAAGATATAGATAAAGATATAGAAATAGAGAGGAGATATAGAGATGGAGCTGCGCTTTTAGGCTCACACTTTTTAGCACACTCTCTGAAAAAATTTTTTTCTTATAAAAAAGCAAAAGGAGATGCAAAAGCATCTCCTTTTTTATATTCAGATTTATCTTGCAACTTCTTCCATAATGAAGGCTTCGAGAATGTCGCCTTCCTTAAGGTCGTTGAACTTTTCAAGACCGATACCACATTCGTAGCCTGTCTGAACTTCACGAACGTCGTCCTTGAATCTCTTGAGAGAGGAGATCTTATCTTCAAAAATAACGATACCGTCACGAACTACGCGGATGTTCGCGCTTCTTGTGATATAACCGTTCTGAACATAAGAACCTGCGATAACGCCAACGTTGGGAACTCTGATTGTCTGACGAACTTCTGCCTGACCGAGAAGCTTTTCAACAAATTCAGGAGCAAGCATACCCTTCATAGCGGCTGTGATCTCTTCGATACAGTCGTAGATGATACGGTAAGTTCTGATATCAACGCCCTTGTGCTCTGCGGAGTCGATTGCGCCGCGGTCGGGACGAACGTTAAAGCCTACGATGATAGCGTTTGATGCATCAGCAAGCATAACGTCGCTTTCTGTGATACCACCTGCTGCAGAGTGGATAACGCGAACGCGAACCTCGTCGTTGGAGATCTTTTCAAGGGACTGCTTAACAGCCTCTGCGCTACCGCCAACGTCCGCCTTAACGATGATGTTAAGATCCTGAACGCCTTCCTTGATCTGAGCAAATAGATCGTCAAGATTAACCTTAGCGTTAGCCTTGAACACTTCTTCCTTCGCCTTAGCCTTACGCTGATCAGCAAGCTCTCTTGCCATTCTTTCGTCTTCAACTGCGTTGAATTCGTCACCGGACTGAGGAACCTCGGAAAGACCGATGATCTCAACGGGAACGGAAGGACCTGCCTCCTTAAGTGACTTGCCTGTGTGGTCTGTCATAGCTCTTACACGGCCAACAGATGTGCCTGCGATAACGATATCGCCGCCTCTGAGAGTACCGTTCTGAACAAGAACTGTTGCAACGGGGCCACGACCCTTGTCAAGTTTAGCCTCGATAACGATACCCTTGGCACGTCTTTCGGGGTTAGCCTTATATTCCTTAACCTCGGCAATAAGAAGAACGCTTTCAAGAAGGTCTTCAATACCCATTCTTGTAACAGCGGAAACAGGGATACACATAACGTCACCGCCCCATTCTTCAGGAACGAGGTTGTAGTTTGTGAGCTCTGTTTTAACTGCATCGGGATTAGCTGTGGGCTTATCCATCTTATTGATAGCAACGATGATCTCAACGCCTGCAGCTTTTGCATGGTTGATAGCTTCAACTGTCTGAGGCATAATACCGTCGTCAGCCGCAACAACAAGGATAGCAATATCAGTTGCCTGAGCACCACGCGCACGCATTGCTGTGAACGCTTCGTGACCGGGTGTGTCAAGGAATGTGATATCCTTGCCGCCGATATTAACTCTGTATGCACCGATATGCTGTGTGATACCGCCTGCTTCTCCGCTTGTTACGTTTGTGTGACGGATAGCATCGAGAAGGGATGTTTTACCGTGGTCAACGTGTCCCATTACGCACACAACAGGTGCTCTTTCTACCTGGTTTTCGTCTTTATCCTCTTCTTCGTTAAAGAGTTTTTCTTCGATGGTTACAACAACCTCGCGAGTTACCTCTGCGCCAAGCTCGTCAGCGATGAGATATGCTGTGTCGAAGTCGATGATCTGGTTAACTGTTGCAAGAGTGCCCATAAGCATAAGGCGCTTTACAACCTCTGCCGCAGTTACCTTAAGACGGGATGCAAGCTCAGAAACGGAGATCTCATCGGGAACTGTGATCTTAAGGGGCTGCTTCTTAGCCTGCTGCTCTTTACGCAGACGCTCCATAGCGTTGTTTTCCTTATTGCGGTTCTTGGAGGAACGCATATCGCGTGTGTTCTGCTTCTTAAGCTTCTGCTTATTGGAAGAATTATCGCGATGGAAATCGGGAGCGAATGTTTCAAGGCGCTCATCATATTTGGAAAGGTCAACAGAATTTGCTCTTGTATCTACAACTCTTGTTGTGCCTGTACGCTTGCGCTCATTTGTGGGAGCTGCAGCCTTCTGCTTCTGCTTGCCCATTGTGGAAGCATCGGGAATATAGCTGCGGTTCTGATTCTGGCTTTCTGCAGGGCGGTTCTGCTGAGGAGCACCCTGAGGCTTCAGATTATTATTTCTTCTGTCGCGGTTATCTCTGTTATCGCGATTATCGCGGTTATCGGGACGCTGAGCACCCTGACGGTTGTCCTGAGGACGAGCATCATTCTTGCGATCGGCAAAGCGATCGTTTTTCTGAGGTCTGTCCTGACGGTTATCCTGTCTGTTATCCTGACGGTTACCGTTCTGCTGGGGCTTTGCAGGTCTCTGATCCTTAGTATCCTTAACGTCTCTGCCCTCAGCCTTAGCTTTAGCCTTTTCTTCTTTAGCCTTAGCCTCTGCCTCTGCTCTTGCCTTTGCAGCCGCAGCCATCTTCATAAGAGCTGCATCTTTTTCAGCATCAAGGTTAGCTGTGCCGATTTTAGCCTTAGCTTCTTCTTCAGCCTTTGCCTTAGCTTCTGCTTCAGCTTTTGCTTTTGCTTCTGCCTCAGCTTTTGCTTTAGCTTCAGCCTCAGCTTTTGCTTTAGCTTCAGCCTCTGCCTTTGCTTTAGCTTCTGCCTCTGCCTCTGCCTTTGCTTTAGCCTCTGCTTCAGCTGCTGCCTTAGCCTTAGCTTCTGCTTCAGCCTTTGCTTTTTCCTCAGCAGTCTTCTTGGCTGCTGCCTTAGCCTTAGCTTCTTCTGCTGCCTTGCTCTTCTTTACAGAAGGAATATTTGATTTACCGTGAACATATCCGTCAATATCGGATATCTGATTATCTTTTGTCAATTTATCAAGAAAGAGATTGAATTCGTCTGCCGCAAGAACTGTTGTTGTCTTTTTGCCACCGAGATTATTCTCTTCAAGAACAGCAATAAGATCCTTGCTTTTCATATCAAGGTCTTTTGCAAGCTGATTAATACGGGACATCGGGGCTTGTGCCATATTGCTATCACCTGTTCCCCTCAATAGTAGGGGATCCTTTCGTCAACTTATAGCTGAAGTGTTAGTTCTTCGATTTTTTCCGCCAGGCCTTTATTTGTTATTGCGCAGGCGGCACAAAGAGAACTTTTTCCGAGCGCATCGGAAAGCTCTGTCATTGTGAGATCAAGCTTTATAAGCTTAACTTTATAAAAAGCGCATTTATCGGTTACCTGCTTTTCTGTTCTTGCAGAGGCATCGCTTGCAAGAAGCATCAGGTTGACCTTTGCGGGATTTTTTCTTACTGCGCCAAGGGCAAGCTCGCTGCCGCAAACGGCTGAACGAGATGCCGCGCAAAGTCCTAAATATTTACACAGCTGAGCTTTCATTTGTTCTCAGCCTCCCACGCAGTGATCTCTTCTTCAAGAGAAACAAGCACTTCTTCGGGGATTTCACATTCCAGATTTGTTCTGAAGCGGTTTGCCTTTGCAGCTTTTTTGAAGCACTGCGCATTCTTGCACACATATGCTCCTCTTCCGCTTTTCTTTCCTGTAAAGTCCAGTGAAACTTCTCCCTCAGGGCTTCTTACGACGCGGATCAGATCTTTTTTGGGAAATGACTGACCGCAGCCCGTGCATTTTCTTTGCGGGATTTTTTTAACCTTTGGGGTTTTATTTGCGCTCACTGTCAGTTACCTTTAATATCTATCTTAAAGCCTGTGAGTCTTGCTGCAAGGCGGGCATTCTGACCTTCCTTACCAATTGCAAGAGAAAGCTGATCTGCAGGAACTACAACGGATGCGCTTCTTTCACCAATAAGTTCAACGCTTGTAACCTCAGCAGGAGAAAGCGCTGCTGCAATGAATTCTGCAGGATCCTCGGAATACTCGATGACATCGATCTTTTCGCCTCTGAGCTCGTCTACGATCTCAGCAATACGGCGGCCTCTTTCACCGATACAAGCACCTACCGCCTCAACGTTTTCATCTCTTGAATAAACTGCCAGCTTGGAACGGCTGCCTGCTTCGCGGGAGATGTTGTGGATAATAACAGTGACATCCTGAATTTCGGGAATTTCCATCTCGAAAAGGCGCTTAACAAAGTTGGGATGAGTTCTGGAAAGAGTTACGATGGGGCCTGCCATGCTCTCTCTCTTAACTTCTGTTACGAACACTTTGATTCTGTCGCCAACCATAAATGTTTCGCCGGGGATCTGCTCAGACTCAGGAAGAACAGCTTCGCTTGTGCCTGTGTCGATAACAACTGCGCCATCGGAGTCAGCTGTCTTTGTAACAACGGCTGTGATAACCTCTTCGCGCTTCTTTTCATATTCGCGGATCATGCTGGAGCGCTCTGCTTCGCGGATGCCCTGGATGATAACCTGCTTTGCTGTCTGCGCGCTGAGACGGCCGAAAGTTTTTGTTTTAACTTCCTTTTCAACCATTGAACCGAGAACGTGACGGCGGCTGATTGCCTTTGCATCTTCAAGGGAGATCTGTGTTGCAGGATCTTCTACAACCTCAACAACCTCTTTGCACTCGTAAACCTTAACATCCTTCTTTTCGGGGTTGATAACAACACGAACATTAGCTGTGCCGTATTCTTTTTTGAAAGCGCTGATAAGAGCCGCTTCAACTTTTTCTATCATATATGCCTTCGGGATACCCTTTGTTTTTTCAAGGAGATCAAGGGCGTTGAAAAATTCCTGATTCATTTTTCTATTTACCTTTCTGTGAAGATTATATTATATTTACCAATCGAAAACTGTGGAAAGCTTTGCGCAAGCTGACTTTTCAAGAGTTACCTCTTCACCTTCAACCAGAAGAGTGAAGGTTTTTTCATCAGCTGCCGAGAGAAAACCTGTGAGCTTTTTCTGTCCGTTCACGGGAGCATAAAGCTTAGCTTCAACCTTTTCGCCCATACAGTAGTCATAATGTTCGGGGCGGCTGATCGTTCTTTCAACTCCGGGGGATGAAACCTCAAGTCTGTAAGCAACTTCAATGGGATCTGCCTCATCAAGAACGGGGTCGATAGTTCTGTGCATTTTTTCGCAATCGTCAATATCAATGCCCTCTTCCTTGTCGATCGTGATGCGGAGCACCATTTCAGCGCCCTCTTTCACGTATTCAACGTCCCAGAGCATATAGCCGAGCTCATCAGCAATAGGCTCAAGAAGATCGCGGACCGTGCCTGCAATGTTTTTCTTCTGTTTTTCCATCGTTACCTCTTTTTCAAATTAAAACAATTTTAAAACAAAGAGTGGGTTCTCTCAAACCCACTCCTTTAATCTTAATATTCTTTCTATAGTGCAGTATACCACGCCTTAAATAAAAAATCAATAGTTTTTGTGAAATTTATTTTCATCGGCTAAATTATCGTTTAGCGTTTCGGCAAAAAAAGAACCCGACCGAAAGGTCGGGTTCTCATTATTCAAATCAATAGCAAGCAACAGCGTCCTTATAGAATGCGTCCATTTCTTCCTTTGTGGAGAATGTTGCAACGTACATCTGGTTGCCCATTGCGCCTGCCAGCGCATCGGGGATTCTTTCAACCATCTTCATATTTGCGCCGTACTTAGCCATAAGCGCGTTGTGATCAAGAACAAAGTTCTTACCGTCACGACGGCCTGCGTATGCGCAGTAATAGTGCTGGCCCTGGGGCATAAGTGTAGAACCGTAAGCGATCATATCTGCCCAGATCTTATAAACGTTTGTGGAGTTTGCAAAGTTGATCATATCGGGAGTGAAACCGCCGCAGGGGCGCATATTAACCTCAAGTGCTATAACGTCGCCCTTCTTGCCGAGGCCTTCCTGGTCCTGTGTGAGACGGAAGAACTCAAAATGAACGAAGCGGCTCTTAACGCCAAAGCTCTTAACTGTTGCGCGGCCTGCTTTTCTTGTGTCTTCAGGAAGATCCTTAAGAATATAGTAGCAGCTGTTATCCTGATTGTTAACGATATCCATAATGGAATCGGGAGTTACGTTACCTGTTTCAAAAATAGGGTTGCCCTCTCCGTCGATAATAGCATCGTAGGAGTTAACTTCAGCGTGAACGAATTCTTCCATAATATAGGGAACATCCTTGGGATAGCTCTCAAAGAATCTTACAAGGTCCTCATCGCAGGAAAGCTTGTATGTAGCAGCTGCGCCAACGCCGTTATCGGGCTTAACAACAACGGGATATCCAACCTTTGCGAGAAATTCTCTGCAGCCTTCAAGCGTTTCAACCATATAGTAGCGTGCAACGGGGATGCCTGCAGCTTCATAGTAAGCCTTCATCTTGGACTTGTGCTTGATGCGCTCCATATCAGAAGCTTGGAAACCGCTTGTGATATTGAAATCTGTGCGAAGCTGAGCATCCTTTTCAAGCCAATATTCGTTATTGGACTCGAGCCAGTTGATTCTGCCATACTTAAATGTGAAGAAAGCCACAGCGCGATAAACCTCGTCGTAGTTTTCAAGGCTGCCAACCTTATAATATTCGTTAAGGCTGTCTCTCAGCTCAGGCTTAAGTTCATCATAGGGAGCTTCGCCGATACCGAGAACGTTCATACCGTTGTTCTTAAGTTCCTTACAGAACTGCCAGTAGTTTGTAGGAAAATTAGGTGAGATAAATATAATATTCTTCATTATTTAGTCCTCCAGAAGTTTAGGAATAAAGTATTCAACCTGTTTGTACCACCAATCCCAATCATGAGCAACGTCATTGCCCCAAACATCTACCCAGATGTTGATGCCCTTGGAATTGAATATGTCGCGAAGGCGCAGAGTTGAATCGGGAATCTCCCAGGCGCCCGTGCCTACGCACACAATACCCTTTCCGCTGTTGTATTTTTCAATATAGGGATGATCAGCAACCATATTGTTCATATAGTGAACGGGGGAGTTTGCATATACAAGCTCGTCCATATAGTTGCCAAAGCCATAATTGGAATCAAAAATACCGCTGAGAGCAAGAGTTCCGCGAACAGTATCGGGGAAACGAAGGAAGAGATTAAGCGCGTGTGTTGCGCCAAGGCTGCAGCCGAATGTTATAACATCCCATCTGCCTGTACGCTCTCTCAGCATAGGAATTGCTTCGTTGATTATATAGCTAACCCACGCTTCGTGACGGCGGATGCGGTCATAAGCGGGAGTGTAGTTATCGGAATAAGTTTCCTTATCAATGGTGTCAATAGAAAGTACCGTTACAAGACCTGCATCAATATAGGGTCCCCAATAATCAGTCATTCTGAAGTTTTCGAAATCGAAGAAACGACCGTCCTGACAGGGAATAAAGAGAACGGGCTTGCCGCCGTGTCCATAAAATTTACATTCCATATCACGCTGAAGCGCGTGGGAATAAGTTTTCACATATTGTGTTTCCATTTTCATCTCCTGAATTACTTATACAAAAGAGTATTTATAACAAAAGGAAGCTGTTTTTCCCAGCTTGCTTCGCAATGCTCCCCCTTGGGAACAATGCGGAACGTGAGGAAAACGTCCTTTTCCAGCAGCATATTAGCAACCTTGCGAAGTCGCGCTGCCATATTTTTGTGATTACTAAGCTCCCTTGAGCCATAGTCCATATAAATAACCGTTCCCGGCTTTACATCAGTTTCATTGATGAGTCGGTCTATCTCACGGGGCGCAACCCAGACTGAAGGTGAAAGGCAAGCCGCCTTTGAGAAAACACGGTTATATTTGAGCACTGCATAAAGGCTCATAAGACCGCCCATTGAGCTGCCTGCAATGAAGGTGTTGTTTCTGTTTTTGATAGTTGGATAGTTAGCGTCAACGAAAGGCTTGAAAACACGCACAAACCATCTCATCGTCAGCTCACCCCTGCCTTCCACACGACCAACAGAAGGTCTTGAAAAAGTGAAAGGGGAATATTCAGATAAGCGGCCGTTGTTGGGAGAGTGATTACACTCAACCGCCGCAACGATAAGCGGTACCTGATTTTCCTCAAGATATTTCAGCATTCCCCAGCTTTTCCCGTAGGTTGCATCCTCATCAAAGAACACATTGTGTCCATCGAACATATATAGAACGGGATACTTGCCTTTTTTATCAGGACAGTATACATAAGCAAAACGGGGTTCATCTCCTGTGAGATGGGGCAACGTCACTTCAAATTTATCTATCATAACACTTTCCTCGAAAATAAGATAGTATATAATACCCTGCAAGAAGCATGGACTATGCATAATCACAGACAATATATGCAGTTGACGCCGCAAGGGATAAAGCATCTATATCTATAGATACTTTATTTTACTAAATTTTTTTGCAAATTTCAACCGTTTTTAACAATTATTATGAACTTATCACAAAAAACATAAAAAAAGCGAAATCCAAAGATTCCGCTCTTTTTTACTAATTAATCAATATACGTAGTAGTAGTTTTCTACACAGTGTCCAACTTCATCAAAAGTGTAGTATGAGCCACTTATATAGTAGTCTATACCTGTGATTCTATATCCATTTTCATCTACATAATACTTATAGTAGAGATCATAATATCCACTATAATAACTGTATTTTGTGGTGTAATACTCACCCTTTATCCAAGAGTTCTTTGTAATGTTACCGTCCTCATCAAGGTAGTGCCAACCGTCATCATCTTCTGCCCACTGGTTACAAGCCTTTCTTCCATTGGCATCGAGATAATACATTTCACCCGAATACTTTATCCAGCTGTTTTTAACTAAAAATCCATTGGCTCCAACGTAACATTCTCCATATGTATCTTCTATCCAGCGGCTTGTTGCTATGCTTCCATCAGAATAAAAATAACACCAATCATCACCAACGATAGCCCACTGAAACTTGGCCTTTGCACCGGATTCAGTAAGGTAATATTTTTTAGTGCGATTATTTTTATAATCTATTTCAGAATACCACTTGCTTTGCCACATATAACCATCTTCGCCAATATAGTAGTCATTACCATTATAAAATACCCATTGATCCTCCAACTTTTTGCCATAACTATCTACATACATCCAACCTTTGGAATCTTTAATCCACTGATGTGATGCCCTCACACCGGTAATAGCAAAATAATACCAATAACCATCAATTTTCATCCATTGGTTTTTAACCATGTATCCGTCAGAATCCATGTAATATACTTCAATATCATCTCCATTCATCCAATAAACCCAATCACTTTTCACGCTATAACCTGACGAATTAACATATCGCCATCCATCCGTATCCATGATCCATTTCAAATACACTCTTGCACCGGATTCATCAAAATAGCAATAACGATGGGAGGTATCAGCAGTAGTAGCAGTGGGTATATAAGCATTCTTCCACTGATTCCTACACATATAGCCATCATTACCTACGTAATATTCTTTGCCTCCTTCTGTAAACCACGAGTTTGTTTCTATTAGACCGTATTCATTAAGATGCATCCATCCGATTGAATCCTGAACCCACTGTGACGTAACTTTTGCACCGGAATAATCCACATAGTACCAGCTTCCATCATATTTTAGCCACTGGTTTTTAACCATATATCCATTGGAACCAAGATAGTAATATTTAACACCATCTGCCACCCAATCATTTTTCGTCATATTGCCATTTCCATCAAGGTAGCACCAGCCAATCGAATCCTGAACCCATTGATTTTTTACCATAGCGCCATTCGCGCCAAGATAGTGCCATCCGCTGCTATCTTTTTTCCACTCATTGCAAACTCTTCTGCCGGAAGCATCAACATAATACCACTGATTACTATGCTTAACCCATTGATTTTTTACTACATAACCATTGGAACCGATATAGCACCAACCAATACTATCCTTTGCCCAATCATTTTTAACCATAGCACCACTACCACCAAGATAGCACCAGCCGATCGAGTCCTTTACCCACTGATTTGTTGCCTTTGCTCCGGAAGCATCGGCATAGTACCACTTACCATCATACTTGACCCACTGTTTTTTGACCATATATCCGTTGGAACCCAGGTAGTATTCCTTGCCACTATCCCAAGCCCAATCGTTTTTCAACATATAGCCATTCTCATCAAGATAGCACCAACCATTTGAGTCCTTCATCCAGGCTTGCGCTTTTTTATAACCGTTTTTCAGATATATCCATTCGCCGCCTTCTTTATACCATCCGTCAGCAGGCTTCTGATTTGCCGGTTTTACGTAAATATTATACACTTCCTCATGACCGGTCTCGATCCACATACCATAAATAGTGCTCCATACTGACACCACAACTTTATAGGTTCCGGTTTTAGCCCCTGCCAAATTCAATGAAAAATTATAATATTGACCCATCATATACTGACTAAGGTCTTTCGTATAGTTTGCCACTAAGTTGTAATTTGGATCATAAACATTGATATAGAATCTTTCAAATTCATACACCGAGGAGTGCTTAAATCTGAGATCCACTTTATCTCCTACGTATGCATTCTCGCCGCCATTCAGCATTTTCAAACCAACATATGATGATTCTGCTGACGAACTTATCACGGTTGCAGAAATGCAAGCGAGCAACATAACTGCGCACAATAAAATTGAAAATAGTTTTTTCATTTTTCCTCTCCTTTTTAGAATTTGTTTTTTATTCACAAATATAAGTATCTTTCGCACAACTTATATATGCATTTTGTATGTACAATAAGTGTATCATCATTGGCAGGATTTGTCAAGTTGTCATCTCATTTGATAAAATCTTCTGCGCAATAAAAAAAGAGCGAAATCCGAAGATTTCGCTCTTTTGAATCAATTACCAAAACCATTATTCGTAGTAATATTCGCCAACAACATTACCTTCATAATCAAAGGAATACTGTACTCCATTTATAACACGGGATCCGCCCATTACTTTGTATCCGTATTCGTCTACGTAACACTTGTAATATATATCAACGTATCCCTGACCGTAAACATAATCCCAGTCGTAATAATCACCTTTGACCCAAGCATTTTTCAGCATATTACCATATTCATCAAGATAGCACCAGCCAATTGAGTCTTTTACCCAATCGTTTGTCACCATCTTACCTTCAGAGTCAAGATAATGCCAGCCAATACTGTCTGCCTTCCACTGATTGCAAAGTCTTCTGCCGTTAGCATCGAGATAATACCAATAGCCGTCAACCTTCTGCCAACGATTTGTCAGGATATATCCATCAGGTCCGATATAACATGTGCCATATGTATCAGGTACCCAACCGTTTGTTACCATTATACCGTTGGAACCAAGATAGCACCAGCCCTTACTGTCCTTTGCCCACTGGGATCTAGCTTTAGCGCCTGTATAATCTACATAGTACCAGTTGCCGTCGCCGTATACCCATCTGCTCTTGTACATATAGCCGTCAGCGCCGATGTAGTACTCCTTGCCGTTATCTGTGATCCAGGAACTTGTTACCATGTATCCGTCATCGTCAACATAACACCAGCCATTGGAATCCTTAACCCACTGATCAGTTACTACTTCGCCGTCAGCACCCAAATACATCCAACCTAATGTGTTTTTCTTCCACTGGTTGCAAACCTTTCTGCCTGAACCATCAACAAAGTAGAGATCGCCATAATCTTCAACCCACTGGTTAGTTGCAAGATAACCATTTTCACCAACGTAGCATTCTCCAAGAGTGTCAGCAACCCACTGATCTTTTACCATACGACCATAACTGTTAAGATAGCACCAACCGATTGTATCCTTAACCCACTGGTCAGTTGCCTTTGCACCGGTAGCATCAGCATAATACCACTCATCGTTGTACTTAACCCACTGCTTCTTAACAAGATAACCGTTAGCGCCAACAAAATATTCCTTGCCGCCATCTTCAACCCATGTATTCTTTTCCATACGGCCGTTACTGTCAACGTAGCACCAACCATTGGAATCCTTGATCCACTGAGAAGTCAGTTTTGCGCCGGTTGCATCAACATAGTACCAGTAGTCATTATGCTTGATCCACTTGTTTTTAACCATATATCCGTCGGCGCCAACGTAGCATTCTTTGTCGCCATCTTCAACCCACTTATCTGTGTACATATAACCATAATCGCAGAAATATACCCAACCCTTGCCATCATTGAACCATTGGCTTCTAAGGGGATAACCATTTACGCGATATTCCCAAAGGCCACCACTCTTGTACCAACCGTCAGCAGGTCTCTCACTTGCAGCCTTTACAAACATAGAGTATGTGCCTGTGCGGGGAGACTCTCTCCAAGCAAAAAATGAGTAAAAATAGGACTTAACTACAACCTTGTATGTTCCGGGTGTATAGCCGGTCAAATCCCACCAGACAGTATAGTTATACGAGGTATAAGTATAGTTAGTGAAAGATTTTGTACTACTTGCCACCAAATAACCAGACTCGTCATAGATAAGAATTTCGATTTCCTCATTCTTGTACTCAGGGAAATAGCTGAACTTAAGAGCAACATTATCCCCAACATAAGCATCTTCATACATATTCAAAAAGAATACTGTAGGATAACTCGCCGCTGAAGCTGTTGTTACTGTTGCAAAAACACAAGCCAGCAACATAATTGCACAAAGCGAAATAGAAATAATTCTTTTCATTTTTCCTCTCCTTTTAAAATTTTGTTTTAATTTTACAAATATAAGTATCTTTCGCACAACTTATATATGCATTTTGCATGTACAATAAGTATATCATTATTGGCAGGATTTGTCAAGTTGTCATCTCATTTGATAAACCCTCTGCGCAACCCCAAAAAAGCGAAACCATAGGGAGACACTTCGTAAAGAAGTGTTCTCCCTACTTTCTTTTTATATAAAAATTGACACTTTCGGTTTGAAAGTGTCATAGTGGGTTACATACTTTAAAATTAACCTATCTCAAAGATAAGAATAATAAGTGATATTGTGAGACAGGTCTCACAGTGATATTTTTGATAAATCAAAAGTGATATTAAAACCTAATGGTTTTAGTGATATTTTATTCGCCTATAAAACTCGCAAAGCGAATAACACTCGGCGAAAGCCGAATATAACTGCGAAGCAATATAACTCGCCAAAGGCGAATAAAACTGGCGTTGTATCCTTACGGATACAACGCCTATGGTTTCGCTTTTTTAACTTTATCTTAGCCAACAAGACGGCCTGAGTTATCAAAGACATAATCTACACCGTCTATTGTATGTTTTCCTGTGAGCATACAGCCCTTGGAGTCAACGTAATACCAATAGCCGCTATAAGAGATCCAACTGTTAACGGTCACTCTGCCGTTTCCGTTAAGATACGCCCAATCACCGTCAATCTTGATCCACTGATAAGTTAAGATATATCCTTCGGAACCGATATAGCAAGGTCCTACGCTATCAGAAACCCAACCGTTTGTTACCATTATACCGTCAGCGCCAAGATAGCACCAGCCATTGGAATCCTTGATCCACTGTGATTTTACTTTTGCGCCTGTATAATCTACATAATACCAGTTGCCGTTGCCATATACCCATCTGCTCTTGTACATATAACCGTCAGCGCCAAGATAATACTCCTTGCCGCCGTCTTTGACCCAGGAGTTCTTTACCATATCACCTTTAGCGTTGAGGTAGCACCAGCCTGTATTATCCTTTGCCCAGGCATTTGTTACCATTTTGCCGTCTGCGCCAAGATAGTGCCAACCTGCGCTATCCTTTACCCACTGATTTGTTACAATATAGCCGTCGGAGCCGATATAGCACCAGCCCATACTATCCTTAACCCAAGTGTTTGTTGCCATTACACCATCAGCGTTAAGATAGCACCAACCCTTGGAGTCTTTTCTCCACTGGCTGCAAACCTTTCTGCCGTTGCCATCAAGATAATACCACTGGCCATTCTGCGTTAACCAACGGTTTGTAAGAACATAGCCTTCAGGTCCGATATAGCAATCACCAACAGAGTCCTTAGCCCAGGTGTTTGTTACCATAATGCCGTCAGCATCAAGATAACACCAGCCTTTGCTATCCTGAACCCACCGGTTTTTAAGTTTCATTCCATTTCGGTAGTAAATCCAGTTTTCGCCATCCATTGCCCAACCATTTGCATCCCGATCGGCCACAACAAATTCATATTCATACCGGACTCCGGAATAATTATGGAGTCTCAAGTATGCAACGCCAGACTTCTTTGCTTTAAATTCACAATAATTATTTCCGTTTTCATCGGTGTTTCTTAAAATACTGCTTCTTCCAACCCCTGAATAAGCACTGCCGGGGATCTCTACATCAATGGCTGTGGTTGTCTGATATATTGTATCAAAGTTTTTGAAAGTCACTCTGTAAGTATGACCTTCTGTAACATTGAATTTATAATAATCATTTCCATCAAAACTTCCGCCATCCTTGCCAAAATATCCGATGTTGAACTCACCCGATGACAAAGATGTGGCAGTGGAATCGCTTTCGTTAGGCTCAATTTCACAGTATTTGGCAGGTTTGTGAGAAACACTGAATTCCGTACTGATAACACCGGATGTTACTTTGAAGCCCGGCTGGATCGTGAATATATAAGTTCCGGCTTCAAGACCTGCGCTAAGCTCGTAATAACTATCGGCATTTCCCTTGGAATAAGCAGTTTTAGTGCTTGCAACTTTTTGATTATTATCTTTATAAACATCAATATAAAGGTTACCGAAATTACCATTGTCATCACAAGGTTTTTTTGCCTTTATTGTGACAATGCCCTGCTCTGATATTTTGAACTTAACATAATAACATTGATCATATGTACTGCTTGTCCACTCTTTTTTATAAGTTGAACCAAGCTTTGCGTTGGCAGGTTTGCTCGCATTATCACCTGCAGCTGCACTTGATACAACAACCGTTGCCGCTATGCTTGTTAAAATGATCACCAAACATAACGTCAAAGAAAAAAATCTTTTCATTTTTACACCTTTAAGGATTAATTTTCCACAAATATAGTTTCTTGCGCACAATATATACGTTTAGTAAGTATACCACGATTCAGATCATATGTCAAACCGTCAGGCCCAACGAATCACACGAGATACTCCCGGTAATTTCATTCGCCCACATACGTAAATCTGCTGACAGTTTTGCCTTCATATTCCACAGTTTCGTTCCACATAGAGGCAGGTCGCACCCAACATTTTCCGTTTTCGGTATTCTGATATACCACCATTTCCTCCAGCGTTTCACTGTGAAGCGCAATTGCCACAACTTCATAAACTCCGCCTTTGAAATGACGGTACGTTCCCTTTTTGATTTCCATAAGCACAAACATCTTCCTTTGCTTTGCAGTATACTTAATTTTACTAAATCTGCACTGCTATTGCAACAATAATAAAGAAAAAAGCGAAATCCGAAGATTTCGCTTTTTTATCAATTACTAACGTAGTGTTCACTTACATACTCGCCAATGGCGCGGCCCGATTCATCAAAAGAATAATATGCGCCATCTATATAATAAAGCTCTTCTCCTTCAACTCTGTAACCGTTTTCGTCTACGTAATGCTTATAAAATCTGTAAACTATTTCATTGTCGTCCGTAAAGTTCGAATCGTACAAGTCGCCTTTTATCCAGGAGTTTGTTGTGATGGCGCCGTCCTCATCCAGATACAACCATCCAATTGTATCTTTAGCCCAGGCTTCTCTCTTCATTCTGCCATCATCACCAACATAGCGCCAACCTATACTATCATTTATCCACTGATTTTTAACCATTCTGCCGTATGAATCAACGTAGTATAAATCGTTTATATACTTCACCCACTGATCAGTGACGATATAGCCCTTAGGACCAACGTAGCACGTTCCAAGGCTGTCTTCAACCCAGGCGTTTGTCACCATATATCCTCCGGGACCCAGATAGCACCAGCCGATGCTGTCCTTCTTCCACGCTCCTGTGATAGGTGTGCCGTCTTCTCCCAGATAACACCAGCCATATTCATGTTTTTTCCATTGATCAACTACTTTTCTGCCTTGTGAATCAACATAGTACAGCTTGCCGAAAAATTCTACCCAGCTGTTAGTTACAACATAGCCTTTTGAACCAATATAGCACATTCCCACGCTATCAGGAACCCAAGTGTCTGTTACCATACAGCCATCGAAGCCCAGATAGCACCAGCCATACGTATCTTTTTTCCATTGATTTACAACTTTTCTGCCTTGTGAATCAACATAGTACCAAATTCCGTTTGGATTTACCCAGCTGTTAGCTACAATATAGCCGTTTGTGCCGACATAGCATTCACCTATGCTATCACTAACCCAGGTGTTTGACGCCATAACTCCGAATTTATCAACGTAGCACCAACCATTGCTGTCTTTTATCCACTTATCAACTATCTTTCTGCCATTAGCGTCAGTACAATACCATTTACCCTCGTGTTTCACCCAACGGTTTACGGCAAGATAGCCGTCTTTGCCAACATAGCATTCTCCCAAGCTATCTTTGACCCAGGAAGACGTTTTCATAAAGCCGTTTTCATCAACGTAGCACCAGCCCTTACTGTCTTTCACCCACTGGTTTGCAACCATATATCCCGCTGAATTCACATAAACCCATCTGTTATAATCAATTTTGATCCATCGGTTCTTAGCCATATATCCGTTTGCATCAACATAGGCTGAACCTTTATTGTCATGAATCCACTCATCGCAGGTGATATATCCGTTTTCGTCAAGATAGAGCCAGCCAATAGAATCCTTCACCCAGGATTCGCTCAAAGGATAATTGTCTTTTATGTAGATCCAATTGCCGTTTTCCTTATACCAGCCATCAGCCCTACCCTTTTCTACGTTTATGGAATATGTATGAACAACTCCCGTTCCGAACCATTGTCCGTACATATTAAACTCGGTTGTTGTGACGATCTGATATCTGCCGGGAGTATAATCAGACTCTAAATACCAGCTCAAAGTGTATTCCACAGGATCAGCTTCGGTGTTTTGATATTCTTTGGTGTTGCTGCCGACCTCACGTCCGTAAGGGTCATTTATTTTGATATGTACTCTCTCGTAAGTATAAGCCGGATGATATTCAAGATACAAATAAGCTGTTTCACCAATATACCACGTACTTGTTGAATTTTTCAGATACAAACCCTCGAAATCATCCTCTACTGCCGAAGCAGCTGCAGAGGCAGTTGTTGCATTGGCTACAGTTACTATGCAGCCAACCAGCATCAAGGTACACAACAAAACTGTTAATAACTTTTTCATAGCCATCTCTCCGTTAATTTTTTCCTGTTTTGTCATAATTACTTTCTATAAAAACAGTATACCTTTATTTTTCGCAAAAATCAAGGCATGAGCATTAATATCCAAACAAAAAGAGGAGGTTTCCCTCCTCTTTTATCACAATGTTTTAGCTGTCAGCTTAATAATTTTTGAAAGGTTATCGGGCTGAACTTTTGCTTCGTGCGCTGCTTTATTTCGGCGGATCGCTCCGCATTTTGTACATTTATGGATGATTATATATCCTTTTTTGGCATCGGGAACTGCTGAAACAGGCTCCATCAATGCCATGCACTCACTTGCGCGATCGCCCGGATTTTCATCAAGATGACGTGACCACAGGCAAAAGGGACAATGATTTCTTGAGGTGTACCCAAGAGGTTCAACCTCTTTTCCGCAATGTCCGCAAACAAAGCCGCTGTCGTTTTTGGTAAATCTTCTCTGATCCATTATACCAGCTTAAACTCCGTGCCGTCCTTAGTGTCCTTGATTGCAACACCCATAGCTGTGAGCTCGCCTCTGATCTCGTCTGCTCTTGCATAGTCTTTAGCCTTCTTTGCTTCAAGGCGCTCTGCGATAAGCGCTTCGATCTTTGCAAGCAGTTCGGGATCAATATTTGACATAGCGTTAGCTTCTCTCACCTTTGCAGCAGCGCTGAGAAGGTTGAGACCCATAACGTAGTCGATCTTATCAAGAGCAGCAAGCTTATCTGCATCAGCAGCATCTGCCTTGAGGATATCATAAATAGCTGTTACGGCAAGGGATGTGTTCATATCGTTATCCATAGCCTCGCCAAAGCCGCGGCAAAGCTCTTCAACCTTAGCTTCATTTGCTTCACCGGGAGTGAGCTGAGCAATTCTTGCAATCAGCTTATCATAAGCGATCTTTGCGTTATCAAGGTTTTCATATGTGAAAACAAGGCTCTTTCTATAGTGAGACTGGAGGCAGAAGAAACGGTACACAATAGGATCGTATCCCTTGGACTCAAGAAGAGAAACTGTGAGGAACTCACCCTTGGACTTACTCATCTTGCCGCTGTTTGTGTTAAGATGGAGCACATGGAACCAATAATTACACCACTTATGACCAACGTACGCTTCGCTCTGAGCGATCTCGTTTGTGTGGTGGGGGAATGCGTTATCAATACCGCCGCAATGGATATCCAGATACTCGCCAAGATGCTTCATTGAAATGCAGGAGCATTCAATATGCCAGCCGGGATAACCAACGCCCCAAGGGCTGTTCCACTTCAGCTCCTGATCGTCAAACTTACTCTTTGTAAACCAAAGAACAAAGTCTGCCTTATTCTTCTTATTTTCGTCCTTTTCAACGCCTTCACGAACACCGTCCTGAAGGTCTTCTTCTTCAAAGTTATGGAAAGCGTAGTAGTTATCGAGCTTTGAAGTGTCGAAATAGATATTTCCGCCTGCTTCATAAGCATATCCCTTTTCAAGAAGGCCTTTGATAACCTTGATGAACTCTCCTATGCACTTTGTTGCAGGCTCAACAACGTCGGGGCGCTTGATATTCAGCTTACGGCAATCTTCAAAGAATGCATCTGTATAGAACTTTGCAATTTCAAGAACTGTTTTATTTTCTCTCTTTGCGCCCTTGAGCATTTTATCTTCACCCTCGTCGGCATCGCTTGTGAGATGTCCCACGTCGGTGATATTCATAACGCGCTTAACGTCGTAGCCAACATAGCGCAGATATTTTTCAAGCACGTCCTCCATAATATAAGAACGGAGGTTTCCTATATGAGCGAAATGATAAACTGTGGGACCGCAGGTATACATTGACACCTTGCCGGGCTCATGGGGGACAAACTCCTCTTTTTCGTGGCTGAGTGAATTATATAATTTCATTTGTTTACTCCTTTTGCCTTCTCCGCCGGAGAAGGGGGACCGCTTGCGGTGGACGAAGAGAGTTTTCGCATCTTTCTCCCGCAAGAGTCTGCACTTTTATATAGTTATAAATAATATATTAATCTTCATAAACCGGCTTTGACATAAAGAAATATGCCACAAACACAAGGGTGAAGCCGATAGAAAGTGCCAACAACATCCAATTGACTATGGGAGCATTCATATCCAGATAGTCATAAAGGAAGCTGGTGGAATTGAAGCCTGCGTGCAGGAAAATGCACGGCCACAGGCTTTGATATTTTTCATAAAGCAGCACCATAATGATACCAAGCGCTGCTGCATAAACTATCTGATGGATTCCGCCACTGTGGGCAACTCCGAACCAGATGGCTGAAAGCAGCATTGCCGCGATCTGAGGCATTGCTTTTTTCATTCTTGTATAAATAAGTCCTCTGAAAAGGATCTCTTCTATAACGGGTGTTGCAACCGCTGTTGCAAGATACATAGATAACGTGGATGCATTGCCGAACATACACTCATAAACCTTTTCCGTTTCGGCAGCCTCTTCTGCAATTGAGGGGATGGCAACGCTGATATAGCTGATAATGAAAACCACAACTATCTGAAGCGCAACTCCAAATCCAAACGCAGCAGGAACAGATGCAAACTGAGTTCTTTTCAGCCCGATTTCACTTGTGAAGCTCTTTCCTCTTGCCGCAAAAACTATCCAATACACCACAGCCAGAAGAATATATGAAAAGAACATCACGTAAGCATAGCTTTTGGAGAACATATTCCAATAAGCATCGCTGAGTCCCATATATCCTGCGCTGTCCAGAATATCCAGGCCCCCGAGAGAACCTGCTACAACAGCGGAATAAACTGACTGCATCAGCATTATCATTCCATAAAACATGGCATAAAATCCTGCGCCCTTAAGAACCGAAAGAATAAAAGCGCCAACCTTTGAAGGTTTCTTCCCGGTCTGCGCCACTCCGGCTCCGCAAACAGAACAAAACTGCTGATTTTCAAAATGCAAAGGACTTCCGCAATATCTGCAGTACATATTTTACTCCTTTACTTTGCTTCAAGCTCTTTGATCTTAGCTTCAAGCTCGCGCATTTTACGCTGAATTGCGCAAATATCCTGAGAAACAGGGTCGGGAATATGAACCTGGTCCAGATCCACTTCTGTTTTCTTGCCTGCAACTCTTACAACGTGAGCAGGAATACCAACCGCTGTTGCATTTTCGGGAACGGGACCAAGCACCACAGCGCCTGCTGCGATCTTCGCGCCATCACCAACTGTAAAGTTGCCGAGAACCTTTGCTCCCGCGCCAACCATAACGTTATTGCCGAGGGTGGGGTGTCGCTTACCTGTATCCTTACCCGTACCGCCAAGGGTTACGCCCTGATACAAAGTGCAGTTATTGCCGATAATGGTTGTTTCACCGATAACCACTCCGCTTCCGTGGTCAATAAACAGTCCCTCTCCGATAGTTGCACCGGGATGGATCTCGATTCCTGTTAAAAATCTTGCTGCCTGCGAAATAAAACGGGCAGTTGTGTACATTTTCTTCTGATAGAATTTATTTGAAACTCTGTATGCAAGAATAGCGTGAAGACCCGAATAAAGAAGGGCCGCTTCCATACGGCTTTTAACCGCAGGGTCTCTCTGGCATATAGCGTCAATATCCTTTTTGATTTCATCAGCGAAAGTTATGATACTCTCGGGCAGCACACCCACAGTTTTCAGAAGAGTTTTTTCAACTTCCGCGCGATTTAATTCTATTTTAAATTTCACGTTTGCCTCCTTTCCTTCGTTTATGAAGGTTAAGGTTAAAATTCAAAGATAATAAGAAAATATCTTATTCGTTTGGTTCAGCTGTTTCATCTTCACCGGAATCAGCTGTTTCCTCATCGTCATTTGGCACGGCTATCTCCTCATCAGTGCGGACCATAACGCCGTCCTCAAAATAACCGTCTTTATAAATTCTGCCGTCTGCCCACTGATATGTGCCGACGCCCCACATAGTGTTATTCTTGAATTCGCCTGTATAGTTTTCGCCGTTTGCCCAGATATAAGTGCCTTTCCCGCATCGAACGTCGTTTTCGAAGCTGCCCTCATATTTATCGCCGTTAGCGTAAATAAACACGCCTTCACCATGCTTTTTATCGCCTACGTAAGTGCCCTCAAAGGAAGCGCCGTCTGCCCACTGCATTTTGCCTTCCCCTTCTTTTCTGTCGGCAACGTAGCTGCCTTCATAATAAGAGCCGTCACTCATAGTATATTTGCCCGTTCCGTGTTTAAGTCCTTTTTTAAAAGAGCCCTCATACACGTCACCATTGGGAAAAGTGAGCTTGCCCTGGCCCGTTGCTTCATCAGCAACGAATTCGCCCTCGTAAACTCTTCCGTCAGCAAAAGTCAGCTTGCCTTTTCCGTGGCGCACAAGGTCTTTTGTTTCGCCCTCGTATTTATCGCCGTTGGAATATTCAATAACTCCCAGACCGTCGCGGACAACGCCCTTGAAGTCGCCTTTATATACGTCGCCTGTGGAATACTCTATTATCAGTTCGCCTGTTCCTTTTTCGGTAGTAAGCTTTCCTGATATACCGTCAGCGTATCTTATA
>JAFXGC010000001.1 GCA_017513325.1 Clostridia bacterium
ATCCCCTGTTTTCAAGGGGAACACAGTATTAGCAGAAATTTATTTATCTGTTTTTTTACTGCATCTTAACCGTCTTTTTTTTAAATTTATCAATTGATCCGGGTTGTTTTTCTGTTGATTTTATTACATTAAAACGCCAATAGTAGCCGATAACATAGCATATTCACTAAATATACACTGTTTTTTTGTGATAATAGTTAAAATGAAAATATTTTCCGCAACTTCTTGCAATAATCATTTATATGGTGTACAATGAGGTCGTCAATTTCCAAATAATATGGAGAGTTTTATGCGAATTATTATCGTTGGCTGTGGCAAAATAGGCACAACTATTATAGACAGCCTTGTTAAGGAAGGACACGATGTTGTTGCCATTGATGACAACAACGATGTTGTAACTGAAATCTCAAATATTTACGATATAATGTGCGTTTGCGGTAATGGCGCTGACAGTGAAGTTCTCACCGAAGCAGGCGTTGATAAAGCAGAAATGTTTGTTGCCGTTGCAGGAAGCGATGAGCTGAATATGCTTTCTTGCTTTCTTGCGAAAAAAATGGGAGCAAATAAAACCGTTGCGCGAATCCGCAATCCCGAATATAATGGCAGTGGTCTGGAATTTCTTCGCTCTGAGCTTGGAATATCTAGCGCAATAAATCCCGAAAAGCTTTGCGCGCAAGAGCTTTATAACATACTACGACTCCCTGCGGCGGCTAAAATTGAAACTTTTTCCAACAGAAAGTTTGAAATGATCGAGCTTAAGCTGAAGTCGGATTCCAAGCTTGACGGACTCAGCCTGGTGGAGATGAGAAAAAAATATCAGGGCAAATACCTTGTAAGCGCAGTAAAACGTGAAGATAACGTTTTTATTCCCGACGGTAATTTCGTTCTTCGCGGCGGCGACAAGATCGGTATTATGGCAACTGCAGCTGAAGCGCAGAAGCTCTTAAAAATGCTTGGAATACTAAAAAAACAAGCAAGAAGTATTATCATTCTTGGCGGATCAAAAACTGCATTCTACCTGACAAAACGTCTTCTCGCAGGCGGACACGATGTTAAGATCATTGAGCGAAACCGCCAACGTTGTGAAGAAATTTCAAACGCCCTTCCCGGAGCAGTCGTTATTTGCGGCGACGGAGCGCAGCAGGAATTGCTTCTTGAAGAAGGTCTTAGCCAGAGCGACGCTTTTGTTGCGCTGACGGGAATGGATGAAGAAAATATCCTCATTTCCATCTTCGCTTCATCGCAAAACGTTTCCAAGGTTATAGCAAAGGTCAGCCGTAACGAACTGCTCTCAATGGCAGAAAACCTGGGACTTGAATGCACGGTTTCTCCCCGAATGATCATTTCTGACGTTATCTCCACGTATGCGAGAGCACTACAGAACTCTCTTGGAAGCAACGTTGAAACACTCTATAAGCTTATGGACGGAAAAGCAGAAGCTCTTGAGTTCAAAGTTCAGAACGATTTCAAATACGTTAAAATCCCTCTTAAAGATATGGAACTGAAACAAAATATACTTGTTGCAGGTATCATCCGCGGCAAAAAGATTCTAATTCCTTCCGGTAATGACACAATCGAAGCAGGCGACAGAGTTGTTGTTCTTGCCGCAGGCCAGCGTTTGCACGATCTTTCAGATATAATCAGGTAAAACTATGAATTATAAAAAAGTTTTTTCAGTTATCGGCATGATGCTTATGTCGCTGTCAGCTCTGCTTTTGCTGCCTATAATCGTTGCGATAATATACCGTGAAACTACTTTGTGGCAATTTGTGATAGTTGCCGCATCTTCGTTTGTTGTCGGCGGACTTATGACAGTTTTCTTCCGCACGAAAAATCAGACTATTTATGCAAAAGAAGGTTTTGCCATCACAGCGCTTTCATGGCTCGTGCTTTCGGCAGTGGGAGCTCTGCCTTTCTATATAACCGGAGAGATACCTTCCTATATAGATGCACTTTTTGAAACTGTAAGCGGTTTCACAACAACCGGAGCTTCTATAGTTACAGAGGTTATGGCTATGAGCCGTAGTTGCCTTTTCTGGCGCAGTTTTACCCACTGGGTAGGTGGTATGGGAGTTTTGGTTTTTGTTATGGCTATCATCCCCAATCTTAGTGACCGCTCCATACACCTGATGCGTGCAGAAATGCCCGGTCCCATAGTCGGAAAACTTGTTCCCAAGGCAAAGGATACTGCAAAGATACTCTATATAATATACATTGTTATAACCGCTGTTGAAGTTGTTTTTCTTCTTGCAGGCGGTATGCCTCTGTTTGACAGTCTTGTACACTCTTTCGGCACTGCAGGTACAGGTGGTTTCGGCATAAAAGCTGATAGTATAGGCGGATACAGCCCTTATATACAATGGGTTATCACTATATTTATGTTCCTTTTTGGAATAAACTTCAACCTTTATTATCTCATTCTTATTAAAAAATTTAAATCTGTTTTCAAAAGCAGTGAGCTTTGGTGTTATGTTGCAATAGTTGCCGCAAGCACCGCAGCTATTACCGCTAACATTTTCAAGATGTGCAACGGATTTGGAGAAGCATTCAGACTCGCATCATTTCAGGTTTCCTCAATAATAACCACCACCGGTTACGTAACAACTGACTTCAATCTCTGGCCTACTTTGTCAAAAGCTATATTATTAATCCTAATGTTCATAGGTGGTTGTGCAGGCTCCACAGCGGGAGGACTTAAGGTTTCAAGAGTTATGATACTTGGAAAGGCAATAGGTAAAGAAATTCGCCAAATGCTGCGTCCCCGCTCGGTCAACACCGTTAAGTTTGAAGGCAAACAAATTGAAGATTCAACCCTTAGAAATTGTACAACATATTTTTCTCTTTATATGTTGTGTTTTGTTGTTTTATTCTTACTGCTTTGCGCAATTGAAACCTACGATTTTGAAACAAACTTTACGGCTGTTTCAGCTTGCTTCAATAACGTAGGACCCGGATTCGGCGCAGTTGGACCCACATCAAACTTTGACGGTTATTCCGATGTTTCAACTTTGGCATTAACCTTCGCAATGCTGCTTGGACGACTTGAAATATTCCCCCTCATCATCACTCTTTCACCAAGCACCTGGACTAAAAAATAAGAAAAAAGGAACAGAAATTTCTGTTCCTTTTTGTTTTGGTAGATTGGCAGTACGGGTAATATTAATTATCTCAGACGCAAAAAATCCGACAGAGTTCTGTCGGATTTTTTGTCTCTTATGTAATTATTCAGCTTTGCACTTGCGGAAAACGATGGACGCGATCCATGCAAGAAAAGCAACTGCAAGCACAACCCATACAGCTGCAACGGCAAAATTGCTGTGACCGACAACTGCACCGAAGAATGCGCCGACAGATCCGTTTGCCTCAGCGGCTGCTGCCTTTACTATGGGTGATACAAACTTTTCCCAATAGCCGTTAATATAAATATACACAACGATTGCAGGAAGGATCCAAGTGAGATAGAAACGCATTTTGCGGGGGAATTTAAGGCCTTCGCCTGCATTTGCTTCAGCAAGGAAGTTATCCCATCCCCAACCGTTTTTCTTAACACAGAAAAGAAGATAAACGATACTGCCAAGAGGGAGAAGATTATTTGAAACGATAAAGTCTTCAAGATCCATGATCGTGCTTCCCTCTCCGAGAGGCTGAATGCCTGACCAAATGCTGAAACCAAACACACAGGGAACGCAAAGCACGCACATAGCCACCAGGTTTACAAAAACTGATTTCTTTCTTGACCATCCAAGAACGTCCATTGCATATGCAACGATATTCTCAAAAACTGTGATAATAGTTGTTAGAGCCGCAAAAGAGAGGAACAGGAAGAAGAATGTGCCCCAGATTCTGCCGCCTGCCATATTGGCAAAAACATTGGGCAGAGTTTTGAAAATGAGAGAAGGACCCGCATCCTGAGGAACATTATATGCAAAGCAGGCAGGAATAACTATAAAGCCTGCAAGGAGAGCAACGGTTGTGTCTATAATGCAAATGAACACAGACTCACCTGTGATGCTTCTCTTCTTATCAAGATAGCTTCCGAAAATAGCCATTGCGCCGATTCCGAGACTGAGAGTGAAGAACGCCTGATTCATTGCTCCTACAAGGATATTTCCAAATCCAATCTTTTCAATCTGCTTGATATCGGGAACGAGATAGAACTTAACACCTTCTATAGCGCCATCAAGAGTTACAATACGAACAGCCAGCACTGCCATGATAGCAAGCAGGCATATCATCATATACTTCGTTACCCTTTCAACACCGTTTTTCATACCCACAAGGCATACTGCAAATGAAATAACTATAACTATAAGCGTCCACAGCATCATTGTTGCAGGATCGCCCATAAGAGACCCGAACGTTGCATCTATTGCTTCCTTTGAGGCACCTGAAAAAGCGCCTGCAGCTGATTTATAGCAATAATACAGAAGCCAACCGCCAACGGCTGTATAGAACATCATAAGCAGATAGCAACCAAGAACGCCGATTATACCAAGACGATTCCATTTGCCGCCCTTTGCCTGAAGAACATTAAAACTCTGAGCAACGCTTTTCTGGCTTCCGCGTCCAACTGCGAATTCACAAGCCATAATAGGCAGGCCAAGCACAAGAAGGCAAAGAAGATAAACAAGAATAAATACTGCACCGCCATACTGACCGCACATATAAGGGAACTTCCAAACGTTTCCTAGTCCGACTGCACATCCTGCAGAAACAAGGATGAAAC
The DNA here is from genome assembly GCA_017513325.1 of Clostridia bacterium. Classification (GTDB taxonomy): domain Bacteria; phylum Bacillota; class Clostridia; order Oscillospirales; family CAG-272; genus Avispirillum. The sequence continues at coordinate 4,727 of JAFXGC010000001.1, forward strand.
CAAGTCGTGAACCAAATCGCGCACGATTCATTTGTTTTTCCTTTCACATCAATAATATAAAGCACAAAAGTGCAAAATCATACTTATTTTATCATATTTTGGAATTTTTTCAATATAAATTATAAAAAATATAAACTATGTTAGTTTTTTTGCCATTCATTAACTTTCCTGTGATTTAACACCCTCATTCTGCCTTGACAATTACTTGCCGGTATTATAAAATATTCTTGTAGTTTTTTGCGGAGAAAAATATATGAAAAAGTTTTACAGCGTTTTGTCGGGGCTTCTCGTCCTGGCTCTTATTATTTTTGAAATACCCGAACTCAGAAGATTTTCATCTCTGATAGCCGACGGAAACTCCGGATATGTGGGGGAACTTGTTGCAAAAATATTTTTTGTGATCGCTATTGCGGCATCCTCTGCCTTGTTGATATGGGGCAAAAAAAGCAGAATCGCTGCAATCTGTCTCACGGCAGCAGGCGGCGTTGCAGTATATAAAACATTTATATATGTTGTTAACATCATCGGAAATGAAATGGTTTTCGGAATTGTGCTCGGAAATATTATAGATATGCTTGAACTAGTTTTTTTCATAGCACCTGCAACAGTTATTCTGCTTCTTTCAAAGAAAGCTTCTGAAAAGAATGTTTTCGGTTCTCTCATTGCAACTCTTTCAGCCTTTGTGCTTGGCATTGCAGGCAGGATCATAACCTTCGTCAGCTGGGGAAAAAGCTTTGCCTCAGATTTCCCACTGTTTTTCAGCGCATATGGAACAGATATATTGCGCACCTTGGTTA
>JAFXGC010000036.1 GCA_017513325.1 Clostridia bacterium
GTCTGGATGGTTATGTGCATCGGCGTGCTTTGGCAGTGTTTGTTCAACCGCGACTATAAACGCATATGGTTTTTCCTGCGTTACTTTTTGTTGGGTCTGTTTGTTTCCATCGTTCCATTTCTTATATGGCTGATGGCAAAAGGGGCTCTGAAAGAATTCTGGAATGATTATTTCATTTTCAATCTTTTTTATTCCTCCGACAGCGAACGAGCAAACTCTTTCGCTAAGCTCAGCTCCTTCTCATCGTTCCTTCACTATATGTGGACAACCATCGCGCTGAGCGTGACAGCTGTTTCATATCTGAAAAAGAAAAGAATGTTAGATCTTCTGTATCTTTTCTGCCTGTTAGTCACTTTATTACTGATTTGTATTTCAGGCCAGCTTTACAGCCATTACGGAATGTCTGTTATCCCTCTTCTCGTTGCACCGCTGGCTTATATCGGAAAATCATGCGAGGACAGTTGGGATAAGGATCAGTTTTCAAATATTCTGATCGTTATTTGTCTTATGGCATATATGGTTTTGCCCACCTGGCAAACCCTTTTCGACAATGCAGTGTCATCCCACAAAGACTATGGCTTGGATAAAACCAACACGACAGTGGCTGCAATCAGCTCCTGGATTCAGGAAAACACATCTCCCGACGATAAAATAATCGTGTGCGGAAACTGGAATGTTATCTATAACGAAAGCGAACGCTTCGCTGCTTCTCAGTATTCTTACCAAACACCAATATGTATAATCAGCGAAGAAATGGAAAAGGAATTTTACGAAGAGCTTAACGAAAACAAACCCGCTGCAATCGTGCTTCCCAGTGACTATTACGCTTACGGAAAGATGCAAAACTTTATAGACACTTACGGATATATTCTGGCAACCAACGATAGTGTTGCCGGCAGCTACGCTCTGTATCTTTTGCCATAACTTAAACTCCTGACCTTATAGGGTCAGGAGTTTTCTTTATGCATACAAAAACCATATGCGATACATATATTGGGATCCTTGCCATTGAAAAGCAATCATTTGGAAAAATTACTACATATTGATATATGCTATAATCCCATATTTTGCGTATAAGCATTGACTTTTGGCGAAAAAATGATATAATGTATACTTAGGATAATTTATACTCGGGTAGTGTTGTTTTTTGCAACCATGTCCTATTTTATAGTTTTCAGGAGGTCAATAATGCATATTGTCGACAATGCAGTAATAATGGCTGCTGGAACTGCCAGCAGATTTGCGCCCCTTTCCTATGAAAAGCCCAAGGCCTTGATCACCGTTAAAGGTGAAGTACTCATCGAAAGACAGATCCGCCAGCTCAGAGAAGCCGGAGTGTCTGAAGTTTATATCGTAGTTGGCTACAAAGCAGAAATGTTCAAATACCTTGAAGAAAAGCTTGGTGTTCATCTCATTATGAACCCTGATTTTCTTACAAGAAATAACAATGCCAGCATTTACGCCGTGAAGGATATCCTTAAAAATACATATATTTGCTCTGCAGATAACTATTTTTCTGAAAATCCCTTTGAAAAAGAAGTTTCCGATTGCTACTATGCTGCAGTTTATGCTGATGGCCCGACAAAAGAATGGTGCCTTGACTGCGAAGAAGACGGAACTATCCGCAACGTTGTTGTTGGAGGAGAAAACTCCTGGTTCATGCTGGGACATACATTTTGGAGTGAAGAATTCAGCCGTAAATTTGTTGATATTCTCACCTCAACATATGATCTCCCCGAAACAGCTGATTTGCTGTGGGAAAGCATTTATATGAAACATCTTGATGAGCTTAAGATGAAAATCAGAAAATACTCATCTGACGTTGTTTTCGAATTTGACACCCTTGATGAACTGAGAGAATTTGACACTTCATATAAGGCAGATACACGTTCAGAAATCCTCAAAAATGTAGCAAGCAAGCTATCGTGTGGTGAAGAGGAAATCGTAAACGTGCTTGCATATAAAGATCACACAAACGAAGCCGCAGGATTCACATTTGAATGCGGTGGTGAAAAGTATAAGTACTCATACGAAACTAAAGAAATGGAGAAAGTGTAAAATGGCAAGAGAAATCGTTAAAGAAGATATTGCTAAAGTTAAAGCATTGCTTTTGAAGGTTCTTGGCACTGAAGAATATGCTGATATGTCCAGAATGGGCGGCCTCACAAACCACACTTATAAGGTTACAATGGGCAACGGCGAGATATTCGTTGTGCGTATTCCCGGTGAAGGAACAGAAGAAATGATCGTTCGCGGCGACGAAATGATCAGCACAAAACTTGCTTGCGATCTCGGCGTGGATGCTGTAATGCTTTATTTCGGCGAAGACGGCGCTAAAGTTACTCGCTACATCGAAAATGCCGAAACAATGTCCGCAGAAACTATAAAAGCACCCGTGCGCATCGCGCAGGTTGCAGAAATCTTCAAAAAGATGCATTCCTGCGGAGTTGATACAAACGTTCCCTTTGAGGTTTTTGAAATGGCCATGGGTTATGAAAAAATCATCAACGATAACAACGTTCCTATGTTTGATGATTACAGCGAGATCAAAACTCAGGTTATGGAAATCAAAGCTGAAGTTGATAAATCCGTTGAGATCAAAAAGGTTCCCTGCCATAATGACCCCCTTTGCGAAAACTGGGTTGTTGGCGGAGACAGAATGTACCTCATCGACTGGGAATATGCAGGAATGAATGACGGTATGTGGGACGTTGCCGACGTTTCAATCGAAGCAGGCTTTGATAAAGAATGCGACCACATGCTCCTCTGTGCTTATCTTGACAGAGAACCTACAGTTGCAGATGAAAAGCATTTCCTTGCCAGCAAAATCTACGTTGACTTCCTCTGGACTCTCTGGGCAAAAACAAGAGTTCCTTTCGACGGTCAGCCTATGGAAGACTGGGCAGTTGAACGCTACACCAGACTTAAGTCTTTTATTGAAGAATACAAATCCCTCTGATCTAAATAATTATAAAATAATAAAAAGGAGTTAATTAACTATGTTTGCAGGTATTATCGCAGGTATAACCTGGGCAATTGAAACTATCGTATTGGGCATTGCTCTTGCAATGAGCCCCTTCTGCTCAACAGAACAGGCAATTTTCCTTGCTCCCTTCGTGAGCACATTTATTCATGACGCTTGCTCTGCTATCTGGGCAACAGCATACAACGGCGTTAGAGGAAACCTCAAAAACGTTTGGAAAGCATTTATGACAAAAAGCGGCAAATGGGTTGTTGCTGCTGCAGTTATCGGCGGCCCCGTCGGTATGACAGGTTACGTTCTTGCAGTTAACTACATGGGCGCATCTATCGGCGCTGTTGCAAGTGCTGTGTTCCCCGCTATCGGATCCATTCTCGCTTACATCTTCCTTAAGGAAAAGATGAAGTGGTATCAGTGGATATTCCTCGTATTCACTCTTCTTGGAGTTTACGGACTCAGCTATTCTCCTGATCTTCAGATCGAAAACTTCTGGCTTGGACTTCTTGGCGCTGCAATGTGCGCTTTCGGTTGGGGTATCGAAGCCGTTGTTCTCGCAAAGTGCCTCAAGGACCCCGAAGTTCTTGACGAATATGCACTTCAGATCCGTCAGACAACTTCCGCTCTTACATACGGCATAATCATTCTTCCCGTTCTTAAAGGTTGGGGCTTCACAGCAAGCCTTTTCAATGCAGAATCCGGCTGGCTTCTTCCCACAATCGCAATCGCTGCACTTTTTGCAACAGTTTCCTACCTCTTCTACTACAAGGCTATTTCTCAGATCGGCGCATCCAAGGCTATGGCTATTAACGTAACTTACTGTGCTTGGGCTATCGTTTTCACTGTTATTATCCTTCGCGATACTTCCGTTCTTACTCCCACAACTATCCTTTGCGCAGTTGTAGTTCTTGTTTGCGGTATCTTCGCTGCAGCAGATTTCAAGGATATTTTCAGCAAACGTAAATAAGCTAATCACTAAATGATACTATTTAAGGAGAACTGATTATGCTGCTTTATATAGATCCCGGCACGGGAAGTATGCTGTTCACAATTCTCATCGGCGTTATCGGTGCAAGCATATACTCCCTGAGAATGCTTTGGATTAAAATCCGTTTCAAGCTTAGCGGCGGCAAAGTTCAGGCAGACACACTGTGTCCCGAATTTGTGATCTTCTCAGACGACAAACGCTACTGGAAGATTTTTGAACCCGTTTGCCGTGAAATGGATAAACGCGGAAGAGATGTTGTATATATGACATGCTCTGAAGATGACCCCGCATTGGACAACCCCTATCCCCATATCAAAGCCGAATATGTGGGCAATGAGAACAAAGCATTCGCCCGCCTTAACTTTATGAATGCAACAATGGTGCTTTCAACAACTCCCGGACTTGATGTTTATCAGTGGAAGCGTTCAAAGCAGGTTAAATACTACGTTCATATTCCCCATGCCGCAAGTGAGATCACACTTTACAGAATGTTTGGTATCGACTATTACGATGCTATTCTTCTCTCAGGTGAATATCAGGCACAGGATATCCGTAAGCTTGAAAAGCTCCGTGGCCTTCCTGCCAAAGAGCTCGTAAAAATCGGCATTCCCTATATGGATGAAATGGCAGCGCGCCTTGAAAAAGAAGGGCCCGCACCTGAACACCCCAGAACTGTTCTTCTTGCTCCCTCTTGGGGCCAGAGTGCAATCTTCAATGTTTATGGCGGAAAGATACTTGACGTTCTTCTTAAAACAGGATATCACGTGATCGTTCGTCCTCACCCTCAGTCCTTTAAATCCGAAAAAGAAATGCTTGAAAAGCTGATGGCAGAATATCCTGAATCCGATCAGCTTGAATGGAACCGCGACACAGATAACTTTGACGTGCTTCGCCGCTCAGATATTCTTATTTCAGACTTTTCAGGAGTTATTTTCGACTTCACTCTCGTTTATGACAAACCTGTTATCTACACAAATCCTCAGTTTGACCTGAGCCTCTATGATGCATGGTGGTTGAAAGAGCCTATATGGACAACAACTGCTCTCCCCAGACTCGGTTGCCAGCTTACAGAAGATAATATGGAAAACCTTAAAGAGCTTATTGACACCTGTATCAGCGATCCTAAATACGCTGAAGGACGCAGCAGTGTTAAAGCGGAAACCTGGGAACACTTTGGCAATGGCGCTGAGAAAGCAGCAGAATATCTCATAAACAAATATGATGAACTGACTAAAGAAAAGGAGGGCAAATAAATTATGACATTTGGGTCTATTTTAGGAAATATATTTATCGGTCCTCTTAAGCTTATATTCGAAATCATTTTCGAGTTTGCAAACAGACTTATCGGACATCCCGGCCTTGCAATCATCTTCCTCAGCTTGATGATGAACATCCTGGTACTTCCTCTCTACCGCAGAGCTGATGCAATGCAGGAGGAAAGCCGCGATACTGAAGCAAAGCTTAGCGAAGGTGTTGCTCATATTAAAAAAACATTCTCCGGTGACGAGAGAATGATGATCCTTCAGACATACTATCGTCAGAACAACTATAAGCCCACCAATGCACTTAACGGCTCTATTTCCCTTCTTTTGGAAATTCCCTTCTTCATGGCGGCTTATCAGTTCCTCTCACACCTGGAAATTCTCAACGGAGTTTCACTTGGTCCCATCAAAGACCTTGGCGCTCCCGACGGACTTATTGTTATAGGCGGAATCGCAATCAACCTTCTGCCCATACTTATGACCCTTGTAAACGTTATATCCAGCGCGATGTATCTCAAGGGATTCCCCCTCAAAACAAAAATCCAGCTCTATGCAATGGCAGGATTCTTCCTTGTATTTCTCTATACATCCCCCTCTTGCCTTGTTTTCTACTGGACTTTGAACAATGTTTTCTCACTTGTGAAAACAATTTTCTATAAACTGAAGAATCCCAAAAAGGTTCTCAATTTCCTTATGTCTGCAGTGGGCCTTGCTCTGCTTGTGTTCGTTGCATTCTTCTATGAAACAGAATCTCTCAAGCGTCAGCTCTTTATAACTGCAGTTGGCATCGGACTTCAGCTTCCTCTTGTTCTCAGCCTTCTCAAGAACAAACTCAGCCGTTTCGGCAAATCCGAAAAGAAAGCAGAACCCAACAAAAAGCTGTTCTGGCTTGGCGCAGTGTTTATGACTGTTCTCGTTGGTTTCTTCATTCCCTCAACTTATATCGCAGCTTCACCTCAGGAATTTGTTAACACAAGCCTTTTAAATAACCCCATATGGTATATAGTAAGCGCACTTTGCTTATCTGCAGGTACTTTTATTGTGTGGTTCGGAGTTTTCTACTGGCTTGCAAGCCCCAAAGGAAAAGTTGTTTTTGATAAGCTTGTTTGGGTTATGTCAGGCGTGATGCTTGTGAACTATATGTTCTTCGGAACAAAGCTCGGTAATATTTCCGCCAGCCTTCAGTATGACGAAGGTATGATGTTTGAGCTCAGCGAAAAACTTATCAACCTTGCAGTTGTAGTTGTTCTTGCAGCACTTTTGGTTCTTGTTATCAACAAATGGAAAAAGGTTGTTTCTCTTGTTCTTGTAACAGCAATTGTTGCACTTGGCGGCATGTCTGTTGTAAATGCAACCAAAATCAACGGTTCAATTAAACAGATCACTTCTGCAGGGCAGAATGAAATGCCTTCATATGAACTCAGCACAGAAGGCCAGAACGTAGTTGTTATTATGCTCGACCGTGCTCTCAACGAATATATCCCTTATATATTCAATGAAAAGCCTGAACTAAAGGAACAGTTCGCAGGATTTACTTACTACTCCAACACAATTTCATTTGGTGCTAAAACCAATTTCGGTTCCCCTCCGATTTTCGGCGGATATGAGTACACACCCGTTGAAATGAATAAGAGAGATGAAGAACTGCTCGTTGAAAAGCACAATGAAGCACTTCTTGTTACACCCGTACTCTTCTCTCAGAACAATTTCGACGTAACTGTATGTGACCCCATTTATCCTAACTACCAGTGGATTCCCGACCTTAGTATATATGATGAATATCCCGAAATAGACACATATATAACAAAGGATAAATTCGGAGATGTGAAGCAGGCCGAAACCGTTATAGAAAACAACTACAGAAACTTCTTCTGTTTCGGTGTTATGAAATCATCTCCCCTGTTCATCCAGCCTACAATCTATAATAACGGCGCTTATAACCAGATAAGAACAGAATCTGACGAAGAAGTAACTTCCGTTCAGACAATGGATTCCATGTCTACTTCCACAGGCATGAACGCAACGTTCGTAAAGAACTACAACGCAATGCTTGCCATGCCTTATATGACGAAGATCACGGATGAAGCTAAAAACACGTTCGTGTTCATGTCAAACGATATGACACATGACACTATGCTCCTCCAGACTCCTGATTATGTTCCCGCTCAGAACGTTGACAACACAGAATACGACGCTGCTCACGCAGACAGATTCGTTGTTGACGGCAAAGAGCTTAAAATGGAAACCAATCTGCAGATGGCTCACTACCATGCCAATATGGCTGCTATGATCAATCTTGGCAAATGGTTTGATTATCTGAGAGAAAACAACGTTTATGATAATACACGAATCATTCTCGTGTCTGACCATGGTCAGGGCCTTATGCATTTTGATGATATGGTTCTCGGCAGTGAAAATGACTCTCTGAGTAACACCGAATACTATTATCCTCTGCTTATGGTTAAGGACTTTAACAGCAAAGAGTTTGTGACAAATGAAGAGTTTATGACAAACGCGGATGTCCCCACTCTTGCAATGGATGGTCTCATTGAGAATCCTGTGAATCCTTTCACAGGAAAGCCCATTAACAGCGATGCTAAATATGAGCACGATCAGTTTGTTATCGTTTCTATTGATTATGACGTTCTTGTTAACAACGGTTACACATTTATGCCTGCTTGGTGGGCAAGTGTAAAGGACGATATGAGAGACGCCGACAACTGGACATTCTATGATGGACAAACTGTTTTGAAAGACCATAAAGCTCCGTAAATAGCGCTAAAAGCCCGACTTATCCCTTAGCTGGGAAGTTGGGCTTTGTGTTTTATAACGATCAAAAAAACGCCTCAAAACGCCTTTTGAGACGTGCTGAACTAACACAACAAAACTGAAAGGAATACATTATGAGTAGCTTTGAAAATCTTCGTATTGTTGATAATTTTTATCAAACTTCTCTTTTCTTCCCTATGCCAACGGTGATCATCAGCACACTATGTGAAGATGGTTCAACCAATCTTGGTCCTTATTCACTTGTCCAGCCTTACTATGTTGCAGGTAAAGACTATTACGCTATGCTGCTTTGCTGCCGCAACTCTTCAAATACAGCTCAGAACATCTTGCGCAACGGCAAATGCACTCTTAACTTCATCGACGATAACCCCAAAAACTTCAAGGAAGCAGTAAAGCTTTCCTGGCCCGGTGATAAGCCTGAAGATAAAATGCCGAAATGCAACTTCAAGCTGGAAAAAAGTATGATCGAAGAAGAAACAGGAGAAATAAGACCTATGGTGCTTACCGATGCTATCGAAGCAATTGAATGCACCTGGATGAGAGAGCTGGACGGAGCAGACCGTGACACTGCAGGTGAGCTTAATGGATACGAGCCACCTTATCACGATTTCAACGGCATCACAAGCAAATTCGGAGCACACTTTATTCTCCGCGTTGACAAAATACTTATGAAAAAGAAATACAGCGATGCAATCATCAACGGCGTAAGAGCAAAGGACTTCCCCGCTCTGCCGGTTGACTACGGATATCGTGATTCCAAAAACTTCTGGTTCCACAGAAAAACAAAAATGAGAGCAGAGCTTCTCCAAATGAGAAAAGCATCTTTAGAATCTGTTCGCTATGCGGCAGACCGCGTTGATGATAAAGTTAAATTCACAGACGAGGCACTGAAAACCGTTCTTGGTGTTCCAAGAGTGTTCCTCCCCCTTGTTCTTAAAGGATGTGTAGATTGGGCAAAAGAAAACAACGTTGAGCTTATCACAGAAGAACACATGAAAATAATAAACGATAAAAGAGCGGCAGAAAAAAACAAGAAATAAAAAAACTCCTGCATTTGCTTAAAGCAAATGCAGGAGATCTTTTTATTATAGGTTATAAATGAAAAGCTTAATCAAGCATATCCCCATCCGGGTGTGCTGCCTGTCCAAACCCACTCATCATTCAGTTCTGCTCTCCATGTACCTGCTGAATAATACAGAACCAAAGGTGTCTTTTCATAATCAAGAGCTATATCCTGAACATTTTTACCGAGACCCACGTTCATATTATTGTCCTTGATATAGTTATACATCCAAGTGTATCTTTCAGTATAAACAGCTCTTGTCTCTTCTGTGCCCTCAAGGTACCAGGTCTTATGGCAAGCAGAATGGCCGAGCACATCACAGCCTACGATAAGCTGTTCTATTCTTCTTATCTGGTCACCTTCAGCCAAAGCAAGTGCCTTTGTCAGAAGTCCTCTCATCTCTTCATAGTTTTCTCTGATATATTCATAACCGAACATATCGCCGGGATAGTCACAGTTATTTACATAACAAATTCCGGATTCATTTCCTGCTTCATCGTGCATCCAGATATAGTCATAAATATACTCGTAACCGTCACCATAGAATATCTTCAGATACTCCTTCATAGTTTCGCAGAACTCTTCAAAGCTCATAAATACGATATCGCCGTTTTCGTCTCTCTCGAAGCTCCACATAAGCATTGTACTCATATGCGCTTTCAAATCCTCAAACAGATATCCAACGCTCTGGCCTTCGTGAATGATTCCTGTTACGTTACATTCTTCAACAACATATTTGAAGTCATACCAAATATTGATGATATTAGGTGAATCTGAAAGATAAGTATTATAGTTTACAGCATAATACCAGAACCACATTTCAGTGCCTGTCTGCTTGGTGATATCGCCCCAGGCTTTAAAGGAATCTGCATCCACCTTACCATTCATACCAAGAATATTTACATTGTTTCCGCACTCTCCGCTGCCCATATAATGATTGTTACAGGGGTTTCCGCAGAACATAATGATCAGATTTTCATGAGGAACAATATCCGCATAACGAGGATCTGTCATAAGAAGCTCGTGAGGAGGTGTGTGGTCATAAAGAATTGTATAGATCTGAAGTCCGGGATAGTAATCTGTAATAGCTTCTCCATATCCATATTCGCTGATACTTGTTTTTTCACCGATTTCAACTGTGCTTGCAGGACGATCTTCATAATAAACCTGAATATCGCGGCAAGCTCTGTTTGCAAGATACAGATTGAGACCTGCTTCTCCGCACTCAAGGCGCTTGCCAAGCAATCTGTCATTACCGCTGCTCATAATATACTTACAGCTGGTGCATGTGCAAACTGTTCTGTTATCACAAATGGAGAAGGAAACTGATGTTGTTTCCTCCCAGAACTTTTTCCAGCTGGAATGATATCTGATAGATTCAAGAAGACCTCTGAAAAGAGTTCCATATACAGCATCATTTGTGAAACAAGGGTTCCAGCTTACTCCATCCTTTTGCTCACCTGCCAGATACTTTTCATAATATCCGGCGCCGTTTGTTCCATCATAATTAACATCTACCCTACCGGTCGCCATTCTCCAATGGTAATCGTAGGAGTGAGCATTAGCAATTTCGGGACCTGTCAACGTACCTCTATACTCTTCAGCACATCCGTACAGCTGGTTACCGTTGAGACGGCGGGGGAAGAAGTGAGAATCTGCTGTATCGCGGCTGAAGCACTGACCGGAAAATCTGTATTCAATAACAGGCTCACGATAAGACTCTGTTCCCTCGGGGATATCCACTACTCTTGCATCGTTCATATAAACGTATTCATCACTATAAAATCTGTAACCAAGATAATCTTCTGCAATCTCAAAAACAGAATACAGTGATCCGCGGCGTGTTCCATAAATGAAAAGGTTGCCGTCAACTACTTCATAATAATAGTTTTCTATATGAAGTTTTTCTTCCATTCCGGGAATGGTTGTTACGTCAACGAACTCGATCTTATACTCAGTCACAGGCTCTGTACCTACGTTAAGATTGGTTCCCGTTGCTATTTTGATATACTTTCTTAAAGTATCCGCTGAAAAATATATATTTTCAATATATTTTGAGTCCTCATGGTAAACGATAGAATACTTTGAAATATCATTGCCTGCAATTGTGAAAGTATCTACTACGTTGTCGTCTTCGTAGTTTGAGATACTGTCAACACCGGCGTGACATTTTTTTAAGATCAATAAATCTTTAGCGTTTACTGTTCCATCGCTGTTGATATCAGAACCATCAGCATTTACTTCCGACATACCAACGCAATACTTTTTCATTTCAACAGAATCGTATGCATTGACCATTCCGTCGTCATTAGCATCGCCTACTGTAAATGAATTATCAGCAACAGTATCAAAATAAGACTCATTTTTATTTAGAGCCAAAGCAGGGATTGCTGCTGACAAAATCATCATCAGGCAAAGCGAAAATGATAATAATTTTTTCATAATAATGCCTCCTGATTATTATTAGCTATATTAATATTAGCACAATTCTTGCCAAATTTGAACTGTTTTTTTTGAAATATTTACTATTATTTTAATGATATCAAAGCAAATTTATCTCATACCAAAAGCACAATTTCTAACAACGCAAATGTTAATAAGTTTATGTATAAATAAAAAACTTGCATCTGCTTTTGCAGATGCAAGTTTTTAGATCATATCAATTTACAATCAAGCATATCCCCAACCGGGTGTGCTGCCTGTCCATGTCCATTCTTCATTAAGCTCAGGTCTCCATGTACCTCCTGTGTAATAAAGAACAAAGGGCGCCTTTTCAAAGTCAAGAGCAATATTCTGAACATCTGCACCAAGGCCTACGTTCAAATGATTATTCTTGATATAGTTGTACATCCATGTATATCTTTCTTTGTAAAGGGCTTTTGTTTCCTCTGTACCTTCAAGATACCATGATCTGTGACAAGCAGAAAGGCCCAGTGCATCACAGCTTACTATAAGGCGCTCAATTCTTCTTATCTGATCGCCTTCAGCCAAAGCCAACGCCTTGGTGAGAAGCCCTCTCATCTCTTCATAGTTATCTCTTGAATACTCATAATCGAACATATCTCCGGGATAGTCACAGTTATTTACATAACAAATTCCGGATTCGTTTCCTGCTTTATCGTGCATCCAGATATAGTCATAAATATACTCATATCCCTCTCCGTAGAAGATATAGAGATATTCCTTCATAACCTCGCAGAACTCTTCGAAACTCATATAAACGACATTGCCATTCTCATCCTTTTCAAAGCTCCACATCATCATTGTGCCAAGGTGAGCTTTGAGCTTTTCAAAGAGATATCCTGCTCCGCCGCCTTCATAGAAAATACCTGTTACATTACATTCTTCAACAACATACTTGAAATCATACCAGATATTTATGATATTGGGAGAATCGGTGAGGTATGTGTTATAGTTTACAGGATAATACCAGAACCACATCTGAGAACCTGTCACTTTTGTAACGTCACCCCATGCAGCAAAGGCTTCTGCATCCACCTGTCCGTTCATATCAAGAATATTAACATTATCTCCGCATTCTCCGCTGCCCATATAGTGATTATTACAAGGGTTTCCGCAGAACATAATGATGAGATTTTCATGAGGAGCAACGTCTTTATATTTTTCATCTGTCAGAAGAAGCTCATGAGGGAACGTATGGTCATAAAGAATAGTGTAAAGCTGGAGTCCGGGATGAACATCAGTGATAGGCTCACCATAGCCATTTTCACTCTTTTCTGTTTTTTCTCCGTTATCAAATGTGCTTGCAGGGCGACCTTCATAGTAAACCTGAATATCACGGCAAGCTCTGTTTGCAAGATAGAGATTAAGACCTGCTTCTCCGCATTCGAGGCGCTTACCAAGCTTTCGGTCGTTACCGCTGCTCATAATATACTTACAGCCGCTGCATGTGCAAACCGTTCTGTTATCACAAATAGAGAAGGAAACTGATGTTGTATCCTTCCAGAACGTCTTCCAGCTTGTATGATATCTTATACCCTCAAGAAGACCTCTGAAAAGGGTTCCGTAGTCATCATTGCTTGTGAAGCAGGGGTTCCAGGATGTATCATCCTGAGTAATACCTGCGTTGTACTTAGCTCCGTACTCTCCGCCGTTTGTTCCGTCATAATAAACGTCCACACGGCCTGTTGCCATTTTCCAATAGTAATCATAGGAGTGTGCATTTGCAATCTGAGGACCTGTAAGTGTTCCTCTGTACTCTTCCTGATTACCGTTTATCTGAGAACCGTTCAGTCGACGAGCAAAGAAATGATAGTCTGCAGCTTCATGGCCAAAGCTCTGTCTTGTATAACGGAATTCAAGAGCCGGTTCACGATAGCTTTCTGTTCCCTCGGGAATATCTGCCACTCTCACTTCGTTCATAAAAACGAAATCGTCACTATAGAATCTGAATCCAAGGTAATCCTCAGCAATTTCAAAAACAGAATAAAGTGCGCCTCGGCGTGTTCCGTAAATAAGAAGGTCACCGCCCTTAACTTCATAAAAGTAGTTTTCAATATAGAGCTTTTCTTCCATTCCGGGAACTGTGGTTACATCAACAAATTCAATTTTGTGCTCTGTTGTTGCATCTGCCGCTTCAACAACAGGCAGGTTAATGTCTGTTGCTGTTCTAATAAACCTTCTCATAGCATCAGCTGCATAATAATTGTTTTCAATATATTTTGCATCTGCATGATAAACTATGGAAAATTCGCTGATATCAACGCCTGCAATAGAGAAATTATCAACTACAGAATCATCTTTATAGTTTTCAAGGCTGTCAACACCGGCCTGGCATTTTTTTAGAATCAGCAAGTCCTTTGCGTTTACTGTGCCATCGCTGTTGATGTCTGCACCATCTTCATTGATCTCTGACATAAACGCATAATACTTTTTCATTTCAAGAGTGTCAATTGCGTTCACTCTTCCATCGTCATTTGCATCGCCAACTCTGAAGTCGTCATCAACAACTGTATCAAAATATCGCTCATACTTTTGAAGAGCCGCTACCTGAACAACTGATGAAAGAACCAACACTACACATAGCAATGCCGCAAACAGTTTTTTCATATTATCTCCATTCTGCCATCAATAAGACGGCTTAAAACATTTACATAACTCCGCCGTAGCCCCAACCCTTATCATTGGGATAATATCCCCAGGTGTCTGCATTTGTGATTCTCCATGAGCCTGCTTCATAGAAAGATTTCATGGGAGAAACCGTTACGTCAACCTTTTCGGGAAGTGTATAACCGTCGTTAGCGTATATTCTTATATTCTTAGCCTTTATCATATTGTACATGCTTATATAACGCTTAGTATAAGTATATATGCTCTCTTCCGTGCCGTTTACATAATAATCCTTATAATTTGCACTGAGGCCAAGGAAATCACAACATATGATAAGTCTTTCAATTCTGTCTCTCTGCGTTGTATTTGAAGTCATTGCAAGAGCTGTCACGAGAGGCGCTCTCATTTCTTCATAGTGCTCTCTCATATAATCATAACCAAACATATCACCGGGACGGTCATAGTTGTTTATAAAGCAAGGAGACGCGTTGCCTGCTTCGTCCATATAAACAAGGTATTCATATATGTATTCATACCCCGCACCATAATACATCATGAGATATTCCTTTATGGCCTCGTGGAACTCTTCCTCGCTCATATAGTGAAGCTCACCGTTTTCATCATAATGGAAATCGTACATCAAAAGCGATGCAAGATGTCCCTTAAGAGGCTCAAACACATTTCCGCTTGTAGCAGATTCAAAATAAATACCTGTTACGTTACACTCCTCAATCATATACTTGAAGTCATGATAAATGTTGAAAACATTGGGTGTATCCACAAGCTTCATATTATAGTTTACAGGATAATACCAGAACCAAAGCTGAGCGCCTGCGTCCTTACAAGCCTGACCCCATCCCTTGAGAGAGTCGATACTGGTCTGACAGTGATGACCAAGATTGTTATACTGATCTCCACATTCACCGCTTCCTATATAATGGTTATTACAGGAAACACCACAGTACATTATTATAAGATTCTCTTCGGGGAGAACGTTTTTAGGAGGAACGTGTGAATAGATAATTGTGTATATATCAATGGTAGGATAAGCATCATAAAGAGCCTCACCGTATCCATACTTACTTACAGCAGTTTCTGAACCGTCTTCCTTGATTCCTGCCGGACGGCCTTCATAATAAGCCTTGATATCTCTGCAGGCTCTGTTTGCAAGCCATACGCAAAGACCTGATCCGCCGCTGTCAAGACGCTCGCCAAGTTTTCTGTCTGTTCCTGAGTTTGAAACAAATTTACAACCGTTACATGTACAGAACTTTACATTATCGCAAATAGAGAATGACATTGCAGATGTATGTTCTCTGATCTTATGGTCTATATAATACTCCCAATCCTGCATATAACGCATGGTTTCAAGAAGTCCTCTGAAGAGAGTTCCGTACACAGCATCACTTGTAAAGCAAGGGTTCCATTCATATTCATCCTGCTGAACACCGGCAGCATATTTGGCAGCGTAGTCGTTATTGTTTGTGCCATCAAATATAACATCTACCTGGCCTGTGCCCATCTTCCAATAATAGCCGTAGGAATGAGCATTGATAAAGTGAGGACCTGTTACAGTTCCGTATTTCTCTTCACGATAATGTCCGGCTGACTGGATACCGTTCATCTTTCTGCCAAGCAAGTTCAGTTCGTGCATTTCAGAGCCGGTGCCGCCGCTACCGCTTACACCGCCGTTTCTGAAAAACAAAGCAGGCTCGCGGAATTCATATGTACCTTCGGGTATTTCTGAATATCTTTCTGTGTACTGATAAGCATAATCTCTCAGATAAAATCTGAAGCCCAGATACTTTTCAGCTATATCATACACAGCGTACATATTACCTCTGCGTGTGCCGTAGATATTAAGATTGCCGTCTTTAACTTCATAAATATAGCTTTCAATGAAAAGCTTTTCATTAAGTTCCGCATTATCCTTTATATCGCAGAAGTTGATAGCGTGAGAATACTCTTCCCCCATTTCTCCCTTGAACACCTCGGGATAAAATCCCATTGCTGTTTCAAGAAGCAGGCAAAGACGGCTTGCTGCATAGTGTATATTATCGTCCTCTGTTGCCCACTCGGGAATAACAATGCAAAACTCTTGAATATCAACTCCGCCTATAAGAAAGCGGTCAACTGTAGCATCGCTCGTATAATTGTCAAGGGAATCTGTGCCAGCATAGCATTTTTTCAACACAAGCATGTCCTTAGCATTAACTGCTCCATCACAATTGACATCTGCTCCCTCTTTATTTATTTCAGAGGCCAATACAATGCTTCTCTTGATCTCAATCAAGTCAAAAGCATTACTTTCTCCATTGTTATCAGCATCTCCCACCGTATATGTTTCATCAACCAACAAAGGAAATGCATTTGCAGTAAATGTTGCTCCAAGCAACATAACCAAAGATAACACTATCGCAACTATTCTTTTCATAAATGCCATCCTCTCTTATCTTTACTACAATAATTTTATCACAACATATTTTTCATACGCAACAAAAATATTATTAGTTTTCTTATTATCTACACATTGCACATATAAGAAAACTATGAATTGTGCAATTTACAAACCAATATTTTCCTGCCCTTCCCAAAAGCGTTCAACTATAGTTGCAAGCCTGTCCGGATCAGAGGCAAACTTGATTTTTCTCCAATGCTTTGGCAGCAAGCGTAACGTAGGCGGCTCTGCATACCTTTCATCCAAAAGCACAACCACTCCGGAATCCTCTTCGCTTCGGATAACTCTGCCTGCAGCCTGCTGAATTTTTATCATTGCAGGATATGTGTAGGCATACTCATAACCGTTTTCTCTTGTTTCTTCAAAATAATTCTGCAGGATATTCTGCTCCGCAGAAAGCTTGGGAAGTCCCATTCCAACGATTATTGTGCCTATTAGCTTGTCTCCTCTGAGGTCAACCCCCTCAGCAAAAGCTCCTCCCAGCACGCAAAATCCAACAAGAGTTTCGTCTCTACCTGATTTGAACTGACTCAGGAATCTGTTTCTCTCTGTTATGCTCATTCCCTGCTTTTGCACAACGCAACGGCAACCGAATGCATTTTCACGGAAAGCCTCATAAACCTGTTTCATATACTCATAAGACGGGAAATACACAATATAATTCCCCTCTTTTGCTTCAATAACAGAAAAAATCATCTCAGCAATTTCATCAACATATCCCTCACGCTGAGAATATTTTGTGCTGACACTATCCACTCCCACAACGCACAGCTTATCCGGATCATATGGGGATTCCAGTTCAAGCCGGGCTGCGCTCTGGCATCCCAGGATATCGGCAAAATAGTCCAGAGGGGTGAAAGTTGCCGAAAACAAAACTGATGCCTTTGCGCTTTTCATCATATTATCAAGAATCTCTGAGGGGTCAAGACATCGAACGCTTGCCTTCAGGCTTCCGTTGATACTTTCGGCAAAGAACACAAATTTTGCATTTGCATAATTTGCAGCACAAACATATTTTCTCGCCATTGAATAAGCATCATCCAACGCCTCTGACGCACCGGGTTCAGTTTTTGAAAAGTCTCGCGCAATATGGCAAAACTGGACCATTGCCAGACCTAATTTTTCGGGCATTTCCTTAGAAAGCCAATAACCATAGCGTTTTTCGCCCACCATATGCTCATCTTCAGCGCACTTTTTCACTATCTCTCTCAGCTGGATTATAACCTCATTCAAGGCGCTCATAAGGGGACGACAGCTTTTTATCTGTTCATTTTCTGTTTTATGCAACTGTATAAAAGTGTTGGAGTTTATCTCGGCCGAGTACATCTCCCTCGCTCTGTCGGGAAGGTTATGTGCCTCATCAATAAGGAACATATATCTCTGTCCCGTATCGCTTTCAAAATATCGTCTGAAGCGAACATTTGCATCAAACACATAATTATAGTCGCAAATAACCACTTCAGCATATTCACTCAGATCAAGTGACAGCTCATAGGGGCATATCTTATACTTTTCTGCTGTCTTTTCAATAGCAGCAGTTTCAATAACGTTATTTTTACTTAGCAATTCAAGCATTGCTTTATCTCGACGCTCTTCATATGCCACACGCTCAATTTCATGCATAAGCGGGCACAGCAGAGAACAAGGACTTTCTTTACGATCGCTGATAGGGCAAACTCTCTCTTTTGCACAAACAAAAACGGCGCGTAAACTCTTTACCTGTGTTGCCATTTTTTTCACCGCGTCTGCCGCAGCGTTACCCGTTACGGTTTTCGCAGTCAAATAAAACACCTTATCAATATGACCTTTACCAACTGCACGCAAAGCGGGATACAAAGCAGAAACGGTTTTTCCGATTCCTGTCGGTGCGCAAACCATAAGCCTGCCACCGCGACGCGCTGCATAATAGGCATCGTTTATAAAATCTCTCTGGCCTTCCCTTATATCACTGTAAGGAAAAGCCATTTTTTCAAGCAGTGGTTTGCCGCAAAGTTCTCTATCTGCTTCTATTGCAATAAATGGCAATGCACGGCTGATAACCGCATCCCACATTTGGCGTGCAAATCCAACTCCAATAACACATTCAAAACCCTTTGATTTTTCGCAGGTTTCATTTGCTACGACTAAACGAAGAGCTGCTTCGCTAACGTCCTTTTCCAACATCAGCATATAAGCGCAAAGTACACATTCGCACAGGAATCGTATATCAGCAAAAGGACTTGTTCGCTCACTTACTCTCCCGACTATTCTGTATTTTTCAATAGTCCACAATCCATTTTCAAAATAGATGCCGTCAACTTTCCCTTCAACAGAAAAATCAAGTTGACCGATCACCTCTGCTCTCAGAAGGATATTATGAGAACAGATTTCAGAGGGAGGATATTCTATTGCTTCGAAATTCATTTTCGCCGCAGCTGCACCGCGACGTGTGCGTGAAAAATAAGAAAGCTCATCCGCACTAACCGAAATATCGCAGTTTTCGCTCTTTATACTCAGCTTCAAAACATCCCCTCCTTTGTATTCTTTTACGTATATAATTTTACCACTGACACCAAAAAAAGTCTATAGTGTATTGAAAAAACGAAACAGATGTGCTAATATTATCTTAGAAATATATGTTGTCGCTTTTGCGGCGGAACGGAGAAAATTATGCCTTTAAGTAAAAATCTTATTGCTCCCGGCAGCTACTGCAAGGAAAGAGAAGTTGCTTGTGATGCCTTCAGATGCACATTCGATATTAAAAACGACACTATCATCTGCTCTGACACACCTGTAAATGCAGTTCTCATCGGCGACTCAATTACAGAGTTTTTCGACCATAATATTTACTACAATGACTACGGCGTTATCCTCAACCGCGGAATCGGCGGCGACGAAGCGCAGTTCATCGACTTCCGTTTTGAAGCTGACGTTGTTCAGCTGAAGCCTAAGGCTTGTATCATTCTCTGCGGTGTTAATAACACTTGGGTTCTTGAGGATCTTAAGGATGAAGAAGGATACTTCAAGGAAGAGCCTGCAAAAGAGGTCCTCAAAACAATTACAGACGCATTTGAATCTATGTTTGCAAAGGCAAAGGCGGCAGGCATCGAAATGTGGGTGTGCTCATGTATGCCTATGGGCGAAGGTATGCCCTCACTGAAGGCAAGAAACACATTCCTTAAGAGACTTAATGTTGAATACGAGAAGCTCGTTGAAAAGCACGGCGGCAAGTTCATCGATATGTGGACACCCTTCGTTAACGACGAGGGCCTTATGATCCCCGAAACCTCCCGCGACGGCGTTCACCCCAACGGTGTTGGCTACAAGGTTATGGCAGATGTTCTTTGCCCCTACCTTGAAGAAGCTTTCGGCAAGAGATAATTGAACAATATAGAAAAGGAGCTCACGCTCCTTTTTCTTTTTCCAAAAATAAACAATAAAAATATTATTTATGAGAGGGTGCGCCAAAAAAAAAGCGTCAGCTTCTTTTTCTGTCTCTCACTCTATATCTATATCTATTTCTTTCTCTTTATCTTTCTCTATATCTCTGTTACAATGTAACGCTTTGTTTTATTCTGTCTCTCACTCTATATCTATATCTATTTCTTTCTCTTTATCTTTATCTTTCTCTCTGTTACAATGTAACGCTTTGTTTTTATCACGATATTTTCTCGCCTTGAGAGTATAATATTGATAGCCGTGGGGACCGATGCCCTACGGCTTTTTATAACCGCTGAGCGATATTTAATAGAGAAACAATGACTGCGCTGACAAACAAAAAAGGCAATGCAAAAGCATTGCCTTTTTTCTTACATTCAGGGAGAAATTACTTAACTTCAACCTCAGCGCCTGCTGCTGTGAGCTTTGTCTTGATTTCTTCAGCTTCTTCCTTGCTTGCGCCTTCCTTAACAGTCTTGGGAGCACCCTCAACCATTTCCTTAGCTTCCTTAAGGCCGAGACCTGTGATCTCACGAACAACCTTAATAACGTCAAGCTTCTTAGCGCCGAAGCTCTTAAGAACTACGTCGAATTCTGTCTTTTCTTCAGCTGCGGGAGCTGCTGCACCTGCTACTGCTACTGCTGCTACGGGAGCTGCGGAAACGCCGAACTCCTCTTCGATTGCCTTTACAAGGTCTGCAAGCTCAAGAATTGTAAGAGCTTTGATTTCTTCAAGAATAGCTGTTGTCTTTTCGCTAGCCATTTTAATTTACCTCCGAAATTTAAAAGTTGTTTTTAAAATTTTGTTATGCTGAATTACTCAGCTGCGGGTGCTTCCTCAGCAGCTTCTGCTGCAGGAGCCTCCTCTGTTGCGGGAGCTTCCTCGCCGCTCTTGTCGATAATTGCCTGAAGGGCAACTGCGAGTCCTGTAAGGGGACCCTGAAGGGAACCGAGCATTCTTGCAATAAGAACTTCCTTGGAAGGAATCTCTGCAAGCTCGTTTACTACTGAAGCAGGAACAACTGCACCTTCAAGGAAACCGCCACGAATCTCGAAAGATTCGATCTTGTCTGCATATTCCTTGAGGATCTTTGCAGGAGCAACTGCATCGTCAAAGCTGATTGCAAGTGCGTTCATACCTTCAAGCTCACTCTTGATATCGCCGAGACCAACTTCGTCAGCTGCACGACCGATAAGAGAATTCTTGATAACTGTATACTCAACGCCTGCCTTACGGAGCGCTGCACGCAGCTTTGTATCATCTTCAACAGTAATACCCTGATACTTTACAAGAACACCGGATACTGCACGACCCATCTTTTCAGCGAGATCTGCAACTACGGCCTTCTTCTGTTCAAGAACCTTTGCACTGGGCATTTTAATTTCCTCCTTGTAAGAATTGTCGACACCAAAAATAGAAAAAGTCTTTTCTCGGCGCGCCGAAAAAAGACTGACATAATCATTTATGCTTGTCTCCTCGGCAGGAAAGCTATCTGCTTTTACCGAAACCTGCTGTCTTTGGTGAACAGCAGAATTATAGCACACACAAATATCTATGTCAAGTACTTTTTTGAAATATTTTATTTTTTATTTTTTCGAGCGAATATATAATAAAATATGAAACTTTAATGGACAAATTCGCTGAAATAGTTTATAATAGAAATAATGGGTTATTGTGTAAAAAATCTAAACAGGAGAATTAACCAATGAAACTGAACACAAAACGAACCATTTTGATCGGCTTTGCGTTCCTTGCTATCTCTGCTTTTTGGCAGATGTACGACAATCTGGTTCCCCTTATCCTTACAAGAACTTTCAACATCAATGAAACCATCTCAGGCGCAATCATGGCAGCAGACAACGTTCTTGCTCTGTTTTTGCTCCCGCTTTTCGGAACGATCTCCGACAAAAGCAAAAATCCCCTTGGTCGCCGCAGACCCTTTATTCTTCGCGGTACAATAGTTGCAGTTATTCTTATGATGGGACTTCCCCTTCTTGACAACAGCTATGCAGCAGCACCCTCCGATGTTAAAATGATTGCTTTCATCGTTCTATTAGGACTGCTTCTTATCACAATGGGCACTTTCCGCAGCCCTGCAGTTGCTCTTATGCCCGATGTTACACCTAAACCCCTTCGCAGTAAAGCAAATGCTATTATCAATCTGATGGGCGCTATAGGCGGAATTATCTACCTTATAGTTACAAGCCTTATATATTCACCAAAGAGCGCAAATGGCGAACACGTTGACGTGCTTCCCCTCTTTATTATAGTTGGATCTATAATGCTTATCGCGCTTTTCATCGTTATGACATTCGTAAATGAACCCGAACTTGCAAGAGAACAGGCTGCATATGAAGCGCTTCATCCGGAAGATGACCTTTCTGAGGAAACATCCGAAAAAAAGCAGGCCCTTCCCCGTCCTGTCAGACGAAGCCTTATCTTTATGCTTCTCTCGATCTCACTTTGGTTCATCGGTTATAACGGAATCACAACCTGGTTCAGCACATACGCTATGGAAGTTTGGAATATGACTTTGGGCAATGCAACAACTTGCCTCACCGTAGCAACAGCGGGCGCTATCATCAGCTATATTCCTGTTGGTATCGTTGCAAGCCATATCGGACGCCGCCGCACTATAAAATTCGGCGTAGCCCTTCTTGCATCCTGCTTCTTTATTGCTTTTGTATATACACTTATCTCAGATAAATTCTCCCCCATCCTTCTTGTGCTCTTTGTGCTCGTTGGTGTGGCATGGGCATCCATAAACGTAAACAGCCTGCCCATGGTTGTTGAAATGTGTAAAGGCAGTGACGTTGGTAAGTTTACCGGCCTTTACTATACATTCAGTATGACAGCTCAGATCATCACTCCCATTGTTGCAGGATTCCTTATGCGCAACATTGGATATAAAATGCTCTTCCCCTACGCCGCAGTGTTCGTTGCACTTTCCTATGTGACAATGTGCTTCGTTCGCCACGGTGATAATAAGATCGAAGCAAAAAAAGGCATTGAAGCCTTTGATATCGAAGACTGAGAGGACACAATATGGTAACTGCAATTATTATCGTTGCTGTCCTGATAGTTCTTATTTTACTTTATCTGCTGTCTCTCAGAGGAAGACGAAACCACCCAAAGCTTTCAAAGCTTCGTAAATGGGCATATGCCCACAGAGGGCTCCATAACAAGCCGCAAATTCCCGAAAACAGTATGCACGCTTTCTACCTGGCGCTTCAAAAGGGCTATGGAATTGAGCTTGACGTTCATCTGCTGCGCGATGGAGAAATAGCCGTTATTCACGACAGCACGCTGGAGCGCACAACCGGCCGGAAAGGCAAGATAGAACACTTGACATCGGCTGACCTTGCAAGATATAATCTTGAAGGAACAGATGAAACTATCCCCCTTTTCCGTGACGTTCTCGCTATGTTTGATGGTAAAGCACCCATTATAGTTGAACTGAAAACCGCAGGCGGAAATGCCTCAAAGCTTTGTGAAGCAGTTTTCAGATTGCTTGATAACTATAAAGGTCTGTACTGTGTTGAAAGCTTTGACCCAAGATGTCTCATCTGGTTAAAGAAACATCGCCCAAAAGTTTGCCGCGGACAGCTGGCTCAGAACTTTTTCAAAAGCACAAGCGGCATGGGCAAAATAGTTGATTTTGTTCTCACATTTTTACTCGAAAACTTTCTCACACGTCCTGATTTTATCGCATATAAATTCAGCGACAGAAAGAATATAAGCAACGTTCTTTGCCGTAAGCTTTGGAAGATACAAGGCGTCAGCTGGACATTGAGAAGCAAAGCTGTCTATCACGAAGCGCTGGGCGAAGGTCTGATTCCTATTTTCGAAAAATTTGAACCTTAAGGTTTATGGAGGTATACTATGAGTTACAAGAAAGAGTTTATTGAATTTCTGATGGATGCCAACGTGCTTCAGTTTGGCAAGTTCATCACAAAGAGCGGCAGAGAAACACCTTATTTCTTCAACGCAGGTAAGATCCGCACAGGTAAGCAGATCTGCGAAATGGGTAAGTTCTACGCTGCAGTTTATAACGAAAAGATCGCAAACAAGAATTCCGTTCTTTACGGACCTGCTTACAAGGGCATTTCCATTGCAGTTTCTGCATCAGTAGCTCTTGCAAACGAAGGACTTGATCTTCCCTTCTTCTTCAACAGAAAGGAAGTTAAGGACCACGGCGAAGGCGGTATCTTCGTTGGATATCAGCCTACACAGGGCGAAGAAATCGTTATCGTTGAAGACGTTATCACAGCAGGCACAGCTATCAGAGAAAGCATGGATATCCTGAGCACAATCAAGGATTCCAAGGTTACAGCGGCTATCGTTATGGTTGACCGTATGGAACGCGGCCAGAACGAGATCTCTGCAATTCAGGAGATCAAGGAAACATACGGCTTCCCCGTATATCCTATCATCACAGTTCTTGACATTATTGCATATCTTGAAGAAACAGGCGCAGATCCTGCACTCATCGCTGATATGCACGCATATCTCGCTAAATACGGCGCAAAGCAGAACTAAGTTATTGCTGATATTAAAAAGAGCACCAAAAGGTGCTCTTTTTGTTTTGAATAAAGACATAAAAAATCAAGGCTTTGCTGACACTGTAAGAGTGGATAGCAAAAAAGAGGTCACTTTCGTGACCTCTTTTTCTGTTTTAATTAACCCCAATAGCCTTTGAGGATTCTGAACTTGAGATAGAACATATCAACGGAATTTACTTTGCCGTTTTCGTCGATATCCGCTGCTGCTTCCTCTGCTTCTGTAGGTGCTACTACCTGTTTTACATACAGATTCATCTTGAACAGGTCTACTGAGTTGATATTTCCGTTGCCGTCTATATCGCCCATTTCTACCTGGGATGCA
>JAFXGC010000037.1 GCA_017513325.1 Clostridia bacterium
CGTGCAGATAAGTGCCATATCGGCGATCTTGCCTTTTTCAAGCAGGGGCTTCCAATCAGTGAAGCACATTTCCTCAGGGATGTTGTGCATATCACGAATGTGATTTCTTCTGTCATCAATAGGTTCGGCAACTGCTACAACGCGGAATTTTTCGGGCAGATTTGACATAATGGTTGTGTATCTGATACCTCTGTCTCCGCCGCCGATGAGAATAACATCAAGAGTTTTCATAAATAGGACCTCGCGAAATGAGTTTATTCAAAGTAATAGTACGCTTTTTTTATAATCATTTCAAGGTTTTTTCGGCAAAAACAAACACCGCAAAGTAACTAAAATACATTGCGGTGTTTTGTTGAATTTAGCCAAGTTAATTAATAAGCATATCAATACCTGATTTAAGAGTTTCGCTGTTAAGAGCACCGCGTCCGTAAGCAACGAGGTATCCTTCGGCATCAATAAAATAAGTAACGGGAATAGAGCTCACTCCATAAGCCGCAGCTCCTTTTGAATCAGTATCAAAATAAACAGGGAAGGTATAGCCCTGAGAGTCAATAAAATCTTGAGCAGTATCAACTGTTTCGTTTTTTCCGTCAGTGAGATTCACTATCATAAAGGTAATATCATCACCGTATTCTTTGTATGCCTCTTCAAAATCGGGCATTTCCGATTTGCAGGGGCCGCACCAGCTTGCCCAGAAATTCAGCACAACGGGCTTGCCTCGCATATCGGAAAGTTTGATTTTGTTTCCGTCTTTGTCGGTCATTTCGAAATCGGGTGCCATATCTTTTTGTTCATCTGTAGTAGTGTCAGTAGTATCAGTAGTATCTGAAGATGTGCTGTCACTGTTTTCGCTGTTTAAATGTTGTGTTATAATTATTGCAACGGTTCCCATAATCACAGCAAAAATTATAAGAGCAATGAGAAATTTTATTTTATTGGGCATAACAGGTTCCTTTACATAATGTGATATAATAAGTATAACACATCGCTAAATAGAAATCTATAGGGGAATTATAGCAATTCTCACTTTTCGAGAGTGATTTCCAGTGTGGGGGATGTATTTCTCGGCGACATTTTTGTAGAATATATATGCAGAGAATAATAGGAGGTATTTATGGAAAGAAAATCTATGGGCCAGTTTATAGCAGCATTGCGTCGTGTCAGTGGAATGACCCAAAAACAGCTTGCCGAAAAGCTGAATGTTTCAGATAAGGCTGTCAGTCGTTGGGAGAGAGATGAATGTGCACCTGATCTTACACTTATTCCGGTTATAGCAGAGATATTCAATATAACAAGCGATGAGCTGCTTCGCGGAGAGCGAAACAATAACGAAGAAGTGATGGGAAATGGCGCGTCAAAAACAGAAAAACAGGTGAAACACATTATCAATAGTGCACTGCTTTCTTTTAAAATTCGTAGCATTATATCATTAGGAGTAGCCTTGTTGGGTATTGTTGCAGCTATGATTTGCAATTTCGGTTTTTTGCGGGCGTATATAGGCTTTTTTTGTGGGATGATTTTTGTTATAGCGTCAGTGGCTTGTCAGCTAATATTCGGAATGAAGGCTTTCTTTGTGGTAAACGGAGATGAGTTTGATAGAAAAACAGTTGTAGAGTATAAATTGAGCATAATAAAAGGACTGGAAATAACATTTTCTGCAATTGCCGCTGTGTTTGTTATACTATTGCCACTGATAATAGAACCTTGGGATACTTATATGGGTATAAGTGTCGGTTCGTGGTTTGCCGAAGGCGCAATATTTGTAGTAATATCAGGGGTTTTAAGCTTTTTTGTGTGTTTGTTGCTCAACATAAAATTGGCAAATGACTATAATATCGAAGAGGTAGAGACTATTGCTGAAAAAAAGAGAATAATAACAAGCGCATTAAAAAAACTTGCAATTTTAGTAGGTGTTACTGTTTTGCTACAATTTGCTTTTAATATAGCTGCGTCATTTGATATTTTCGCAGAGACAATTAAATTTGAAAGCACAGAAGAGTTTAAAAAGTTTATGGAAACACCAATGGATTGGGACGGGAACACATATGCTCTTGACGTGTATGAAAATGAAACATCACAATGGTATATATTCGATAGAGAGGGAAACGAGATTGATACTTATTATGAGTGGAATGAAAGCGTTTCCAGTGTCAGTTATGATTGGGAGAAAGGCGATCCTCTATACATAGTTTATACTCATTCTGCTATGCTCCGGCAGTCACATATAATAGAATCTGTAAATACATTGTTTGTTATAGCTTATGTGGTGGAGATACTGATTGTAATTTTGATTGGGACAAAACGTTTTCGAAAAATATGATATATATAAAATCAGCAGGTCGGGATACTGTCCCGACCTGCTGTGCTTTTATCAATTATTTTTTCTTTTTACCCGTTTTTTTGCTGAAGCTAACGGTCACCACTACAGAAGCGATGGCGATAACTGCTATCACTATAAACAGGATTATATCTGTATTAAATGTGGGCTTATCCGGGTCTTCTTTTGCCTTTACGTTTTCTTCAGCTTCTTCAATTGTTTCTTCTTCAAAAACCAACTCAGTTTCTTCTTCAGCTTTTTGGCTTTCTTCTTGCTGAAGTTTAAGTTCTTCTTCAAGTCGCGCAGCTTCTTCGGCGGCGATTCTTTCCTGCTCGGCGTAAGTTGTTATGTTTTCGAAAAAGTCATTTTTCTTTATGTCTTCCCCAACGGTTGAACGATATAACCCGAAATAGCATGGGGAGTCTTCGGTCACTTCGGAAGCAGAGTCGTAACCCAACCAATCCTTAAAATACTTATGCTGAGTTTTGTGATGATCAAAGCCTTTTTTTGAAACCTGGAATGCAGATAATCCGTCGAAACACTGGAGAGGCGTATCCCAATTGAGTGTTATGGGATTTTCGTTATAGAGGTGCAGATAAAGCTTTGGAGTATCCCATGTTCCGCATCCAACTACTGAATCGGGATATGCATTTTCGTCAGCAGCCAATTCAACTGCTTTGGTAAGAGTGTGAGCGTTTAGCATATGCTGACCGTGACCGTATTCTCCTTCAAGATCGTGTCCCACAGCAACCATGGGCTTGAATCGACGCAACAACATAGTTTGATATGCAATGATATCATCTTCAGTATAACCACGGTTGGTGAGATTTGCTAAAGCTTCTTCATAAGACTCTGACTTTTGATCAGGGTAGTCGCTTATAACGGGATAGTTTTTGATGCCAACGGTCCAAAGACCGTCAAGCATTTCGTGACGGCGCTCAGGATTGTTCACATGATCGGTGAAATATGCAACCTGAACTCTGTATCCCATAACACCTGCATAATAGGGAAGAATACCGGCAAAAAACAGGTGCTCATCATCTGCGTGAGTAGAGAATAAAAGGAGGTCAGCTTTTTCAAGGGGAGCGTTCCAGTTGTGAACAAACTCAGGAAGCGTTCCTTCACCGAAAGCATGAATTTCGCAAATAGAAACAGCATCGTCAAATGTTATGGTAACACTTTTGGTTTCACCGGTGAATATTCCAGAGATATCAGCATAATACTGCAGATACTTTCCTTCGAAATAAGAGCTTTCATTGTTGCAGTCCACGGTGAATCCTAATGCGGTTTTTCTGAAAACGATATACAGGGATTTTATATCAGAGTCTGATGAAATCGTGATTTCTTCCAGAGTTTCGTAAGTTTCTGCAGAATTATCACGGAGTCCGGATGAAACGTTTGAGGAAGTCAGATCGGGCGCATATACGGTTTCTTCTGCAGAAACAGAGGCGGTGGGCAGAAGGAGTATCAATGTGACCACTATTAAAACCAGGGATAATATTCTTTTCATAAAAAACTTCCTTTGTATATGTGTGTGTATTAACACATATATAATACCACAACTTTTCGTTAATTTCAATAAATTTATGTGAAGGTTTAAAATCAGCTAATAATTGTGAGTAAAAATAACCAAAAAACAGAGCTTGGTTTGATGCAAATTAGTAGAATATTACGTTGAGAATTTATAGATTTGTTATTGATAAGTTCACAAATATAATTTATAATGTATATTGCCTGTTTTTGGGCATAAATTATGTATGAAGGAAAACGTGGAAAATGGATTATATCAAATCTTGGTTTGAAATAAAGCATTACAGCCGTCGTCGTTTAATAATTTCCGGTTTGATCTCGGTTATTTTTGCTGTTGCTGCCGGTATTTTTACCTGGTGTAACCCAATCTACTCCATCGGCTGGGGCTTGGCTATGCTTGCAGTGTTGCTTTTCCCCTTTGGATTCACAGACAATTTCCCCTTTCTCGTTCGCACAGCTATGCTTTACGGCATAACAACTCTTTTGTTTATTCTTATGCAGCAGACTATCAGCTGCGGAATACATAATCTCTCAGGTCTGCTTCTTTTCATGAATATAATGATAATGTATGGCCTGACGTCTATTCTTTGGTTTGCAACAGCAAATATGAAAGTGAGTATACTTTCAGTTGCTGCTTTCACTTATCTTATAGCTATCGTAGACCACTTTGTTGTTCAGGCAAGAAGTTTTGAGATTCAGTTGTCCGACCTTGCTTCTTTCGGAACAGCAATGAGTGTTGCAAGTAAGTATGAGTTTGTTCTCTATAACGAAACAAAGGTAGGTATCCTTTGGGGTATCATTCTCGTAACATTTGTTGTTATGACAAAGATGCCCAAGGCTAAGAGAAGTGTAAAGCACGCGGTATATTCTCTTGCCCCCGTTGTTATCGCGTTTATTTGCGGATTTATCGTATTCAATCAGGCCTTCTCAAGCGCTCTCGGTATCACAGATAAATACTGGAAGTACAGAGGCAGTGAGCTTAACGGATTCTGGGTAAGCACAATATATTCTGCTTCTGCCACTAGAATAGTTGAGCCCGATGGATATGAATCTGTTGACAGCTCTGAAGTAACACTTGAGGCAGTGCTCCAGAAGGATCCTCCTTCCGATGCGGTTGAAACTCCCACTGACACCCCTGAAAACTCTGTAGGAGAGAAGAAGCCTCACGTAATAGTTATTATGAATGAGACATTCTCTGACGTTCATACAATCGCTAAGTATTTCGGTAACGAAATGCAGACCAACATTCCCGTAACACCCTATTTTGACTCTCTTTCTGATGAAGCTTCAAATATCATAAAGGGACACGCTATTGCTTCTGTATACGGCGGAAACACAGCGAATTCCGAATTTGAGTTTTTGACAGGTATGTCTATGGCATTCCTTCCCCGCAGCACAGTTGCATATAACTTCTATCTTAACGAAACAAACTCCTTCAGCATTGTAGATATCTTCAACGAAGCCGGCTATAAAACAGTCGGTATGCATCCCGAAGATCCTACAAACTGGAAGAGAAACTCCATTTATAGCTACTACGGATTTGATGAAACATATTTCAAACCCGATTTTGGCGAACTCACAAAGGAAACTGACTGGTACAGAGGACACGTAAGCGATATGGCTGTGTACGAAAAGATCATCAGCCTTTATGAGGGCTGCAAGGAAAGCGGCGAAAGCCTTTTCACATTTGCAGTAACAATGCAGAATCACGGCGGATATACAACTGCAGGTTTTGAACCTACAGTAAAGGTTACAGACAGAAACAAGCCTAAGGTTAATGAATATCTTTCCTGCATTAACAATTCAGATATAGCTCTTCAGTATCTCCTCAGCTATTTTGAGCATCAGGATGAAGAGGTTATCATTTGCTTCTATGGAGACCATCAGCCTTCAATTTCTTATCTTGGCACAGGCTATTTCAACCTGACAGATGATTCAACTGAAGGTCAGCGTCTTGCTCAGTATGTTGTACCTTATATGTATTGGTCTAATAACGATATTGACAGCGACGTAAGAAAGGTAACAAGTATCAACTTCCTTTCCGGATATCTGCTTGAGCTTGCAGGTCTTGAAAAAACAGATTTCCTTGAGCTCATCAACCAGATCAATAAAGAAATTCCCGTTCTCACAGCTGCAGGCTGGATAGATAACAGTATGAATTTCACAGAGCTTTCATATACGTCAAAGGGCCTCCCTCATCAGCTTCAGCTGTATAGCTCACTGCAGTATAATGCGCTCTTTGATGCAGATAATCAGCTCACAGGACTTTTCTCAAACTCTGCTCCTGAAGAGGAAGTAACAGATGAAACCACCGCAGGCGAGATTCTTGAAACTCTCCCTGAGGATACAACAGAAATAGTTGAAACAGACATTGCTGCATAAATAAAAAGCACTCGAAAGAGTGCTTTTTTGTTTGGCGTTCTTGAAAAAAATATAGATCCGATACCTGCTTTTTTGCACTTGGTAAGTTGACTAAAATATCTTTTCCGGCATTGACTGTAGGCGATTTTGATGATACAATTCAATTAGAAGATACAATTTATATTTTTTATAAAAATATTTAGCTTTTTTTAAGTTTTTTGCATTTGTTATTCGTACTATAAGTGAAAAGACAGGAAAATGATTTGAAAATTAAAAAATAAGCTGAATACGGGTTGCTTTTTTGTCTTGTTATGTAATTAGAGAAAACATTCCAATTATTAATAGGTGAAAGACTTAGGACGGCAAAGGCATAGAAGCGTTCCTTGTCTTTAAGTGTATATGGGAAGTTTTAAAAAGGACATTTGGTTAATATGGTACGTATTAGATGTTGTTTGGTTGATCCCAATAAAAGGTATCGAGGAATCGACAGAGAAGTAGATATGAGAGTCTTTAATAGAGTAAAAGATTCCAAAGAGTATGATGTTGCCTTTGAACACTATTCATATTATTTATCAATGGAGGAAGAAAACACTCCGCCAAACTTGGATAAGATGTTTTCTTTTGTTGAATTTATAAATAAAACATCGTATTATAGTGAAGTGGTTATGTATGACACTTCTCCAGTTGATTATGATAATTGTTATTATATCGGTATCGATATAATAGATTCCCATCTAAAATCAATTATAAAAAATGGATATGATAAGTATGGATATCACTATTCTAAAACTCAATATGGCTTATATTCTAAATACGACGATGCAAAAAATATTGTTGATGCATTGAAAGAAAAAAACAATAAATATTCCGATTTGTATTGTATTTATGTCTATCGTTGTGAAAGAGGATTATAAAACAGGGGACGGTTCGATGCTTTCTGAAAGTAACGATTAAGTAAAAAAGACGAGGGGACGGTGCTATGTTTTTCTATAGTGAGGCGAAAATGAAAAGACGAAGTTTTCTTAAAATATGTATTTTAATTATAATGTTTTTAGGATTAGTCATTAGTTCTTATGCAGAAAATGTAACAGACATCACCGCTTATGCTGATACTTATCCTGATGGCTCTATTGATTTTAAAGATGTATTAGAAGTGAGAAAAATAGTTCAGAAGGTTGCCAAACCTACTGAAGCGGCTGATGCAAATGGAGACGGACGCATTAATGCTAAAGATGTTTTTTGTGTTCGAGAACTTGTAAACTATCTTGCTGTTGGTAAAGTTGATTACAGTATAACAGTGTATTCAATGATTGACGAGCATTTTCAAGATTTTTTAAAAGACATAAATCTAAAAACAATTACAGAAGATGAGCGTTTATATAGAATTGAGAATTTGACCTATTATCACGATGGTGAAGCTAAAGTGTTATATGAAGACGTATATGAAAACTTTCTATATGAAGGCCAGTGGGTTGATGGCGTCAGAGTTGGGATTAATTATTGGCCGATCTATTTGCGAGATCTAGAAGTTTTAGGTAATCCATTGAAAGTGATGGAGCTGCTTAAAGAAAACGATATAGTAGTTACACAACTCCCAAAAATGGTAGGAATGCTAGATGCCTGTAGACATAATCCTACAGTTTGGTATAAATGTGGCACTGAAAATTATTTTTTGGTTTATTCGTACAACGATGATCTTTCATTTGGATTTGATGTTTACACCGAAAAGGAATACCGCAATTCATACACAAAAAAGAAAGCAACAATAACGGTAAATGGAGAAGTTCTGAAAGATGACAATGCAGTTATTACCAACGACTATGGACTTGTGTCACTTGTAAACTTATTAGAGGAACTGGGTGCCGATATAGAGTGGGTTAACGATTACAAAGCCATAATTGAAATAGAAGGGAAATACTTGTATCTCAATTTGGAAGGCAAGCAGTATTTGTCTGAAACAGATGAATTTGATATATTAAACAATTATCTGATTTCTATAGGAGAATCATCAGTTGCTATTCCTGTAGACCGTGATATAGTAGTAGATGATGGATGTATAATGCGCGTATTTGCAGGCATAAAAGATTGTGCGCTGGGCGATGTAGCAGAAAATGTTCAGTTGGATTATAAAAATAATATAATAAAAATTACATATTAAGAACGGTGGGTTTAAACACCATAATTTGTTACAATCAAGAATAATCAACTTGAAAGAGACAGTGGACGGTTTTGTGTCTTGTAAAATAATAAATAAAGAGAAAGGTTTGACTCCATAATCAGTTGGAAAAAATGAACAATATATGTACGTTATAAATTTGCTAAGGTCTGCAATATTAGGTGGAAGATTCAGAGTATTTATAAATGATGTAGAGATTGACAAGGATTGTTGTGAAGTAAATGTCGGTGATACATTCAAATTATGCTTGATTGAGCATAAGGTTTTTTCGTATACTTCTAACTACAAAGAAGAATTGCTTGACATTCTTGTTCGAAGAGGCAGTAGATACGGTGGAAGTTCGGATGATGTTTATCCACCTTGTTACACCGTATATAGCTGTGTAGTAAAAGTAAATAGCAATGCTGTCTTGAGTATTAAGATGAACAAAAAACTGTTTGGAAGCAAAACAGCTGTTTTTAAAGTCAATATTAGTGAAGGTTCAATTACTGATAGTACAAGTCAAATTTGTCTAACAGAAGAAGAGTTTTCTAAATATAGGAAACTTTCACGATGGAGCTTGTGTGCTATAGGATTATTTTTATTAATAGTTGTGCTTATTACATCCATATTGGGCGGCATTGTAGGTTTTCTCTTCTTTGGTGGTGTGAGTCTTATTACTTTTTTAAGTATGGCAATACCGAGTTGTTTGTATTTGAAAAAATTAAAGAAAATGAAGTTGGTGAACGACACTATGTTTTGCAAAAAAGAACATTAAGCAAAGAAAAAAGGTCGCTGACATTCTCAGCGATCCACTCCCCAGAACACAGGGGACGGTTAGCGTGAAAACCGAACGGTGTAAAAGCTAAAAAAGGTGCAGAAAAAGAACCTTGACAAAAGCCAAGAAAAAAGAGAAAGGTCGCTGATTTTCAGCGACCTTTTTATGTTTGATGTGGAGCTAAAAAAACGCCGCCTTAATTAAGGCGGCGGTTAAGTTATACACTCATTTATTGTAAATTTTCTTCATAACCTCAGCAGTTTCTTTGTCGGCAATGTCAGAGAGGTCGTGCCCATATTTCAGCAGCTCTCTTGCATAGGTTGAACTAACGTGAAAATACTCAGGGCGGGAAGGGAATATAACTGTGTCGCAGTCGGGAGAAAAGTGGCGCATTATTTCGGAGAGGGAATGCTCATAGTCGAAATCAGTTGCATTGCGCGCACCCTTAACGATAAATTTCGCGCCTGTCTCGCTCATAAGCTCAGAGGAAAGGGAAGCCCACACTATAGGCTTGACATTAGGCAGATTTCTGCAGGCGCAGGAAAGAATTTCGAGTCGCTCTTCGGGAGAGAAAAGCCCTTTCTTTTCGCTGTTCACCATTATAGCTGCATATACTGTGTCAAAAATTTCAGCCGCGCGCTTTATAATATCAATATGTCCCAGTGTAGCAGGATCGTAGCTGCCGGGGACGATTGCAATTTTTTTCATACATTATACCTTTTCAAGAATTGTGATACGAACTCTGCCGTAAAGGGAAGTCTTGACGATGTTGAACTTTTCCTGAAGTTCAGTATCTCCGCGGAAAACCTGATTTGTAACGTTTTCGGGATCATCGGTCTTCTTAACCTTTTTGCGTTTGAACTGAGTCTCCCCGTTGTCTGTTTCGCAAATGATCTTTCCTCCGAGGGCAAGAATATCTCCTTCATATATCATTTTAACTGCTTCTGCAACGAAATCGGAAGCGTAAGGAGGGTCGAGAAAAATAATATCGTATTTCTCCTTTCCTGCAGCAGATTTAAGAAATGCCTTGTAGTCAACCGCAGAAACTCTTGCGCGGTCAAAAAGCTTTGCATTCTTTGCATTTTTGATAACTATATCAACAGCTTCTCTTGCGCTGTCTATAAAAGTGCAGGATGCAGCGCCACGGCTAAGTGCTTCAAGTCCTAACTGTCCGCTGCCTGCAAAAAGGTCCAGAATATTTCTGCCTTCAAGCTCAAACTGTATCATTGAAAACAGAGCTTCTTTTGCTCTCTCTGCTGTGGGTCGTGTGTTTTCGCCCTCAAGTGTTTCTATAATCGCGTTTCTCGCGCTTCCTGTGATAATTCTCATTGTTAACTCCTTTATTTAAGTGGGGGAGGGACTTTTAGAAAAGTCCCTCCCCCACACCCCCACCGAAACCAATAGGGGTAAGAAAAAGAGCTGCTAAAAGTCCGTTATTGATTAAAATGCTTAATTATTTCATCGGCGTTTGCTTCGTTTACGCCCTTAACCTTCATTATATCTTCTTTTGAAGCATTTTTCAAGGCTTCAAGACTTTCAAAATGAAGAAGCAGAGCTTTGGCTTTTGCAGGACCGATACCTTTTATTTTTTCAAGGCTTGATGTTTTCAGTGATTTAAGCTTTGCATTTGTCATTTTGCCAACAGTATATCTGTGAACCTCTTCCTGAATTCTGTAAATGAATCTGAACACTTCTGGTTCCCTTGCAATGCTCAGTTCATCATGCTCGTCGGTTATAGTTCTCGTTTTGTGGTGGCTGTCCTTGACCATGCCAAACACGGGAATGTCCATTGCCAGCTCGTTCATCAGCTCCCTGATAACCCCAACGTGGCCTTTTCCGCCGTCAAGCAGAATAAGGTCGGGTGTAGTTGAAAAGGATTCGTCCTTGTCTTCCAGGTTCATCAAGCGTCGTCTGATAGTTTCGGTCATTGCGCTGTAGTCGTCAGGGGTTTCCTGCCCTTTGATTTTAAAAGAACGGTAGTGGCTCTTTTTGAATCTGCCTTTTTCTACAACTATCATTCCTGCTGTGATATGCTCACTGCCCAAATTTGAAATATCGTAAGCTTCGATTCTTTCAGGGAGCACTTCAAGGTGAAGAAGGGAAGCAAGCGACATAAGAACTCTTTCGTCAGAGTCTTCGCGCTTTCTTCTTGTTTCGCTGTGGCGTATGGCGTCCTTTTCTGCCATTTCACAAAGGCGCTTGGTTTCTCCTCTTTGGGGAGTGCGTAAAGTAACTTTTCTTCCTGCTTTGCGTGTTAGGTATTCTCCTGCAAGAAGCTTGTCGTTTTCTGGCATTTCAAAAGAGAGAAGTATTTCCCTGGGAATATATTCTCTTAGGCTGTAGAGATTCACTATAAATGAAAGGAAAGGGGATTCTTCGTTATCAGCAGATACGCCTGTGATCTCATCAGCGCCGAACATAAAATGCTCACTGTCAGAAATAGTACCGTTTCTAATATATAAAACAGCAGCGCAGTCGCAGCCTTCGTGAGTTGAGAGCGCGATGATATCATATTCTGTGTCGGAGCCAAGATCTGTTTTCTGATTTTGTCCCAACTTTGAAAGGGAGGTGAGCGAATCGCGAAGCCTTGCTGCTTCTTCAAAACGTTCTTCTTCAGCAGCAGAAAGCATACGCTCAGTAAGTTGCTTTTTAACTTCGCTTGTATTTCCTTTGAGCATTTCTTTAGCACAGGATATTATAGCATTATATTCTTCCTTAGAGATATCTCCTGCGCAAACACCGCAGCAACGTCCCAGCTGCTTATAAACACAAGGGCGGCTCTTTCCGATGTCCCTTGGAAATCTGCGCTTGCATGAGGGCACTCCTAAGGTTCGCTCAATAGTCTTGATAATGTCATTTATAGTTGAAGTGCTTGAGTAGGGGCCGAAGTAAGTGCCGTCTTCTGTTCTGCGCCTGGTCATAACAATACGTGGATAATCTTCGTTAGTTACCTTTATATATGGATAACTCTTGGCATCCTTGAGAAGTATGTTATATTTTGGCGTATATTGTTTTATAAGATTATTTTCAAGGATCAGAGCTTCAAACTCTGTGTCGCAGGTGATATAACGGAAGTCTCTCACGTTGCCTGCCATTCGAGTCGTTTTAGCATCATGGCTTCCGTGGAAATATTGGCTGACGCGGTTTTTCAGCGCCCTGGATTTGCCAACGTAAATAACCTTTCCGTCAGCGTTTTCCATAATATAAACTCCGGGAGATTTAGGAAGAAGAGCAGCCTTTTCCCGAAGATATTTGAGAGTTTTTTCGTCTTGCATGAATGCTGCCTCCTTTTTATAGCATTAAAATAAGCAAAAAGCCGCCTGAAAAGGCGGCTGCTTCAATTTTAATAATTATTCGTTGAAGCCTGTGTCAATCAGAGCAGCGAGGCCCTCAATTGCTTCTTCTTCGTCTGCACCGTCAGCAATGATAGTGATAGACATACCCTTTACGATTCCGAGGGAAAGAACACCAAGAAGGCTCTTGCCGTTGATACGACGATCTTCTCTTTCAACCCAAATAGAACTCTTAAAGGAATTTGCTTTCTGAATAAAAAATGTAGCAGGTCTTGCGTGGAGACCAACACTATTCTTTATAGTAACTTCGCGTGATATCATACCCGATACTCCCGAAAAAATATTTTAGCCGCTTCAAATGGACAAGTGGCTTACTTACTCAGTAATTATAGCAAAAGAGTAGAGTAAAATCAAGTGTTTTTTATTTTTTTTTAAATTTTTGCCCCAATATCGAAAAAATAAAGCGCAGAATATGTTTTTTTGGCCATAATATATATTGTTATTGTAGAAAAAGCTAACAAAGGCAAAAAAGTCCTTGACACAAATGTTTGTGTGTGATAAAATTATACGGTCTAAAAACGAAGACGGAGACAGTAGCTTCATGGAAACCCAAAGCGAGTCGGGGATGGTGTGAGCCCGATGTTTGAAATGAATGTGAATATCACTCCTGAGTTGCGGGGCGAAATTATAGTAGC
The DNA here is from genome assembly GCA_017513325.1 of Clostridia bacterium. GTDB lineage: Bacteria > Bacillota > Clostridia > Oscillospirales > CAG-272 > Avispirillum. Next base: position 13,130 of record JAFXGC010000037.1, read on the forward strand.
CTTTGCCGGAGCCCAACCGTTATAGTGGGCGCATATGATCGTATGCAGGTGGTATAGCAGGGTTCTCCTGTCCTCGCGGACGGGAGTTTTTTATTTTCAAACAGGCTTGAAAATAAATGCAGAATGAGAATTGAGAATCACTTGGGCGAATCTCTCATTTATTATTCACTATTCATCATTCGTTTTCTTGCTATCCTTCATACATCGAAAATTACTTTAAATAGGAGAAGATAAAATGTACAAGAAGGTACCGACCGACCTTAATTTTGTTGCCAGAGAAGCTGAAACTCTTGCTTTCTGGAAAGAAAACAGAATTTTTGAAACAAGTCTTGAAAGACGTAAGGGTCAGAGAAACTACACATTCTATGATGGCCCTCCCACAGCGAACGGTAAGCCCCATATCGGCCACGTTCTTACTAGAGTTATCAAGGATATGATTCCTCGCTATCATGCTATGAAGGGCTGCGATGTTCCCCGTAAAGCAGGTTGGGATACACACGGCCTTCCTGTTGAACTTGAAGTTGAAAAGCTTCTCGGCATCAATGGAAAAGAGCAGATCGAGGAATACGGAATTGCTCCCTTTATTGATAAGTGTAAGGAATCTGTTTGGAAGTATAAGGGTATGTGGGAGAATTTCTCCGACACAGTTGGCTTCTGGGCAGATATGGAAGATCCCTACGTAACATATCACGATTCATATATTGAAAGTGAATGGTGGGCGCTTAAGCAGATCTGGGATAAGGGCCTTCTCTATAAGGGTCATAAGATCGTTCCTTATTGCCCCCGTTGCGGAACACCCCTTTCCTCACACGAGGTTGCTCAGGGATATAAGGACGTTCGTGAACGTTCTGCAATTGCCCGTTTTAAGGTTGTAGGTGAAGATGCCTTCTTCCTTGCATGGACAACAACTCCCTGGACTCTGCCTTCCAACGTAGCTCTTTGTGTAAACCCCAAGGAAGACTATGTAAAGGTTCAGAGCGGTGAATACACATATTATATGGCAGCTGCTCTCTGCGATACAGTTCTTGGCGAAGGCAACTATGAAGTGCTTGAAACAATGAAGGGCGCTGCTCTTGAGTATAAGGAATATGAGCCTCTCTTCAAATTTGTATCTCCTAAGAAGAAGTGCTGGTTCGTTGTTTGCGACGAATACGTAACAATGGGCGATGGTACAGGTATCGTTCATATCGCTCCTGCGTTCGGTGAAGACGATAACCGTGTAGGCGTTAAGTATGACCTTCCTTTCGTTCAGCTTGTAAATGGTAAGGGCGAAATGATACGTGTTTACATTGTTGTCGGCAATCTATTTTGGTATGGCAGCAAAGGAGGCTCATTGATAGAAATGACTCTGGCTCGATACATAAAATTGC
>JAFXGC010000038.1 GCA_017513325.1 Clostridia bacterium
ATATCTCACTCCTATCCGACTAACAGAGAAGGGCAAAGAGGTTGCCAGTCGTTTAGTAACGAAGATAGATAACATACTTGATGCCGCAGGCAATGGCGTAAGTGATGAAAACAGAAGGATCATGTATGAAAGTCTTGCAACAATCGCCAAAAACCTGAATGAACTTTGCGAAAAAAATTAAATTCAAATAAAGGAACTGACATTATGGAAAAGATGGATCCCAAGTATGAAGCCCTGTTTACTCCTTGGAAAATAGGCAACGTAGAGATCAAAAACAGAATAGTTATGTGTCCTATGGGAGGAACCCCTCTCTTCGGTTGGTTTGAGCTTGGCGGTTGTCATTTCGACCGTGAGGCTGCAAAGCTTTTTATCGAAAGAGCAAACAACAACGTTGGTCTAATTATTCCCGGTATTGCACCTTTGCGTGATACCTTCTGGGGGAAGTGGCTCTGGCAGAATCCCAAGATGTTTGAAGAACTCAAAGAATTTATGGATGAGATCCATAAAACAGGTGCAAAACTGTTTGTTCAGCTCACAGCCGGTATGGGACGTTCATGGGCAATCACAGAGCTCGTTGCGCCTCTGCACAAAAATAAGTTTACACGTGCAATTATAAAGCCTATTATTGATACATCACACGAGCTGGCATCACCCAGCCCTCAGCCTTCCCGTTGGGCGCACGATATCCAGTGCCCTGAGATGACAGTTGAGCAGATCCACGAAATTATCGAAGCATTTGCAAAAACAGCAAAGCTTTGCCGCGATGCAGGCGTAGACGGTGTTGAAGTTCATGCAGTTCACGAAGGATATCTGCTTGACCAGTTTGCTATTGAATTTTTCAATAAGCGTACTGACGAATACGGCGGAAGCTTTGAAAACCGCTATCGTTTTGCAGCAGAAGTTGTTCGTGCAATAAAAGAAGCTTGCGGTGAAGATTATCCTGTTTCTCTGCGTTATTCTGTTGAGTCCAAAATGAAGGGCTTCTGCGAGGGTGCGATGCCCGGTGAGGACTATACAGAAGTTGGCAGAAATATGGAAGAATCCGAAAAGGCTGCTAAGTATCTGCAGGATGCAGGATACGATATGCTCAACGCAGATAACGGTACATACGATTCATGGTATTGGGCTCATCCCCCTATGTATATGCCTGAAAACTGTAACCTTGATGATGTAGCTCATATCAAGCAGTTTGTTGATATTCCCGTAGTATGTGCAGGTAGAATGGATGCAGAGGTAGGTGCGAAAGCAGTTGCAGACGGCAGAATTGATGCTGTTGGCGTAGCACGTCAGTTCCTTGTTGACCCTCAGTGGATCACCAAGATGATCGAAGACAGACTTGAAGATATCAAGCCTTGCATCTGCTGTCACTCAGGATGTTTCAATTTCTCATCATCCAAGGGACATGCCAATACTCAGGATCTTACGGATACTATGGGACTTGCACGTTGCGCGCTTAATCCGGAAACAATGCAGTCTAAGAAGTATAAGATAACACCTGCAAAAAAGCAGAAGAATATTGCTGTTATCGGCGGCGGTATCGGTGGTATGGAAGCAGCTATCGTTTGCGCTAAGCGTGGACATAAGGTAACACTTTATGAAAAGAGCGATAAGCTTGGCGGTGTGTTTGTAGCAGCAGCAGCTCCTTCCTTTAAAGAAAAGGACAGAGCGCTCATTGCCTGGTATATCCGTGAGGTTGCAAAGCATCCTATCACAGTTAAGATGAACACAGAAATCAAGGATATTAAAGAGCTTGATGCAGACGAGATCATCGTTGCAACAGGAGCAGTAGCTAAGAAGATACCTGTTAAGGGCGCAGAAGGTGCAATTGAAGCAGTTGACTATCTGCTCGGCAATGCTCAGGTCGGCGAAAACGTAACAGTTATCGGTGGAGGTCTCACAGGTTGCGAGATCGCATATGATCTCTATCTCCAAGGCAAAAAGCCTACGATCGTTGAGATGCAGGATGACCTTGTAACAACTCCCGGTATCTGCCTTGCAAACACAAGCTATCTCCGTGATTTCTTCAAAACAAATAAAGTTCCCGTTCACCTTGAAACAAAGCTTTCAGAAATTACAGAAAGCGGTGTCAAGGTAGTTGATAAGGACGGAAAAGCATTTGAAATCGCAGCAGACTCAGTTGTTATGTCAGTTGGATATAATCCCGCACCTGTGGCACCTAAGCAGAAACACGTACACGTTATCGGTGACGCCGATAAAGTTGGTAACCTCAGAACAGTTATCTGGGGCGCTTGGGACGTTGCTATGAAACTTTGATGAAAGGACTTTAATAAAATGGCTATGATCTTAAATGAAGAACAGCAGGCGATACTTAACGGCTCCAAAGGCGAAACAATGGCAAAGGTTATGAAAACTCTTGTTATGTATGGCGAAACCTTTGGTGCAGAACGCCTTGTTCCCGTAACAAGTAAATATAATCATCTTGTAACATCATTTGGACTCAAGGTAATGAGCCCCGTATATGATCTTATGGCGCAGATTTTGGACGCAGGCGTGTCTTCTTCACAGAAATTCTCTGTGGACCCCCGTCCTCTTGATAAGAATGTTCCTGCAAACTTCCTTCAGAATCTTGTTTTCAATAAGTTTATGTATACAAAGCAGGATTTCTATGAAGATCAGCTTGAAAAGCTTGGTCTTATGAACGAAGATGCATTCTCCTGCACATGTTATATGGACGAGGTGGGAAATAAGCCTCAGAAAGGTGAGGTGCTCAGCTGGGCAGAATCTTCAGCAGTCGTTTATGCAAACTCTGTTCTTGGAGCAAGATGTAACCGTAACTCAGGTATTATCGACCTGATGGGCTCTATTGTTGGTTATGTTCCCGAGTTTGGTCTTCTCACAGATGAGGGAAGAAAAGCAACATGGATCGTTAAGATTGAAACAACCAAAAAGCCTGAGGCTCAGCTTCTCGGCTCTGCTATCGGTATGAAGGTTATGGAAGATGTTCCTTATGTTGTTGGCCTTGATAAGTGGATAGGTAATGAGCTTGATGACAGCGCTTGTACATATCTTAAGGATTTTGGAGCAGCAACAGCTTCAAACGGAGCAGTTGGCCTTTATCATATTGCAAATCTCACACCTGAAGCAGTAGAGCTTGGCGAAAGCCTTATTGCTGAAGGTGCGAAGGAGTATGTTGTAACAGATGCTGAACTGGAAAGAGTAAAGAATGAATATCCTGTAATCTGGAAGAATAAGGATGCAACTCCCAAGCTTTGCTTTATGGGATGCCCCCATATGTCACTCCAGCAGCTTAAGGATTGGACAGATAAGGTTGAGGCAGGCCTCAAGGAAGCAGGCAATAAAAAGGTTCTTATTCCCACAGTATTCACAGCAGCACCCGGAGTACTTAAAGAGTTTGAAAAAACACCCTATGCTGCAAGACTTAAGGCTACAGGTGTTATCACATCATATATTTGTCCCCTTATGTATATGAATAATCCTCTTTGCAAGAAGATGCCCGTTATAACATCTTCCAATAAGCTTCGTACATATACAACAGCACGTTATTATACAGATGATGAAATTCTTGCGCAGATCACAAAAGGAGGTAAAAACTGATGAAAACATTTCAGGGAAGAGTAGTAGCACCCGGACAGGTAACAGCAAAAGCGCTTGTTTCTCACGGTGGACTTAACACACTTGCATCCTTCCAGAATGCTCTCCAGTTCGGAGATAAGCAGGCAAAATGCGGAGATCAGAATAACCCCGATCTGTATGGAAAGCCCATGGTAGGCACAGCGCTTTGTCTCCCTCAGACAATCGGCTCAACAACAGGTGGTCTCGTACTTTATTGTGCAGCTGCTATGGGTCGTCAGCCTGCATGTATGCTGTTCTCAAAGCCTATCGATTCTCTTGCAGCAGCAGGAGCAATCCTTGCTGACGTTTGGGTAGATAGCGTGACAATGCCCGTTGTAGATAGCCTTGGTGAAGAATTCCTTAACTATGTTAAGGACGGAATGACAATCACAGTTAAAGAAAACGGCATTGTTGAAGTAGACTAAATCAAATCTCCATAATAAAAAGCACACTCGTTGTACCGGTTTGGTACGGAGTGTGCTTTTTGTTTGTTATTGGTGTTTATCTTGCCGTGCAAACAAAGCTTTTTGCGCCCATATCGTAGAGATAATGGTGTGCATAGTCTGCTTTTTCTGTGTCATCAAATATTCCGAAAACAGCAGGTCCGCTACCGCTCATAAGAGAAGTAAGCGCACCGTAGTCAAGAAGCTCGCCCCTATAAAGAGATGCTTCTTTGTGCTCGCCTAAGATAACACTCTCAAACGTGTTGAAAACGGAGAGGGAAAGTGCGTTGAGATCGTCCATTTCAATAGCGGAAATAACTCTCTGAATGTCAGAGAATGGGCGCGCCAGCATTTCGCCGAAATTTTCGTCAAGCTTTTTGTAAGCGGCAGGGGTAGAAACACCTTCGCCGCCTCTTGCAATAACAACTGTAAAAGGAGTCATAGGCTCGATCTTGGTCATTATTTCACCAACGCCGCGGCAAAGAGCGCATCCGCCTTCCATACAGAAGGGAACGTCAGCACCAAGCTTTGCTCCGAGCATAAGAAGCTCTTCTTTTGTAAGCGGTTTGTCATAAAGCTGGTTCAGTGCTTTGAGTGTTGCTCCGGCATCTGTGCTTCCTCCGGCCAGCCCACTTGAAACGGGAATACGCTTTTCTATGTGGATCTTTGCTCCGCCCTTAATTCCTGTGTGATCATAGAAAAGACGAGCTGCTTTGTGAGCAAGATTTTTTTCATCAAGAGGAACCGTGTCTTCGCTTGCACTGAGTGTGATGCCTTCATTTTGAAGAGTAACGTCTACAATGTCACAAAGAGAAACGGATTGCATAATGCTTTCGATTTCGTGATATCCATCAGGTCGTTTGCCCAAAACGTCAAGGTAAAGATTGATTTTTGCAGGAGCTTCAATTGTTATATTATTCATATCAGTGCACCAACCTAATCAGTATATTTTGCTTAACATCAACTGCAACAAGAGGGCAAAGCTCCTGGCAGCAATAACAAAGAATACATTTGTTTCTGTTGATTTTAGCTTGTTTTTTACCGTTCTTTTCTACAAGTTCAATGGTGTGCATAGGGCAGGATCGAACACATTCTCCACAGCCCACGCACTTATTGCTGTTTATATAAGGCTTAGGGCTGAAAAAGTTAGCTACTTTACCGCCAAATAGTCCGTGAAGCTCGCTGAGAAATGTTTTTCTTTGAGCGTCAGGAGCAACCACGTCGTTTATTACAAGCTCATCAATTTTATCTCCAACAATATTCAGTTTGTCCGCAGAATCAGGACAAAGTCCTTTTTCTTTTGCTAAAGTAACCATCGGGGCAGTTCCTTCAAAACCAAGGATCTTTTCTGCAGCAAGGTCAAGACAATAGGGGGAAAGTGAAGTGAGCACAACATCGAATTTTCTCGGAGTGCCCCCTGTAGGTCCGTTACCTTCCATTCCAAGTATGCCGTCGCAAACATTGATAAGCGTCTTTGATTTTCTCAGCATTTCTGAAAGATCGCAAAGCATACGGCGAAAGTCTTTTTGGTCGCTGTAAGCTGCGTGCATTTCAAATTTTTCAATACCGGGAATAATTCCAAAATAGTTTTTTTGAGCGCAGGATATTTTGGTGAGAGAATGGGTTTTCAATTTGCATACATTAAGAATAACGTCAGCTTCCGCAATAGGAGATATAACGTTGAATCGTTTACAGGTTTCACCTTCAGGAAACATCACTATCTGTGCATCTGTTGAATAATTAAGTGGTGCTCCGCAACTTTCGTCAATGCCGCAAACAGAGTAATGATTTTTTATGGTGGCAGTAGTATAAGGTCCACCCGCGCTTTCCGCAACAATCAAAGTGGTGTTTTCTGCTCCGAACATTTTAAGTGCAGAAATAGCACTTTTGAGAAAAACAGGGTGAGTTGTAGCGGCTGCTTCGGGTTTTTTAGAGATAACAAGATTGGGCTTGATTGCAATTTTTTTGTTGTCAAGCATCTCTTTTGAAACGCCGGCTGCCTTCATCTGTTCAAACAGCAGGTTTGTCAGGTTTTCGTCGTATTTAGTATATTTGTTAATTGCAACAGTATAATTTTTCAAATGTAACCTCTGTATATTTAGTTTAGGGCGGCTTGATCAAAGCCGCCCATCAGATATTTATTTAATCTTCAACAATGTAGTGTGCGCCAATGCTTTCTTTTCTTGCAAGAGCTGCTTCAAATACAAGTTCAGCTGTCACAGTCATATTGCACACCTCATATGCTTCTTTGCAGTTAAGTTCAATACTGTCATATTTAGCTTTAAGGATGCGAATAATGTCAAGACCTTTCTTAAGCCCGGATGGCTTGCGGACAGCATTAGCGTAGTCAGTCATCGCTTTGCGGATGGTATTGCAGTCAAGTCCGATCTCTGCTGTTGTTGAAATGCTGTGATAGTCCTTATGTTCAATGGTGGGCAAATCAAGCTGCGCACGCTTGGCATCATTAATATGTCTTGCTGCTCGGCGACCAAAAACAAGGCACTCAAGCACAGAGTTGCTGGCAAGTCTGTTAGCGCCGTGTATTCCTGTGCAGGCAGCTTCTCCGCAACTGTAAAGACCTTCTATATTTGTCATACCGTTAAGGTCTGTTTTTATTCCGCCCATCATATAGTGCTGAGCAGGTCTAACGGGAATACTTTGCTCCGGAACATTGATTCCGGCTTTTCTGCATTCTTCAAAAATAGTGGGGAAACGTTTAGAGAAAAACTCTTCGCTCATTGAAGAAACGTCAAGGAAAGCATTTGTTTCGTTTCTGCGTGTGATCTCGCTGAGGATATGACGAGTAACAATATCTCTGGGAGCAAGATCTTTGAGCTTGTGTTTGTCGGCCATAAAAGCTTCACCGTCAGCGTTTCTCAGTATACCGCCTTCGCCGCGAACTGCTTCGGATATAAGGAACAGTCTGTCGCTTGACTTAGGTGAATAAAGAGTGGTGGGATGGAACTGAACCATTTCCATATTCTCAGCCTTTGCCCCCGCGCGAACTGCGCAAGCAAGGCCGTCTCCTACAGCACCGTTGGGGTTGGTGGTGTATTTATAAAGATATCCGATTCCACCTGTTGCAAGGATAACAGAAGGAGCTTTAAGAACTTCGGCTTTTTCTCCGCGTACTATAGCGCCGCAAACCTTGTCGTCATTTGTGAGGATATCAATAAGGTATGTGTTGAAGAAAATATCAATATTTTCTTTTGTCATTGCGATCTGGCCCAACTGTTTAGTTGTTTCGCGTCCTGTTGCATCACCGCCGCAATGAACGATTCTACGGCATGAATGTCCGCCCTCACGTGTTATCTGAAGTTCTCCTTCGGGATTTGTGTCAAATGGAACGTTGAGTGAGCAAAGCTCACGAATATTTTCAGGACCTTCTTCTACGAGAACGCGAACTGCTTCCTCATCACAAAGACCTGCTCCTGCCGTGAGAGTGTCCTCAACGTGAGATTCAAAATTGTCTGTCGGAGAAATAACCGCGGCTATTCCTCCTTGCGCGTAGTAAGAGCTGCCGGCTGTAAGGTCAACTTTGGTAACCAGAGCGACCTTAAGTGCAGGATCAATGTGAAGAGCAGAGTAAAGTCCTGCTATCCCACTGCCGATAATAACAACGTCGTATTCCTTCTGGGGAAGAAGTGAAAGATCTCCATTGAATAAGTATCTGCGCATTAAAAATCAAGTCCCTTCCAAATAGCTTAAACAAGCTTAAATTTCAAACTGATATCAAGAGCTTTAACGGAATGAGTGAGAGCGCCAATGCTGATAAGATCAACACCGGTTGAAGCAACTTCGTGAAGATCACGCTCTCCCATATTTCCGGAAGCCTCTGTGATAGCTTTTCCGTTTACGATTTTTACTGCTTTTGCCATATCTTCGCAGCTCATATTGTCGAGCATAATAATATCTGCGCCTGCATCAAGTGCTTCACGCAGCATATCAAAGTCTTCAACCTCAACTTCGATTTTAACTGTGTGGGGAACTCTTTTCTTTGCAGCAGAAACAGCGTTTGTAATAGATCCTGCAGCAACAATATGATTGTCTTTTATGAGAACACCGTCAGAGAGATTGAAACGATGGTTTGTGCCGCCGCCGCAGCGAACAGCATATTTTTCAAGATATCTGAGTCCGGGTGTAGTTTTTCTGGTATCAACGATTTTGGCGTTAGTGCCCTCAACTTTTTTAACAGCTTCATTTGTCATTGTAGCAATGGAGGACATATGCTGTAAAAGGTTAAGTCCAACTCGTTCACCTGTAAGAACGCAGTGAGCATTTCCTGTAACTTCAGCAAGAATATCACCTTTTTTGAAGTGCTCACCTTCAGGAACGTTGATTTTGAGCTCAATTGTAGGATCAAGAAGATCAAAAACTGCACGAACGATATCCCAACCGCATATAACGCCGTCTTCCTTGGCTATATATCTGCCGTAGGCAGTTGCAGTTGCGGGAACAGTAGATTCGGTAGTGATGTCTCCATTGCCTGCATCTTCAGTGAGTGCAGTGCGAAGAAGTGCATCAACCGCGGGAACAGAAGTTATTTTCATAGTGTTTGACCTGCTTTCATAGAATTGATTATACTAAGTCAAGTATATCACACCTTGACATTCTATGCAATAAAATTTACAAAAATATAATATTAAAAATCCTAATTATGATTGACTTTAGTGTATATTCGTCATAAAATAGGTTAAGACCAGATGAAAGGGACTGTTTATATGAAAAAAATGCTTTTTCTTATAAATCCTGCTTCAGGAAAGCTTGTTTTGAACGACAGCTTAATGGAAGTTGTTGAGGTTTTTGCGAAAGGTGATTATGAAATCAACGTAAAGCTCACAAAGGACAAAGATGATATGATAGAATCTGCTCACAGGGCAGATGAATATGATATAGTTGTATGTTGCGGCGGTGACGGAACTCTCAATATTGTTGCAGGCGCGGTTTATGAAAAAGGTTCTGATACACTTATTGGATATATTCCCGGAGGCA
>JAFXGC010000039.1 GCA_017513325.1 Clostridia bacterium
GCAGGGCTATGAAAGCGAAATTTCTGATCTCAATGTTCGCCTGGAGGTTCTTCGTGCAAGCATAAATGATCAGAATGAGAGAGAAGCAACTATTCGTGTTGATATATCCAAATATGAGAATAAGCTTCGCTCAATTCAGGCAGAAGCTGATGAGTGCAGAAAGAGCGTTGAAACATATGAATCTGCACTAAAGAAATCAGATGAAGCAGTAGCGGAATGCGATCGTCAACTTTTGACAATTTCAGATAAGGTTGAAAACCTGCGCAGAGCTCATAGCACAGACGTTGCAGCAGCAGAAGCAATAACAAGCCGTATTGCTGCTCTCAAACGAATGCAGGAGCATTTTGATGGTTATAATAACAGCGTAAAGTTCGTTATGAATAAAGCTGCTGAGGGCAAACTCAGAGGTATTCACGGTCCTGTATCCAGCCTCATTAAAGTTAAGGACCAGTACATAGTTGCCCTTGAAACAGCTTTTGGAGCTGCTTTGCAGAATATAGTTGTGGATGACGAGTCAGCTGCAAAATCTGCAATAAGAAGCTTGAAGGAAGCCGGTGCGGGAAGAGCTACTTTCTATCCGCTTTCAAGTGTAGCGGGTCAGGATAAAACGAGAGAGCTTATCGAAGCAAAAAACAACAATGGTTTTGTTGGATATGCAAACGAGCTTCTTTCCTGCGATTCAAAATATAATAATATTATCAGTAGTATCGTCGGCAGAATTGCGGTGTTTGATAATATTGATAACGCTTCTGACGTTGCAAGAAAATGCAATTGGAAAATAAGAATAGTAACACTTGATGGTCAGCAGATCAATATGGGAGGATCCTTTACAGGTGGTTCTGTAAGAAAGGATTCAGGTGTTCTTTCACGTAGCTCCCATATAGATAAGCTTGAAGCTGAAAAGAAAGAGCTCGAAGAAAAAGCAAACGCTTCTGCAGCAGAACTTAAAAAGTATTCTGATAAAGCAACTGAGCTTTCTTCTTACAGAAGAAAAGAAGATGAAAAAGCTAAACTTTCTGAAGTCCTTCTCAGAACGGAAAGGGCGCAGCTTGATGAATTGGAAGCTAATCGCAGCGTGACAGAGAATCTTCTTGAACAGCTCAGAAATGATATGGATAAGCTTTCCGAAATTGGTAAAAGAGGCGGAGCTGATGCTATTGCCCTTGAAGCTGAAATTGAGAAGCTTCGTAAAATGGCGGTTGCTGTTTCAGAAGAAAGATCAGAAACCAGCATAGAAAAAGGAGCTTATGAAGATAAGCTTGATGAGAATGCTGAAAAGAATAATGCGGCTCAGCTTTCACTTGTTTCTCTTATGAGAGATGCTGAAAATATCAATGAGATGATAAACGCCTCTCTTGAGAGAAGTAAAGCTCTTAAGGGAGATGCCGAAGGCTATAAAACAGATGTTGATATTCTTGTTGCCTCTATTGACGATATAAAACGACAGATAGAAGAGAAGAAAAACGAAGCCAAAGAGCTGTCGGCGAAGTTGAGCGCAACAGAACAAGCAAGATCAAAACTCGAGAATACATCGGCTGAATATGATAAAAAGCTGAATGAGATACGCCTTCAGATGAAAGAGGTCACATCCAAGAAGGAAATATTAGTAAGAGCTCATACAGCCAATGAATCAAAGCTTGAACGTCTTAATTTTGATGTTGATAAAATGACCAGCCGACTCTGGGATGATTATGAGTTAACTCATTCAGCAGCAATCGCTTTAGGTTATCCCGTTATAGAGCCTGAAAAGAGAGCGTCCAGCGCGGCAAGATTGGCTGAATTGAAGAGCGCAGTTAAATCTCTTGGACATGTAAATGTAAATGCGATTGAAGAATATGCAGCTCTTAACGAAAGATATGTTCATCTTAAAGCCCAGATAGACGATCTTACACAGTCCAAAGCTGAACTGGAAAAGATAGTAAATTCTATTGAGGACGAGATGAAGAGAATGTTCTCCGAGGCTTTTGAAAAGATCAATAAGTATTTCGGTGAAACTTTCAGAGAGTTGTTTGGTGGTGGTAGTGCGCACCTTACATTAACTGATCCGGAAAATATTCTCACATCCGGCGTTGAGATCAATGCGGCTCCTCCCGGAAAAATGATAAAGAATCTTAATTTGCTTTCCGGTGGTGAGCAAGCATTCGTTGCAATAGCACTTATATTTGCATTGATTAAGGTAAATCCCTCTCCGTTCTGTATATTCGACGAGATTGAAGCGGCGCTTGACGAAGTAAACGTAACCCGAGTGGCAAACTACGTTCGCCGTTTTTCAAAAGAATTGCAGATAATTATGATAACTCACAGACGCGGTATGATGGAAACTGCAGATACTCTTTATGGAGTAACAATGCCTCGTCGCGGTATATCCAAAGTATTTACTTTGGATGTAAACGCCGTAGCTGAAAACCGTGAAAGCGTTGACGAGTTCCTGAAATAAGAAAGGTTTAACTATGGGCTTTTTTGACAGATTAAAAGGAGGACTTGCGAAAACAAAAAACGCAGTTCTCGGTCAGGTTGATAATATTCTGAAAGCTTTTGTAAAGGTGGATGAAGATCTTCTTGAAGAGCTGGAAGAAATTCTTATATGCGCAGATATGGGCTTTGAAACAACAGAAGAAGTTATGGATGAGCTCAGAGATGCTGTTCGCGATGGCAGACTTAAAGAAGCATCTCAGGTTAAAGATGCTTTGAAAGATATCCTTCGTGAAAAAGTTGGAGAAGGAACTCCGCTTAGACTTGAAACATCACCTTCCGTAATTCTTATAATCGGTGTAAACGGTGTAGGTAAAACCACATCCATCGGTAAAATTGCGGCAAATCTTAAGTCCCAGGGAAAAAATGTTGTTGTAGCTGCGGCTGACACTTTCAGAGCAGCTGCAATAGAACAACTTCAGGTGTGGACAGACAGAGCCGGAGTCGAGCTTATAAAA
>JAFXGC010000040.1 GCA_017513325.1 Clostridia bacterium
AATATCTGGCAAAATCAATCGCGTACACCCTAAAAAAACAATACAATGTGAAATCAACTAAAATTGTAGTCAATACAAAAGAAACATCGACATTTGACGTTGAAGAAGTTGAGATATATACGGATGCAAGCATTATTGACATCGGTATAATAAAAAATGATATCGAAAAGTTATACAAGTGTAAAATTAAATTCATCCAGGTGGAGTAGCACAATATGAAGAGCATGTCGTCATTTTTTAAAAAAGCGTCCCCCTTTTTGTTGATTCTACTAGGCATCTGTCTTGTTTTGATTTCGGGAGCTTTTTCGCCAACTGCAAAAAAAGAAAACGTTATATTTGATGATTATACAGATTTTCTTGAGAATAAAATAGAAGAGTTGTTACTCCAAATGAACGGTATCAATGAAGTGACTGTTTTCATTACTCTGGAAAATTCTGGAGAAACTGTCTATGCCGAAAATTTCACATCGAATTCCAGCGAGTATGTTGTATTTTCATCAGATAATTATCAAAATGGTCTGATTCTAGCTGAAAATGCACCACTTGTAAGAGGTGTGGCTGTAATTTGCACAAATGGAAATGATATTAAAATTCAGTCAAAAGTTGTTTCTTTGTTATCATCTGCACTTGGGATACCGACAAATAGAATATCAGTTTGTGGGTAAATGAATATTAATACAGCTTGATGAATAGTATATATTAAATATTTTTTGGAGGGAATCTATGGATACAACTAAATTTTTATCTAAAACAAAGAGTTTTATAAGAAAGATCAACAAACGCACTTGGGTAACTTGTTCAGCTATATTGATAGTTGGAATAGCAGTATTACTTAATGTCTTGTTTGTTCCTAAAAACGGTGATGATAACAATAACGGAGTAATTACTCCTACGATAAATCTTAATGATATTTCTTCATCCCTTGATGAAATGAATGATGATGCCAATGTTACTGATGTTTTCGCTGAGATGACTCTTTCGAGAAAAAAATCCAGAGACGAAGCTATCGATGTTTTGAAAACCTTAGCTGACAGTACCGGTGCATCAGAAGAAGATAGAATCAGCGCCAAAAAAAGTATAGAAGTAATTGCAAATTGTATAGAAAATGAAACTAATATAGAAAGCCTTATAAGAGCCAAAGGTTTTATGGATTGTGTAGCTGTTATTTCTGATAATAGCGCAAGTGTTATTGTTAAAACCCCGGATCCCTTAGCACCAAATCAAATTGCTCAAATCAGTGAAATTGTTTATGAACAATCCGGGGTTTTACCAACTGAACTGAACATAATAGAAGCAGAATAACTAAAAAAGAGCACTATATGTGCTCTTTTTTCACTTATAACTGTTTACTAAAACCTAAAAATGTGTTACATTATTAGTAGTTATTAATTGCGAAAGGAATTCCGTATTATGAAAATCGAGAACACATACTGCAATCCAACTCCGTTGCCTGATTATCCAATAGGTAGAAGCTGTTTCTATCGTGATAAAGAAATCACTTTCAGAGAAACAGCCGACCCTTCTGTAATCTATGAAGATGGCAAATGGTACTTATATTCTTCTTGCGGAATGGCTTACTGGACAGAAGATTTCATTCATTGGAATCATGAAAAGCTTGAGTCAACCTACGATATTGGTTATGCACCAACTATTGTGAAACATAATGGTAAGTTTTATATTACAGCTTGTTCCGCAGGACTTTATGTAGGTAACACTCCTTTAGGACCTTTCGAGTTTATTGATAATTTCAGAACTACTCAGGGAGAAGTATATCTTTGCGATGACCCTATGCTGTATTCCGATGATGATGGAAGAATTTATCTGTATTCCGGATGTGGCGGTGGACTTAAAGGGGTGGAACTTGACGCTAATGAACCGTGGAAACTCCTCACAGATCCCGTTGTTATGTTTGATATGGACACTGAAAACCACGTATGGGAAAGAATGGGTGACTGGAACCAAGATGGTACATATAGCTGGGTAGAAGGTGCTTGGATGTATAAAAGAAACGGCACTTATTACCTGACATACTGCGGGCCGGGAACTGAATGGACCACCTACGCTATGGGTGCTTATAAAGGTCCAACTCCTATGGGGCCCTGGGAATATATGGAAACTACACCTTTTATGTCAAACAGACACGGTATTGTTCGTGGACCCGGACACGGATGTATCGTTGACGGCCCCAACGGGACTACATGGGCGTTTTATACTTGTATCGTTTGCTATGCTTGCGAATTCGAACGCAGGGTAGGATATGACCCTATCGGTTTTGATGAAAATGGTAATATTATTCCTACATCATCAACAGAGAATCCTCAGTGGGCTCCCGGTATAATAGCTGAACCTCATAAGGGAAATGATGTCGGAATTGTTCCTCTCACACAGCATGCAAGATGGACTGCAACATCAAATGCTCCCGGAAGAGATGGAATTTATGCTATTGATGATAGTATGCTTACTTGGTGGCAGCCTGCTGCTGATGACAAATCTCCGTCATTAACTGTCAAGCTTTCTGAAGAAGAACTCTATATTTACAGTATGCGTATTATGTGGAGAGATGTTGGAATTTCAATGAAACGCTCCGACAAAGAAGGCGAATATAATATCTTGGATGTTGGTCCCGGACCTTTTAAATATACTGTGGAAGCGCGCTCTAAAGAAGGCGAATGGGTAACTGTTCTTGACGAAAGTAACAACGACAAGGATATGCTTATAGATTATAAGCCAATTAAAGAAATGTATGCTCACGAAGTACGTCTCAATATAGTTGGCAAGCCTGAAGGTGTAGAGCCGGGAGTTATTAACTTTACTGTATTTGGTAGTTGGAAGAAACTTGATTAATTTATAGAAGGGAGGCAGTGAATATGCTTACATTTAAAGGTGGTATTAAGCCTGATTCTCATAAATACACTAAAAATATACCTATATGTGAAACTCTGCCTCCTCGCACACTTAAAATCCCCACCTACAATGACCTTATATGTGTTTCAGTAGGTGATAATGTTTTAATAGGCCAAAAATTAACACTTAATAACAGATCGCATTCGCCGATATGTGGCGTTGTTGAATCAATAGACAATAACTTTGTAACTATAAAAAACAATGACGGAGCTACCATTTCCGGTGATTGTGTTCCATTTTCAAAAAGATTATGCGATTCCGACTTTGACGATATTTATAATTTTATCAGAAAAAAGGGAATATGCTTTAATAACGGATTTTTGGATGATAGATTAAAGAAATCTAAAGATAAAGTAAGCATAATTATAGTTTCTTGCGGCGAAACTACACCGTTTTCTTGTAGCAGATACAGAATATTTACTGAGCTGAAAAAAGAAATAATTTATGGCACCCGAATAATTATGAAAGCTTTAAATGTTTCAAAATCTGCTATAACTATGGAAAATACCGATTTCAGAAACAGACTTGAATTACAAAAACTATTAAAAAAGAATAATAACATAACTCTTTTAACGCATTCATCAAAGTATCCCGCTGATAACCACGCTGTATTAAAAAAACAATTCATAAACAAGTTTTTTAAAAACAGCAAGAATGTTACCGAAGATAATATACTCGTTATTGACTGCGAAGAAGCAGTAGCTGTATTTAAAGCATTTAAAACAGGTATTCCGATGATAAATCGT
>JAFXGC010000002.1 GCA_017513325.1 Clostridia bacterium
AGCCGCCCTACAGGTATTCGCCACAATTATACCGCTAAACTATGATTTATGGTACAAACTCGTAGGGACGAACTGTGTTCGTCCGATTTTAATGTTCGTAACGGGCGCACAAAGTGCGCCCCTACGGGTATCTATCAATTTACGCATAAACTAAGCCCAGACTCCTCATCCAACTAGTGAAACGATGTCCCCCTTCCCCACCAACTTTCCGAAGGACAGTTGTGGGAAGGCCTGTACGTAAACGGTAAACTAACAAAAGAAACCTTCCCCAAAGGGAAGGTTTTCTTTAATTTATTACAGATTGAGAAGCATATGGGAGCGTTTGATGAAATCTTCATCATCGGATGAATTACATATAGTCAGCTCGCCCTGCTCTCCGCCGTTATTCAAAATACCTGCCGCCGCAAGTCGTCTTTCAACTTCGCGCACTGTGCCAAGCACTCCGTCAAAAATCTGAACGTTGCCGCCAAGGGCTTTGTTTATGGCGTTTGCCGCGTGAACATAGTGTGTGCAACCAAGCACCACTGCGTCAACGTCGCTTCCGTCTGTGTAAGGCGAAAGAATCCTGCAAAGACATTCATCCATTTCTTCGCCCTCAACAACTCCCCTCTCCACAAGCTCCACAAGTCCGTGGCACGGAACTGTGACAAACTCGGCCTTATCCGAATATTTTTCAATAAGGCGAAGGAATTTTTCACGCATCAAGGTCAGCGGAGTTGCCATAACCACAACCTTAGGGTGCTCTGCCATCATAGCCGCAGGCTTAACTGCAGGCTCCATTCCGATTATGGGAATATCTGCATACTTTTCCCTCACGTATTCCGCCGCTGCGCTTGTTGCCGTGTTGCAGGCGATAACGACAGCTTTGGCTCCGCCTTCACTGAGCATTCCGATATTCTCATCGGTGATGCGCTTCACCTCGTCGCCGCTTTTTTCACCGTATGGCGCGTTGGCAGAGTCGCCGAAATATATGTAGTTTTCATTGGGAAGCTCACGCATCAGCACTTTAAGCACGCTGAGTCCTCCAAGCCCTGAGTCGATAACGGCTATGGGCTTTTTGCTTTTTTCAATATCTTCCATAATTATGCAACTCTTTTTTCTTTTTTAGGAAAATCGATCTGCGCCACAACGATGGCCGCAAACATTATAACACAGCCTATGGCTTCTCGGAGAGAGGGAACGTCCCCCTGAAAAACTATGCCGCCAAGCACGGCAAAAACAGATTCAAGGCTCATAAGAAGGCTTGCCATTGTTGGATTGGTCTTCTTCTGTGCAAGCACCTGAAAAGTGAATGCAACGCCCGAGCTCATAACGCCGGCATATGCAATGGAGAGCCATCCGTCCTTTATCTGCTGCCAGGTGGGCTCCTCGATTATAAACATAAACACCGTTGCAAGCACAGCCGCAACTGCAAGCTGGATGCAGGAAAGCTTTATTCCGTCAACGTCGGAGAAAATGTCTATAACGACGATATGGAAAGCAAATGCTATTGAGCATCCGAAAACCACCAGGTCGCTTGTTTGGAAATTGAATCCGTCAGTTATGCAAAGCAGATAAAGACCAAATGCCGCAACCACAAGGCATCCCCACACAACGGGGCGCACTCTCTTTTTCATAAACAGGCCGATTATGGGCACGATGAGCATATACATCGCAGTTATAAATCCTGCCTTGCCGCTGCCCGTTCCCATTGCCATGCCTATCTGCTGGAACATTGCCGCAACGAACATAACGCAGCCGCAGCAAACTCCTGCAACAATAGTTCTTCTATTTGCAGCAACAGTTGGCTCTTTATACGCCCCTATCTTTTTCTTTGCCCAATCGGAGGCAAAAATAACGGGGAGCAGCACAACGGCGCCAAGATAGCATCTGGCAGCATAATAGGTGAAGGGCCCCATTATCTCCATGCCCTCGCTTTGAGCAACGAAGGCGCAGCCCCAGATTATTGCGGCTGCCAGAAGCATAAGATTCGCTAAAAGGTTATTCTTTTTCATTTGGGAGAATTATTTTGCTCTCTTTCTCGCAGGTCTTGCCTGTGTTGTTTCGCACTGGCGATAGTCGAACTGAGGAGGTACCTTAGCTGTTGCGCGGTCAAAGTCCTCACCTGCCGCCTTTGCTCTCAGTTCAAGCATTCTCAGATACAGGTCTGTTATAATAAGCTCGCCTTCTCTGATGTCGGGAAGAACCAGTCCGCCGTCACGATAGAAGATAGCCTCTGCCGCATCAGCATCGCCAAGGTTGATATATGCCTTTGCAATATAGATCTTAACTCTGCCGATGGAGCTAACTTCCTCAGGGAATTCCTTTGCGAGAGCGATAGCCTCTTCGTTCATATCAGCCAAAACAAGCAGCTCCATTGCTTCCTTTGCAAGGGATGCATCGTGAAGTCTCATTCTGCTTGCCTTTGCGCAAAGGGACGCTGCCGCTGTTGCATCTCCCAGGAGACGCTTGAAGTTTGCAAGGGCGTGCAGTGACCAGGGAGAAGGATTGAGCTTGTAGGAGCGATCGATTCTCTCGTATGCTTCCTGCAGACGATTGTTTGCAAGATATGCAACGCCAAGCTGAAGCTGAGTATACCAGTTTGTAAGGTCGCCGCCGTCAGCCGCACCCTCAAGCATTCCTATCCACTCATTCTGGAGCATCCAGGATGGGATCTCATCATTTGTGTCGTGCTCGGGCATTGTGCCGCGCTTCATGAGAGTTACCCAATCTGCCTGCTCTTCGCCAACCTCACCAAAGTCAAGGTGAGATGCCATCTGAGGACGGCCGATCTTTGCTCTCATCATATTTTCAAGAGCGCCCCAGCCGCTTCCGCGGAACATAAGCTCGCCCTTTGCCTTGGCTTTTGCCATAGGCTTTGTTGCCTCAAGCATAGCCTCAAGCTCTTCGGCTGTGATGATCTCGTCAAGGCGGGCTGCAACCTCAGCCTTTGCCTCCTGCCAATCACCGTGAACCTTATCGCCGTCAGCGTTCATCGCGCCGTAAGCTTCAAGCCACTCCCAAGTTGTGTTGGGAGGCATGGGAAGACATTCATACTGTGTATGAGCAAGGCCTGCCTGAATTTCGATATATCTGTCGGAGGAGCCGTCTTCTGTAAGGTATTCCTGCCAACGGTCGCCACCGGGATTCTGTCCCCAGCAGAAGAGCTTTCTGCCCTTGAGACGATATGTGGATGTCTGGATAAGGCCGTAGCCGTCAGCATCAAGAGCTGCTTCGTAGCGGCGCTTGAAATCGGGTATCTTATAGAAGAAGTCCATAGCCGCAGGAACGTTTATGGGATAAGTGCAGTCAGCTCCGCTGTATGTAAGCATATCCTGAAGGCTCGTTCCGTTGTCAGCCATATAAGCGCTGTCAGCATTGACAACGATTCTTGTGTCGGGAGTTTCGGGAACAGCGATGTTGCTCCACCAATACATTGGAACAACGTTTGGCATAGGATTGATGATACGGTTGCGCACGTAGAGCATACGGGAGCCTTCCGGGAGGAAGAAATCCATCTGCTGAACAACGCGGCGGATTCTCTCATATTCATACATACGGAGAACGGGAGTGCCGTCATCAAGCTCAGTTGTTGTTGTGAACATAGTGTCGCAGGTGTGAACGTTGTGGCCGAAAATACCGCAGTTCCACTCAACGCCGCCTGAAGTCCATGCGTTTCTTATAGCAAGGTTGCAGGGACGCATAACTGTGTTGCAATAAAGCAGGTCACAATTCTTTTCTTTATCAATAAGGCTCATAAGCTTTCCGCCCCATTCGGGAAGAAAAGTTGCCTTGAGATATTCGTTTTCTAGCACAACGGCGTGCATTTCGCGCTCATGCAGCTCTCTTGTGTACATATCCTGCATTTTATAAGGATAGGGAGAGGGAACATGACCGTAGCCAATGAAGAGCTCATCGTCCTCGCCTACACCTGAGTCACCGTTGCGGTGCCAGAAGTTCAGCTTTGAAAGAGGGGGGAGTGATGATGTGCCGTTCATATCCTGGCAGGGCATCATAAATGAAATTCTGTACAATTCTGTTGCCATTTTTCAAACCGTTCCTTATTTTATATTATACAAAGTTAGTTTACCATATCCCGCACTTTTAGTCAATATCTAACCCCTAACCTTTTCGCTTCTTCCACCTTTGTGAGATGGCTTTCTGTTCGGAGAGATACTTGGGAGGACCTTTTAAGGAAAGGTCTCTCCCAAACCCTCCCCAAACCTTTTCGCAGAAAATCATTTCCCCACCCCTCGTAAAGAGGGGCAGGGAAATGATCCTGTGCAAAGAGGTTTTGAGGGGGTTCGGGGGAAGCTTTTCCTCAAAAAGTTCCCCCGAATATTTCCACGAGCTGAAAGCTATCATATAAAGGTGAGTAAAAAACAAAAGAGAGAGGGCTCCGACTACCCTCTCTCTTTCCTTATGGAAGATTATTTATTGATTATCTCCGACAGAGTGCTGATCATCTCTGCTGAAGACATGTTCTTGCAACGCGCATATTCTGCCGCAGCTGTAGCCTTTACAGCTCTCTTTCCTGCCTCGTCAAGATCGTTGAGCACTGCGCCTATGTTAATCGCCTCCCCGGCCTTGTCAAGATCGCTGTTGTTAGTCTGTCCAAGATTGAACTGATAGAACAGATCCTCTGGGGAATGCTCCGATGCTTCTGATGAGATCGTGTGTGCGGCTGTTGTAATCATAAAACATTATGATTGAAAGGAATGTGTTCCAGGAAATGGAACGGCTTCCCGATTCAGTTAGGCAATAGGTCTGGCGAGAAATACCTACGAGGCCTGCCAGCTCATCCTGTGAAACTCCTACTCTTGCTCTGAGAGTTGCAAGGTGAGGAAGCAGATTGTTGATATATTCGTCTTTTTTCTTGTCGCTGATGACCCATCTGGTGCCATACTTCATAAAATTTCCTCCACGGGGGTTAATGTTCAAGCTGCTTTTCAGCTTCTGTGATAATTATAACACACAAAAATCGCTTTTTCAAGAAAATTTATCCTTTTTGATGCCTTTTTTGTAAACATTATATTAACTAGCATTATCCATTTTATGAACTTGTGAAAAAATGCCTTTGATTTTATTAATAAATTATTAATAACAAAAAGCATTTATAATTCCGCATCGGAATTATAAATGCTTTTTTCCTTGAAAACTGTTTCGTGCCACGAGCAATTTGTCAATATCGTTTGAAACGGCGGTTTTTCTTCTGCACCAATCGGGCGCGCGAAGCAGATTTTCGGGCGCATCCCCCGTGATCCTTGCAATAACCGTTTCGGGAGCGAAATATTCCAGCTGATCGCACACGGTTTCTATATATTCTTCCCTGTCCATAGGGGTGTATTCCCCGTTTTCATACATTCTGCAAAGCTCCGTGTCCTCAATGACGTGAAGCGAATGAAGCTTTACCATATGTGGCGACAGCTCAGCTACGGTTTTTGCTGAATTTATCATCATTTCCACGCTTTCGCCCGGAAGACCGTTTATGAGGTGAACACAGAGCTTTATATCTCCCCCTGCCGCCTTCAAACGGTTGTATCCCTCAAGAAATTCAGCGTACGTATGCCCTCGGTTTATCTTCTCCGCCGTTTCGTCGTAAACGCTCTGAAGCCCCAGCTCAACTATCACAGGAATCCTCTCCGACACCTCTCTGATAAGCTCCACAGCCCCGTTTTCAAGGCAATCTGCCCTGGTTGCTATGGCGAGCATAACTGCATCGGGATAAGACGCCGCCTCGCTGTAAACTCGCCTGAGCGTGTCAAGAGGGGCATATGTGTTGGTGTTTGCCTGCAGATAGGGAACAAATCGGCTCACCTGCCACTTGCGACGCATGACCTCAATGCCTTTTTCATATTGCTCACGCAAGCTTTCAGCCAAAGCCGCCCCCGATGAGCCTCCATAACAGAAAATACATCCGCCATGGCTCTTTGTTCCATCCTTGTTTGGGCAAGAAAAGCCTGCGTCAAGGGAGATTCGGGCACATTTTCCTCCGAAACGCTGTTTCATATAATAATCAAAGGTGTGATAACGCTTGTTTGAATCACTGTATTTAAAAGGATTTGTCTCTCTTTGTGTAGGTTTCTTCATTTTCTTCACCTCGGATATATTGTAGCATAAAATCCGGCAATTTTATAGCCCTACTTTTCCAAAAATACAGATAAAAGACGCATTTTTATCATCTTTTACCCCATTTTCTTTAATTTTTAAAATGCGTTTTTTCAAAAAAACGCGTTTTTTGCTCATTTTTGAGCGTTTTTGAGCGATTTTTAGCCATTTTTTATCAATTTTGAGCATTTTTTGATTTTCAGGGAATTGACATATGTAAAAAAATGTGATAAAATCAAAGTACAATTTAAAGAGGAATGGTACAAAATATGGACAAGAAGATTTTGAAAATGGCCGCCGAGGTTATGCGCGAGCTTTCTCTTAATGAAATCAGCATAAAGGACGGCGAAACAGAGATCGTTATGAAGCGCGATTCCGCGCCCGTTCCTGCCCAAAAAGCCATTCCCCAAGAGGTTGAAGAGCTTGATTTTGACGCAGGCGAACTGCTTATGAAAGAAGATTTTGAAAACAACCCAAAATCCGAAATAACAGCCCCCCTGCTTGGTATTTTCCACGGCTCCCCCTCCCAAAGCGACCTGCCATACGTTCAGATTGGATCCAAAGTTAACAAAGGCGATACTCTGTGCACCATCGAATCAATGAAAATGATGACCGAGATCCCCGCCCCCTGTAACGGAACCATAGTTGACGTTTGCGTTGCCGACGGTAATCTTGTTGAATACGGCCAGACCCTGTTTGTTATAACAGCAGATAATTAAAAGCTATGTTTAATAAAGTTCTCATCGCTAACCGCGGCGATATCGCCGTTTCAATGATACGCTCCTGCAAAGAGCTTGGAATAAAAACGGTTGCAGTTTATTCATCCGCCGATATGGAAAGCCTTCATATCAGCCTGGCAGACGAAAGCTATTGCATTGGTCCTGCCGACCCAATGAAAAGCTACTGCAACGCAGACGTTATCACCTGCACCGCCATAAACTGCGGTGCTGATGCTGTTTACGTAGGATACGGATTTCTTGCCGAATCCATTCCCCTCATCGAAAAATGCAAAGCGGCGGGAATCACCTGCATTGGTCCCGACACAGCCATTATAGAATTTCTTTCCGACAAATCAGCTGTGAAGAATCTGATGCGCGAGCTTGCCGTTCCGACAAATATGAATCGCCTTCACGGCGCACCAAAGGAAATTGATATCCAGCTTATCGGCGATAGCAGCGGAGCCCTTTACGTTATCGGCGACAGAGACAGCTCTTATATCAATAACACTACGCGACTGATGGGCGAATCCCCTGCATACGCTGTCAGCGATAAAACAAGAAAAAAGCTTTATAAGGCGGCAAAGAAGATAGCAGGCGCACTTAATTTCGTCGGCGTGGGCAGCATTAATTTCTACGTTGACCGCGAAGGCAACCACGTTTTCAAGCAGTTTGTTCCAAGGCTGCAGGTCGGATGCGCCATAACTGAAACTCAGTGCAGAATCAACCTAACCAAATGGCAGATACGAATTGCCGCAGGAGAAACGCTTTCATTCTCCGACGAGGACCTTTTCCTCGCGGGATGCACTCTCGGCTGCAGAATATACGCTGTCAACCCCGCAAACGATATGCCTCAGACAGGGGAGGTCAGCATCCTTCATATTCCCTGCGGACTTGGAGTCAGAATAGAAACGGCAGTTTATCAGAACTGCACCCTGCCCCTTGAATATGAACCTATTCTGGCAAAGGTGATAGTTCACGCAGGAAACCGCGAAGAAGCTATCATAAAAATGAAAAACGCTCTCTCCGAACTGGTTACAGAGGGAGTTATTAATAACAGCGAATTATTCATTGATTTTTTAAACACCGAAGAATTCCAAAGTGGAGACTACGACATCACATCTTATTCAAAACTACTGAGCAAGAGGACGGACTATTGATAGGAATCGTTACAGAATCCCTCTCCTGCATGACTACTGAAGATAGAATTTTTGATAACTGTGTGATCGTACCGGCTTACTGTGTGCGAGATAATAAGATCCTGCCGGATTCTGTGCGCGAATACCCATACGGCTCAAAGAGCATCACTACGAGACCACCATCGGCCACGGATTATTTCAATGCGTTTAAAGAGCTTTCCAAAACGACCAACGAAATAGTCTGCTTCACAACGTCGGCAAAGCTTATATCTTCCTATGAAAATGCAATGATAGCCGCCAAAGCCTGCAGAGCTTGCAAAGTTGAAGTTATTGACACGGGCTCAACGGCAGGCGCTATGCATATGCTGATCAAGCTATGCCGTGCCCTTGAAGGAATAGGCGTCGGGTATTCAGACATTATCAAAATTCTAAGGCAGCAGAGGAAGAACATCGTTACAACTTTCACTGTGAAAAACGTGCACTCCATCAAAGCTTCAAATAAATCGGGAGCTATCCGATTTGAGTGCCCCATGCCAATTCTCAACCAGCATCCCATATTCTATTTTGAGCCCGACGGAAGTATTTCTATGAAGAAAAACGCTTCGGGTAATTTAAACATGGAAAAAGAGCTGCTTGAGCCACACAGAAAACATTTTCCCAGAAGAATAGCCCTGTATTACAGCGACGTTACAACGCCCGTGCGCGAGCTTATCCGCGAGATAAAGGAAAGCTTCCCCGATGCTGACGTTATGAGCCGCCGAGTTTCCCACGCCATCAGAGCAAATACAGGAGAGCATCTTATTTGCATAGTGAGCCACAGTATGTGATATATGCTTGACAAATACACGTGTCGGTGGTAGAATTTTATATTATAATATTATAAATAAAGGTATTTTTTAAGACTATGAAAACCAAAACCGTTAAAGGAACAAACGACTATTTGCCCGCAGATGCCGAGATAAGAGACTATCTCACCTCTGCTATAATCGACACATATAAAAACGGCGGATTTGAGCATATTATCACTCCTATTCTGGAGGATGCCGAAAACCTTGACAAGAGCGAGGGCGGCGACAACCTCAACCTTATCTTCAAGGTGCTCAAGAGAGGCGAAAAGCTTAACCGCGCGCTTGCAGCAGGCGACGCAGCTCAGCTTTCCGATATGGGCCTCAGATACGACCTGACTCTTCCCCTCTGCCGCTACTACGCAAACAACAGACAGCACTTGCCCTCACCCTTCAAGGCTATCCAGACTGACAGAGTTTACAGAGCCGAAAACTGCCAGAGAGGCCGCCTTCGTGAGTTTATCCAGTGCGATATCGACATAATCGGCAGCGAGGCTCCCCAGTGCGAGATCGAACTTATCCTCACAACTGTAAGAGCGCTCCGCAAGATCAACATCGGCTCTTTCAAGGTTAAGATCAACCACAGAGGTCTGCTCCGCAGCCTTCTTCAGTCATTCGGATTTGCCGAAAGCGATCTTGACAGCGTTTGTGTTACATTCGATAAGCTTGATAAGATCGGCGGCGCAGGCGTTTCCGCAGAGCTTACAGAAAAGGGCTTCGATGCCGACACCGTGGCTCGCTTCACTGAATTCTTCAGCCGCGATGCTATCACAATTGAAGACGTTTGCGCAGTGCTTGGCGAAAATGAATATGCTGACAACCTGAGATATATCATCTCCAGCGTCAACGCTCTCGCTCCCACAGAGGAGATCGTGTTCGACATCTCCCTTGTTCGCGGTCAGGGTTATTACACAGGCGCTGTTTTCGAAGTTGAAAGCGTTGATTTCAAGGGCGCCATCGCAGGCGGCGGAAGATACGATAACCTTATCGGCAAATTCCTTGGCGAAAAGATCCCTGCAGTTGGCTTCTCCATCGGCTTTGAAAGAATTTTCGCTATCCTTAAGGATAAGGGCGAATTCGCAATTCCCGGCGGAAAGAAAAAGGTTGCCGTGCTTTATGATAAAGATGACTTTGTTAATGCTTATAAGAAGGCAGACGAGCTTCGCGCTGATTACGACGTGACTCTCCTCGAAAAAGCTAAAAAGGTTGGCAAACAGCTTGCACGCCTTGAAGAAAGAGGCTTCGCTTTCTATTATAATAAAGAAAGAAGCGAAGAGCTTCAGAGCCTTGGTGAATAATTAATCTTATCCTGTAGGGCGGCTTGCCCTCAAGCCGCCGAAATCTTCCGGGATTGCGCACTTGATTTTTTATGTTCAGTTGTCGATACTGCCACGGCGGGCTGAGG
>JAFXGC010000041.1 GCA_017513325.1 Clostridia bacterium
ATTAATATTATTCTCTTACAAGATGTACATAGCGGATTCCGTTTACATCGCCCTGCTTATACCAAAGAGTTACAAGGAGAGTGTCGTCGGGAAGAACCGTTACGTGAGGCTCGCCAAATGAAAAATCTGTCCACTGGCTGAAATCACCGCTTGAATCGTTCTTGGTTGCAACCTCTGCCTGCCATACGGGTTCATTTTCAATCATATTTACGCCGTTTTCATCAGGCTTTTCCATTGCAAGCCAAACACCTATAGGCGCTTCTTTGCGCTGATTATAGGCAACGAGAACGCTGCCATCCTTCCAAGGAGAAATACCTGTGCTCTGACCTCTGAAAGGCTGAGCAAAAGGTCCCTTAAAGGTTTCACCGTCATCTGTTGAAAGGAGCCACTGGTTAGAATCTGCGCTTGCCGTCTGCCACGTGGAAACAAAAAGGCTACCATTCGTAAGGCGAGTTATCCAGCTTTCAGCATATGTACTTGGAGGGGGAACCTGAGCGAACTTTTTACCTTCAAAAGTTTTACCTCCATCTTTACTTGTCATCTTTACCATACAGCAAAGATCAACTTCACCACGCTGCTCGATTGTGAGATAGGGGGAGTAGATCATTGTGAGATCACCGTTTTCATCAATGAGCATACCGCCTGCTTGCTCTGCTGAACCGTAGAAAGGAAGATCAACACAAGTGGGCAGAGGGAAATTATAACCATCATCAGAAACGGAGAAAGCAACCTGATTCTCCTTCATTCCGCCTACTTCATCTGACCAAAAATCCTCACCGGGTTCGTCAATATTGAAAATCTGACCTGCGATGGCAAATCTGCCATCATTACCGCGGCGAACAGATGCAAAAAATGACTTCTTTCCTTCAAGTTCAGGCCATACGGGCTTAGCTTCATCCCAAGTTTTGCCTCCGTCCTTGGAATATGTAACCATAGGCATAAAGTCATTAGCTCCGCCTCTGGAATTTATCATAAATGTGCATATGATTGTGCCATCATCAAGTACTGCTGTTCTGGGACCACTTGTAGCGCAATCTTTAGTTGTGGCAAAAACATCGCCTTCAGCTATTTTACGAAACATAGTTATACACCTTCAATCTTTTAGTATATGAACAGTATATCAAATACTGTGGCATAATTCAACGATAAACCGACTAAATTCTATTAAAGCTTTGAAAATCCATGGCAATTGATAAGCGCATCAAGTTTTACGCCTGATTTGCACATAGGACACTCATTTGAAGGATAGTTGTGATAATCGGGCAAGTCATTAGGGTCAAAAGCAGAATGAACAGGAATGCCTGCTATCTGATCTGCCGTTGAGAATATTGCTCCTATGCCTGAAACTATACCGCCATAATACTTTACAGCTTCTACTGCGTTGCTCACAGTTTTACCTGAGCTGACCGATACAGCAAGGATAAGAACGTTTTTGCCCTGAATCATAGGAACGATATTATCCCTGAAAATGATCTGACCGCCATTAGTTACCTCAGGAGTTACAACATACATACTCTTATGAGCGTTCATATTTATAAAATCAGCTTTCGAAAGCTGTTCAGCAAGACAAGCGCCGATAACTTCCGTACCGTCAAGGCAAAGTATAGTATCTACGATAGTATTCTGATAGAAATAAGAGCGCAGTTCTTCCGCTACAGCTTGTGCCTCATTTAAACGGCTTTTCTGAGCAACAACATCTATATAATAGTTAGAGTGGCAGTTTGCTGTTGCGAAATGCCCTCTGGCAACACGAAGATAGAGATTTTTACGTTTTGTTTCATACTTGAATGTGGTTGAGCTTGGCATTGATTTATCTCCTTAAAAAACAGCTTTTTCCTATTATAACGCATTTGTTTTAAATTTACAATAATTTTTACCATTTTTTAACCACTTTGTATATTTTGACGAATATTTAGAATATACATTCCATAATGTCACCAATAGCCTTAGCCATTGATGCAAATCCAAAATCATTAGGATGACAATCATCAACAGTCCCCTCATAGCCCGCCATCGCCATAAGTTGTTTTCCATCAAGGAGATACACGTTATTATCTCCCGCCGCTTTCGCTCTTTCAAATGTTAAATAAATTATATCGCGGCATTTTTCTTCGTAACTACAAGCGTTATACTTAGGACGTGACAAAATGATAATCGGCAGATCAGGATTTGCTTTACGGATAATATCAAACATTCTCAAATGTGTTCTCTCAAGATGCTCAAGAGTTGGAGCATTATGATCATAATCAAAAATAAATGCTGACATTGGAATACTTCTAATGTACTCTGCCATTTCAATCTCAGCCAAAGCATTACCTGAAAAACCAAGGTTGATGTGATCAGCATCAAAACGGCGCGCAACTGCGGCAGTATACGCATTTCCCGGTCTTGATGCACATCCCCCCTGAGTTATGGAAGAACCATAGAAAACGATTGGCTTTTCTATGGTGTAGGGCTCTGCCGATAAAAGCTGCGCATTCTCACTTATGCCTACATATAGCTCTAAAACATCACTGTATAAAGGAAAATTTATTGTTATTTCCCTCATTTCAGTGTTACCAAATTCAGCATCAGCAACGCCTTCGTATCCGCAGGAAATATTCAGATATGGAATAAAGCTTTTAGCATAATGCTCTTTCCCATTCTCTTTTATATATAGATCATATCCTGCAGAGCCGGCCAAAGTGAAATGCCCCATTTTGCCCACATTTTCCATTTTGGCATTTATAGCAACGTATGGGCTATTTGTTTTGAAGCGTACTCTGCCGCCTGCCGTATTAGTATGTAAAGCGTATACGCCCCCACTAATATTTTTAGCTACTGTTTCGGGCATTCTGCGATACTTTCCGTTTTCGTAGGCAACTCCATACACTTTGAATGGTTCGTTTTTTATATTGAAAAACCTAATATCACTTTTGCTTATATTGGTTTCTATTTTGAAGTTCTTATCTATTGCTGAAATATCGTGCATATTTATCACCTCTAAGATGATTATATCATGTTAAAACTTGTAGAACAACAAAAAGTAGCTGTGATTAACAGCTACTTTTTATATTACTTCTACAAGCTTTTTACAAAGCATTACAAGGTCACAGCGTATACCTTTTCTGCTACGCCACCCCCTATTGTTCCATTCGTCTCCGGAAACGTCATCGCCGCCGTAAATTATTGCACCGTAATCAAAGCCTCTGAACTGTGAAACAGCAATACATCCTGCCTGCTCCATTTCAACTATCTTAGCGCCTTCGCTTTTTCTTTGCTTGATACGTGCTACGGTCTCACGGAAAATTGCATCGGTAGTCCAGGTTAAACCACGGGTAAATGATATACCATTATCACTTAGATACTTAGCTATCTTATCCGTAATCACGGGATCTGTATAGATATATCTTGAAGGTTCTATGTAATGATAAGAGAATCCTTCGTCTCTGATAGCACCTTCAACCAAAAGCAGTTGTCCAACCTTAATCTCCTTATCGAGAACCCCGCCACCACCGCAGAAAACCACTTTATTTATACCCATTTCGTTAAACAGATCAAGGTTTCCTGCGCAAGCGGGACATCCAACCTGCCCCAGCGTAATAAGTGTATATTTCTCATTTTGTTACAACCTCATAATTATTTATAAACTCATTTATCTGTTTTCTTGATCTCAGCACTATTACCTTATCTGCATACTTATCAACAATACTATCATATCGTAATCTTGCTTTTCTTTTTCGTCCGCCAAAAAGAAGGAACCAAACAAACCAAGGGTTGATATCGTTTTTATATCCCTGTGCTTCTCTTTCCTTTCTACGTTTGATTGCACTAATAAAGCACGATACTCTCGGCAAAAGAAGCAATATAATGATGTCTGATGAACTTAGTCTTTCATTATAACAGAAATAAGTA
>JAFXGC010000042.1 GCA_017513325.1 Clostridia bacterium
AACGCCTGTTTCTGTGTTGACAGATGCAGAAAGACCGTCCTTGACGTTTCCTTTGCCGCTGAAGGTCATTCTTCCGCTTTTTGGCTGACCGTCAATACCAACGGTGCCCACAAAGGTTACGGAATAGCCGTCTTTAAAATTATATTTTGTATATCTGAAGCCTGCAAGATAAAGAACGCCCACAACAAGCGCAATTGCCGCCAGCATACACCCCAGGATCACAAAAGTGTTGGTTCTGCCGCTGAAGCCGCTTTTCAGTTTTCTCTTTTTAGATACCTTTTTTTCGCTCACTTCTATGACGTTCCTTTCATTTTAAATTTACAGATTCTTATACATTGTGATAACGGAATCCACCAGTTCAAGAACATAAGGGATGCAACGGATAGCCACAACCGCAACTACAAATGCTGCCCCTATACCAATTGCAACAGTTGCAAGTGACGTACCCTTTTCCGTATATCGCAGCTCAGCCTGAATACGTTTTTCTTCGGGAACGTAAAGCTTTGCTTTTTTCGCATCATACTTTTTGTTTCTTTCAATGCTGAAGAAACGGCAAAAGCCCTTCAGGAAAGCAGATTCTTTTGCTGCCTTTATTTCACATTCCTCGGGATTCGCTATTTTTACGTATTTGGAAAGCGCTCTGTCGCAACAAACTGCATGAAAACGCAGAGCATGAGCTCTGATGCCTGTTTCACCCAGCGATATTGCTTTTTCAGGGCAGTTTGCTCCCTTTTTAACAAGGGAGCGAACAACTGCGCCAAGATATGTTTTGTTATAATATGCAAGAATTCCTGCTATGGCAAATCCTGCAAATATACCCCATATGATTATGGGCAGAGTTGTTACAGGATTGTCAAAGGTGAAATTCTCATAAAATGCTGCAAGAGTTACTTTCATTGTTATCAATCGCGGCGGAGAACGTCAACGCCAAGATACTTACGGAGAACATCGGGAACGTTTACGCTGCCGTCAGCATTCTGGTTCTGCTCAACGAGAGCAGGAAGAATACGGCTTGTTGCAAGGCCGGAACCGTTGAGTGTGTGAACGAACTCTGTTTTATTGGAGCCGTCTCTCTTGAAACGGATAGAACCGCGGCGTGCCTGATAGTCACGAGCGTTGGAAACGGAAGAAACTTCCTTATATCCGTCCATAGAAGGAATATGAATCTCAACGTCATATGTTCTTGCCATAGATGCAGAGCAGTCTGCAGCAGCAAGCTTAACTGTTCTGAAGTGGAAGCCGAGGCCCTTAACAAGAGCTTCTGCCTTACCTACCAGTTCTTCAAAAGCAGCATCGGAATCTTCAGGCTTTGTGTACTGAACCATTTCTACCTTATTGAACTGGTGACCTCTTACCATACCTCTTTCATCAGCACGGTAGGAGCCGGCTTCACGACGGAAGCAAGGTGTGTAGGAAATATATTTACGGGGCAGGTCTGCCTCTGTGAGAATCTCATCACGGTGGAGAGAAACGAGAGCTGTTTCAGCTGTGGGAAGCATAAAGAGACGGCGTTCGTCTTCCTTATCTCTTTCAAGCCAATAAACTTCATCCTTGAACTTGGGGAACTGACCTGCTGTCTGTCCGCACTCGTAGCCAAGCATATGGGGAACAAGAACAAGCTCGTAGCCGTCAGCAAGGTGAGTATCGATGAAGTAGTTGAGAAGCGCCCATTCAAGACGTGCGCCCATTCCGCGATAGATCCAGAAACCGTTACCGGAGAGCTTTGTGCCTCTCTTATAGTCGATAAGACCGAGATCTGTACAAATATCAACGTGGTTCTTAGGTTCAAAATCAAAGATATGGGGTTCGCCGAAATAGCGGATAGGCTCGTTGTTTTCCTTGCCGCCGGGCTTAAGGTCTGTATCGGGAAGGTTGGGAAGGCCCAGCATAAGCTCGTTATACTCAGTTTCGATCTCGGCAATGCGTGCATCATTTGCCTTGATATCAGCTGCAAGCTCCTTCATCTTTGCGAAAACGGGAGCAACGTCAGCGCCCTCTTTCTTAAGACGGGGGATATCCTTATTAACCTTGTTCTGCTCTGCCTTTTTAGCTTCGTTTTCTGAGATCATAGCACGGCGCTGAGCATCAAGCTCAACAATGCGTTCAACTTCGCTTCTTGCTTCCTTGCCCTTAGCTGCAAGGCGGGCAATTACATCTTCTGTATTTTCTCTTATAAGCTTAATATCTAACATTTTGGTTTACTCCTTATTCTTTTTTACCTTCCCCAGCGGGGAAGGGGGACCGCTTGCGATGGATGAGGAGAACAATTAACCTATTCTCAATCACCGCTGCGGTGCTTTATTAATTACACTATAAATTATGAATAATCTCCTCATCCGACCCTTCCACTGCGTGGCGCGGGCCACCTTCTCCGCTGGAGAAGGTTTTGTTTTTGTTTACTCCGCAGTTATGTCCTTACCGCAGAGGATGGAAAGCAGTTTTTCAAGATCGCCATCTCCGCCGTATTCAATAGAAACGGTTTTTCTCTGACCTTTGGTCTGGATCTTACAATATCTGCCTGTGAGTCCTGTTACCTTTTTTTCAAGTTCGGCAACGTAATCAACCTTCAGGGGAGCTATTTCCTCCTCTTCCTTTTCGGGCTTGTTAGCCTTGCGCACAAGAGCCTCCGCTTCGCGCACGGAAAGGTTGTTATTTATGATCTTCTCAGCAAGAGCTCTGATCTTTGAACGATCACGAAGGCCAAGCAGCGCCTTGCAATGACCTGCGCTCAGCTTATCGCTCTGAAGCAGATCGGATATTTCCTCGGGAAGATCAAGCAAACGAAGGGAGTTTGCTATAGAGCTGCGGCTCTTGCCCAAACGGCCTGCAACGTCCTCCTGAGTCAACTCAAACTGATCAATAAGTGCTCTGTAGGCTTTAGCTTCTTCATAAGCGTTCAGATCTTCTCTCTGAATATTCTCAATAAGCGCGATCTGGGCGGTTTTAAGATCATCAGCCTCCATAACTATGGCAGGGATCTCAGTGAGACCTGCAAGTTTTGAAGCTCTCCATCTGCGCTCGCCTGCGATTATCTGATAATAACCGCTTTCTGACTCGCGCACAAGAATAGGCTGGAGAACACCGTTTGCTGCAATTGAATCTGCCAGCTGTGAAAGAGCTTCATTATCAAAATTCTTTCGGGGCTGATCACTTTTAGGCTCAACATCGGAAATACGAAGGCTGGTTACGCCGCTACCGTCGCTTTCGATGGAATTATCGTCGAAAATAAAATCAAGACCACGTCCAAGACCTGTTTTCTTTGCCATAATTCTCCCCCTTTACATTACTCTTTCAACAAGCTCTTTTGCCACATTCATATATGCAAGAGAACCCTTTGAATATTTATCGTGATAATAAATGGGCTCGCCGAAGCTGGGTGCCTCTGACAGTTTAACACTTCTTGTGATAGATGTTTTGAAAAGTTTGTCGCTGTAATATTTTTTCAATTCCTCCATAACCTGCGCGGAAAGATTGAGTCTGCCGTTATACATTGTGATAAGAATGCCTGTTACAGTGAGGTTCTTATTATAAAGCTGTTTAACTTTTTTAATAGAGAACATAAGCTGTGAAAGCCCTTCAAGGGAATAATACTCACACTGCATCGGAATGATAACTCCGTCAGAGCAGGAAAGCGCATTGACTGTGAGCATTCCGAGAGAGGGAGGACAGTCGGTGAAAATAAAATCATAATCATCATAAAGAGGCTCAAGCACTCTCTTAAGCGCACTTTCTCTGTGCTCCATTTCAAGAAGCTCTATTTCTGCGCCTGCAAGCTCAATGGTTGCAGGAATTATAGATAAATTGGAATATTCAGTTTTAATAACGGAGAGACGGGAATCATAATATCCCAAAAGCGCTCCGTACATAGAATAGCGAAGGCCTTTTTTATTTACTCCAACTCCGCTTGTGCTGTTGCCCTGAGGGTCAAGATCGCAGAGAAGAACTCTGTATCCGAGAGCAGCCACGCAGGCAGCAACATTAACAGCAGACGTTGTTTTTCCAACTCCGCCTTTCTGGTTTGCAAATGATATAATAATAGGTTTTGACAACTGAATTCCTCCATAAACAATTTCTCATAATGATTATATATTTTTTGCCGTCCCTTGTCAACATAATTCGCGCCATAAATTAAGGCCTATATATAAATAAGAAATTATAATCATTTCAAAACCTGAAAATCCCTTGACTTTAAAGCAGAAATTTAATATAGTTAGTGTAGAGTTGTATGCACGTTGAAAGGTTATCAGAAAATGAAAAAAAGCTCTGCACCCGTCCTTCTGACAGAGGGCAACCTCCTGCACAGAATTCTAAGTTTTGCATTCCCCGTTATGCTCACAAATATGCTGCAGATGTTTCTGACCACTATGGACAATCTGGTTATCGGTCAGTTCTGCGGCTCAAATGATCTTGGCGCAATGGGTTGTGCGGCACCTATAGTTTCACTTATAGTCAATATTCTTATCGGAATCTCCACGGGAACTGCCGTGTGCATTGCTCAGTCTATCGGCGGCGGCAACAACAGAGACACCCACGAAATCGTTCACACCTCTATGATGACCGCCCTTATGTGCGGCGTTGGCTTCGGTGTTTTAGGCACACTCATATCCCATCAGGCTCTTATATGGACAGATTGCCCCGAAGAAATGATGCGCGGCGCAACTACATATCTTGTGATCTACTTTCTCGGAATGCCCTTTGCAATGATATATAATTTTGGCTCAGCAATTCTGAGAGGAATAGGCGACACAAAGCGTCCCCTTTACTATATGCTCATTGCAGGCGGTATCAACATTATCTCCAACCTGTTCTTCGTTCTCGTTTGCAAACTTGGTATTGCAGGCGTTGCTCTTGGAACTATAATCTCTCAGCTGACAGCCGGATTCCTCATTTGCAGATATCTTATGAAAACAAACGAAGTTTTCCGCTTTGAGCTGAAAAAGATGAAAATATATCCTCAGAAGCTTCTTCGAATCCTCAGAATCGGTATTCCATCAGGGCTTCAGAGCTCGGTTTACTGCGTTTCAAACCTTGTTATCCAGTCTTCAGTTAACTCTCTGGGAGCCGCTGTTGTAACAGGCGCATCTGCCCAGGGCAACTATGAAGCTTTCGTTTCCGTTGCAATGACAAGCTTTGCGCAGACAGCCATAACCTTCGTTGCTCAGCATATGGGCGCAAAGAAATATAAGCGGATGAACCATGCGATCGCTATTTGCATCGCCTGCGTTTCCGTTATCAGCCTGACCTTGAACGGACTTTTCTGGACCTTCAGAGACCCTTTGCTCAGAATTTTCATCGTTGATAACGAAGAAGCACTGCGTGAAGCCGTTGTTCGTATGTCAGTTATATGCCCATTCCACATTTTCTGCGGAATTCTCGACGTTTTCTCAGGCTCAACGCAAGGGTTGGGCGCCTCAGTTTCATCAACGTCCGTTTCCCTTGTAGGCACCTGCGGCTTCAGACTTGTGTGGATAGCAACTGTTTTCAAACACGCAACCAAAAACAGAGCCCTGACTCTCTTTGCAGTTTATCCCGCATCCTGGATATTCACCCTTGTTTGTATGATGTTCCTGTTCTTCTTTATGAGGCATAGGATAATTAAAAAGAGCGAAAAAAATATTGTTTAAAATAGAAAGGACTTATTATGGATTTCTTCAAACAGAACGATGAGATCACTCTCCCCCCCCAGCCTCTGCCGCTGGTTGCGGAAAACTATTTCATCACCAAAGAGCCCGACACAACACCCCTGCCCACCTTTGAAGACTCAAAGGACAAGCTGCCCATTCCCACATGGGAAGGACACGACGACTACATCAGATGCTACTGGAGAGCATGGGAGCTTGCCTTCGGCAATCTCGGCAGCCCCGTTCCCGGAACAGGCTTTGTTTCCAACTTTATAGACACCGCATTCAACGGATGCGTGTTTATGTGGGACTCCTCCTTTATTCTCATGTTCGGTAAGTACGCTGACAGAATCTTCAACTTCCAGGGAACACTTGATAACCTCTATTCTCATCAGCACAAGGACGGCTTTATCTGCCGTGAGATCGAAGAGGCTACAGGCCGTGACCACTTTACAAGATATGACCCCGCTTCAACCGGTCCCGACATTATGACCTGGTGCGAATGGGAATACTATCTCAACTTCGGCAACCTGGACCGTCTTGCAAAGGTATTTCCTCCCCTTATGGCATACCACCGCTGGATGTCTGAATTCCGCACATGGCCCGATGGTACATATTGGTCCTCCGGATGGGGCTGTGGAATGGATAACCTTCCCCGAGTTCAGCCCGGCTACTCCGTTATGTACAGCCACGGCCATATGATCTGGGTTGATGCTTGTATGCAGGAGCTTAACAACTGTAACATCCTCATAAAAATGGCTGAGATCCTTGACCGCAAGGAGTTTATCCCCGAGCTTGAAGCTGAAAGAGACAACCTTGAGGCTGTTATCAACCAGAAGCTTTGGGACGAAGAAACAGGATTCTACTATGACCTGTGGAAAACAGGCGAATGGAACAGAGTTCGCCACGCAGGCGCTTTCTGGGCATTGCTTGCAGAATGCGCTTCCCCCGAAAGAGCTGAAAAGCTTATCGCTCACCTTGAAGACGAAAACGGCTTCAAAACTCCCACCAGAGTTCCCTGCCTCTCCGTTGACCATTCCTGGTACGGCAAGAGCGGCGGTTACTGGTGCGGCGGCGTTTGGGCTCCCACAAACTATATGATCCTTAAAGGCCTTGACAAATACGGCAAGTATGGTCTTTCTCACGAGATCGCTATGGACTATCTCTACACAGTTGTTGAAGTTTTCAAGGAAACAAACACTCTCTTTGAAAACTATGCTCCTGAGTTTGTTAACGATGGCAAACCTTCAAAGGGCGAGATCGCAATGAAGGACTTCGTTGGCTGGACAGGTCTTGCTCCTATTTCCATCCTCTTTGAGTACATCTTCGGCATCAAACCCGATGCAGGAAAGAAGAAGATCACTTGGGACGTTACATTGCTTGAAAAGCACGGAACAGAGCAGTATCCCTTCGGCGTTGACGGCGAAATGACTCTTATGTGCGAAGCAAGAAGCAGCGCAAGCGAAAAGCCTGTTATCACATTTGAATCCAACATCCCCGTAACTCTCGAAGTTATCTGGGGCGAGGAAGGCAATAAGCAGTCTTTTGTTATTGAAAAATAAATGAATAATGTTATGCGGGGGAGGGTGCTTTATAAAAAGCATCCTCCCCCGCACCATTTCACGAAAACGAAAATAGTTTTTTATATCTTTTTAAAGATGCAGAGTTGCTGCGGGGCGTAATTCTCATTTTTTGTAGAATATTTCTCTATTCTGTGGTATAATCACTTCAGTTAAATTATTGAGGTGAATTATGAATATAACAATTATTGATGGTCAGGGCGGCCAGCTTGGAGCTCAGCTCGTCAAAGAAATAACCGCGCGATTTCAAAATATAAACCTGACAGCAATCGGCACGAATGCTGTTGCCACGGCAGCAATGCTGAAAGCCGGAGCCAGAAATGCTGCCACAGGAGAAAACCCTGTGGTTGTTGCCTGCCACAAGGCAGACGTTATCATCGGTCCTATCGGTATCGTTATTGCAGACTCCTTGCTTGGCGAAGTGACGGAAAAGATGGCGCTTGCAGTTTCCAGAGCTGATGCTGTTCGTATCCTTATTCCCATGAACAAATGCGAAAACCTGATTGCCGGCGTTCCTAACCTGAACACAGGCGCCTTGATTGCCGATGCTATCTCAAAATTAAACAACATTATTATCTCCGAAAATACTTGATAAATCTTGTCATTTATGATATAATAACTGCGTTATTCTGAAGGATAACGCGGAAGCTGAAGTTTCCCGATTATTTATATTTTAACCATAACAAATCAATGATGCTATGAAGGTGTTATTATCTCTGCAGGGATAGTGGCACCTTTTTTGTGTTACGAAAGGTTTTCTGAGATGAACAAACATAACAGTTTAGTAAAAATGATTCTTGCCGCACTGTTTTTAGCGCTTGCATACGTTATGCCGTTTTTGACGGGACAAATTCCTGAAATCGGTTCTATGCTCTGCCCTCTGCATATTCCTGTTCTGCTTTGCGGATTTATATGCGGATGGCCATGGGGGCTTGCCGTTGGCGCTATTGCTCCTTTATTCCGTTCTCTCACACTTGGTATGCCTCCACTCTTCCCCACAGCAGTATGTATGGCGTTTGAGCTTGCCGCTTACGGTGCAATTGCAGGTCTGATGCATAAAATTCTTCCTCGTAAAAAACCATATGTTTATGTTTCCTTGCTGTCTGCGATGATCGCAGGAAGACTCATTTGGGGAGCCGCAATGTTTGTGTTTATGGGGTTGACTGGCGGTAGCTTCACCTTCGCCGCTTTCATGTCCGGCGCTTTCACAAACGCAATTCCCGGAATCATTATTCAAATCCTGTTGATTCCCATTCTTGTGATGGTTCTCGACAATCCGAAAGTGTTAAATTTAAAAGATTGACATACCTTACTGAATCGATCCCAAACGAGAGAACTCGAAATTGCTGATAATGTATTTCAGACGGTATAATGATTATAAAAAAACACGGCTGCAGAGATATTAATCCTGCCGCCGTGATTTTTTTATTTAATTAAACGTTACTGTCAATGCTGTTGACGATATCGCTTTCAGTTACAGTTTCTGCGCTGAGAGCTTCCTCTGCAGAGACAACCGCTTCTTCAAGCACAGGTTCTGCCACAAAGCCCTCTTCTTCCAACTGCTTTTTCTTGCTTATTTTGGCACCAACAATGCGAATTATGATGAATGCAATTGCGCAAGCACTTGCAATTCCAAAGAGAATATTCCGACCGGAGTGAATAGGATCAACAACAACGGATAGAACAGATTCTATAATGGACTTAGATGCCGCACCCAGCATGCCCTCAACTGTTTCAACCAGCATGGGCTGAGCCATATCAAATCCTGTTCTTACAAGAGAAACAAGGGCGCCTGCAACAAAACCGTCAACTGCAAGCCACATAAGACCGCGGCAACGACGAGCTTTGCAAGCATAGATAAGGAGAGCTATGAGAACACAGATTCCTACGCAGACATATGTAAGCACGGGAGATGAAACGATCTTCAGTGCTGCTGCAATTCCGCCCTCAAAATTCTGCTGCATTTCGCCAAATGAGGGGAGAGATTCAATAATGGATGCTGCATTAATATCAACTATCTCATTTATCTTCTCTCTGACAGCTTCTTCGCTGAGCTCTTCGCCAACATATTCCTGAGCTATTCCAACGATCTCGTCCATGTTCTCATCAACAATTTCTTTTACGTTGTCAACTGTGAACTCCTCTGTGACAGTTTCTCCGGAAAGAACCGCTGTCATACCCTGAGTATACTGTTCGATGATCTCTTTTGCCGCCTCGCTCTGAAGAAGAGCATTTATCATCTCTCCGTCAACACCTTCAGGAAGTTCCACGTTGTCGGGAATCTCCACGTTATCGGGAATCTCTA
The DNA here is from genome assembly GCA_017513325.1 of Clostridia bacterium. Lineage (GTDB taxonomy): Bacteria > Bacillota > Clostridia > Oscillospirales > CAG-272 > Avispirillum. The sequence continues at coordinate 9,507 of JAFXGC010000042.1, forward strand.
TTTCATCATCAATAGACACGTCAATATCGCCCATATCAACTGATCCAACCATATCGGAAACGCTGTCACCGACAATACCGCCCACATTCACACCGCTGGTTATATCGGATATAAGCTGTGTATAGTCGATGCTCTGTACCAGCTTTATTATATTATCTGGCTTCAACATAGAAGTTACGCCCGCCACACAAACCGTTACAACGCAGGACACGATAAGAAGAATACTGAGAATGAACGCAAGAAGACCTGTTAAAAATCTGACAAATCCATTTTCTTTCATAACAAAATTCCTCCTTTTATTTATTTAGGAAAAACATTAATGCTTCTTTGTTGCAATTTCCATAAGGAGCTTAGCCTTGAACTCATCAAGAGTCATATTACCGCCTTCGCCTTCCTTACGTGCACGAACTGCAACTGTGCCGTTTTCCTGTTCGTCTGCGCCAACGCAAACCATATAAGGAACCTTGGAAAGCTGTGCCTCGCGGATACGATAGCCGATCTTTTCATTTCTGTTGTCAAGCTCAACTCTCACGCCGATTGCTTCAAGCTCGTCTGCAACCTTCTTTGCATATTCTTCAAAGAGATTGGAGATGGGAAGAACCGTTACCTGAGTGGGAGCAAGCCAGAGAGGCATTGCACCTGCGTACTTCTCAATAAGGAGCGCAAGTGTTCTCTCATAGCATCCAAGGCTTGTGCGGTGGATAATATAAGGAGTTTTCTGTGTGTTATCGGAATCTGTATATTCCATGCCGAACTTCTTGGCAAGAAGCATATCTATCTGAATTGTGATAAGTGTATCTTCCTTGCCGTGAACGTTCTTGATCTGGATATCAAGCTTAGGTCCGTAGAATGCAGCCTCGTCAATACCGATCTTATAGTCGATGCCGATATTGTCAAGGATCTTCTTCATAACGCTCTGAGCCTCATCCCACTGCTCTGCTGTACCCTCATACTTATCTGTATTATTGGGATCCCACTGTGAGAAGCGATATGTGCAGTCCTCTGCAAGACCGAGAGTTTCCATCATATACTTGGCAAGCTCAAGACATCCTCTGAATTCTTCTTCAAGCTGATCGGGACGGAGCACAAGATGTCCCTCAGAGATCGTGAACTGACGAACTCTGATAAGGCCATGCATTTCGCCTGACTCTTCGTTACGGAAAAGTGTTGATGTTTCGCCAAGTCGCATAGGAAGATCACGATAGGAGCGCTTTCTGTTCAGGTATACCTGATACTGGAAAGGACATGTCATGGGACGAAGAGCGAAGCATTCCTTTGTTTCATCATCAGGATCACCCAGAATGAACATACCGTCACGATAGTGATCCCAGTGACCGGAAATTCTATACAGATCACGCTTTGCCATAAGAGGTGTCTTTGTAAGGATATAGCCACGCTTCTGTTCTTCGTCTTCGATCCAG
>JAFXGC010000043.1 GCA_017513325.1 Clostridia bacterium
GACCGCTTGCGGTGGATGAGGAGTCTAGGCTTCGTCTATCTCGGGTCTTAAGAAACTTACTATAAAACACAAAAACATGTTGATTTTCACAGAGGGTCTAGGCTTAAGACTAACAATAAGCTAAGCCAAGACGCCTCAATCAGCACCGCACTTCGTGCTAGCCAGCTTCTCCCCGGAGAAGCCTTATATTAACAAAGGAGGTACAGACAGATGCGAAAAATGAATGAAAAAGTCGGGCACTTGCTGATGTCTGTGCTGGTGCTTTTCATATGTGTTGCGGCAACAAGCGTTGCGCTCACAAGCAGAATAAACGGTTTTCTTCTGGATGATTCCGGAGCGATTCCGCTCATCGCTGAAGCAGAAGAAACAACTGAGCCCGAAACAACTATAGAAACTGAGGCGCAAACATCCGCGCCCGAAACAGAATCAACCCCTGCTGAAACCAAAAAGCCTCAGGCGGTTCAAAATGCAAACCCCGGCTTTGAGGTTGGCGACGACAACACCGTCTGGACAACAGACACAAAAATCGAAATTTTCAAGCTCTCTTATGAAAACGGAGAAGCAAATATAACAGTTCAGTCCTCCGATGGCGAAAAAGTATTCGCCCCCGGAACAGAAAATTCTTATACATTCAAATTGAAAAATACGGGCAACGTTGCCCTTGATTATACAGTTGACATAGATGCTTACGTAACTCCTGCTGATAAAGTTATTCCCGTTGTTGCAAGGCTCAGCCGCTATGACGGCCAGTGGATAGTTGGCGAAAAAGAAAACTATGTTGATATTCCTGCCCTTGATAAAGCTGAAGACAGCGCAACTTTGGGCGCCGGAAAATATACCTATTACACTCTTGATTGGCATTGGCCCTTTGAGAGCGGAAACGACGAATACGACACTCTCCTCGGCGATCTCGCCGCAGAGGGGGAAGATATATCCCTTACAATCGTTATTAATACTACTGCTGAGGCAGACTATACAGAGACCGGCAGCCCCGGAATCACTCCTCCTCAGACAGGTGATATTAACCATATGGAGCTTTGGCTCTTGATGGGCGGCATTTCAGCTGTTCTGTTTGTTGTAATGATCGTAGCTCAGAAGAGCGATGAGCGCAAAAAACGCGCGGAGGCAAATGCAGTTGAAAAAGAATAAAAAGAAATTTCCATCCGCGCTCAGATTGATCTTGCTGATCATCTGCGGTGCGGCGCTTGGTATTAATGTATATTTGGCGAATGCCAAAAGCCTTGTTGGCAACCAGATGCCCATGCCATTCGGCTATGGTGCATCGGTGGTGCTTTCAGGCAGTATGGAGCCTGAGTTTTCCAAGGGGGATCTTATCGTTGTGGCTGAGAGCGATAGCTATCAGAAACGCGATATCGTAGTTTTTCAGGACGGTGCAAGCCTTGTGGTGCATCGTATCATTGATATTGACGGCGATAAGATAATAACGCAGGGCGATGCAAATGCCACAGCAGATGAGCCTATAGAGGCATCAGTTATCAAAGGCAAGGTGCTTTTCCATATTGATAATTTGGGAACAGTGGCCAGCTTTTTCAAAACCCCTGTGGGCACGGTGCTCCTTGTGGTTTTGGCAATTGCCTTAGTTGAGATCCCTCGCAGACGCGAAAAAGAAGCGGACGATGAGGAAAAACAGAAAATTCTTGAGGAGATCAAACGTCTCAGAGAAGAATCGCTTAAGGATTCAGAAACCAAAGATTAAAAAACATAAAGGAGAGAGGTGAGCAGAATGTCACAGCAGCCAAAGGCAAAAATGAATATTCCTATGTGCGCGGCGTGCGTTTTGCTTTGCTTGACCCTCTTTTCTATTTATTTTACAAGCGGGCTGTACGCTAAGTATACCGCTCGCGGCAACGGAAGTGATGATGCAAGAGTGGCAGCCTTTGACGTGAAGGTCGCAGGAAATGGGGCAGACGGTGTTAAAGTTGATTGCGAAACCATTTCCGACACTTATGTTATAACAGTTCATAACGATTCAGAGGTAGCGGTTAGCTATAGTATGAACGTTGTGCTGCAGGATATGGACGGGATAGTTGCAAACGATGCAATAACTGCAACCTTTGATTCAGACACAGGCACACTTGCTCCCAATTCTGAAATAACTAACACCCACACATTGACATTCACTGTGAAAGATTGGTCCGCTATAACAAAAACTCAGAATGGCGGAAAAATTATAGAAGCTGATCTGGGCTTCACAGTCACTGTCAATGTTGAACAGATAGACTAAGGGGTGGCTGCAGTGAAAGAAACTAAGAGATTAATAAAAAGAGGCCTGTTGGCAGGTCTGGCAACACAGCTTATTATCGTGATGTTATTGAGCACAGTTGTGTATGCAAAATATATCCGCACCGAAACATTCACAGGCACTATCCAGATCACAGCCGATCTTGGAAATATTGCTTTACTGGAAAGCAAAGCGAACAAAGAGCTCACAGGACAGTACGTGCTGGATAAAAACGATATCCTTGACGGAACCACGGATAAAGAGGGAAACACTTACACCCATGTTCTCCCCGGACTTGATATTCCCAAGGACCCCTACATAACAGTTACAGGCAAAACAACCATCCCCGCGTATATCTATGTTGAGATCAAAGCGGATGATATATTCAAAGAGTCCTCTGATCATATACCCAATTACTTGACATATGAACTCACAGCTGATTGGTTGAGTTTGGGAATGAAGGGTAGAAACAACGGCGATCTTTACGTATATTCCGGCGGCACAGGAGCTGCCAAGGCTGTAACAGCGGATATAGCCAAAATAAGCATATTGGATGACGATAAAATCACGGTCAGCCAAGATTTGAACCTTGACCCGATAACTCCTGTGTCCATGAAAATATATGCCGCAATGGCAGAGGTGGTAAAAGATAAAACTGCCGCAGAAATATACACAGCCAACGGCGCGGCAGCATAAAAATATCACCTGTAGGGCGGTTTGCCCTCAAACCGCCGCAATAAAAAATACAATCCGTATGTAAACGGCAATCCACCTCCCCTAAAACTACCTTCGGCAGTGTCAGTGGAGGCTTTGAGTAAGAAAAAATCTAAAGAAAGGACGGATATAAAGCTATGATAAATTCCGAAAGCGGAAGATCAAAACAGAATAGAGCAGTACGCTTTCTGGCATTTTGCCTTGCTATCATAATGATGCTGGGCGCATTTGCTGTTGTGCCTGTTCTTTCTGTTGATAGCGAGCCCGAGGCAGAGCAGGAGCAGAGTCAGAGCCAGAGCCAGAGCGCGCAGAATAATAGCGAAATTAAATATACAGAAAACGTCCTCAAAATCATACTTGACGGAGAGGAAAAATCTGTACTTGAAATATACGATACAGAAAAGGTCGAAATCAGAGCAGAAGGTGTTCTGGCTGAGAAATATCAGTGGCAGATGTTGCATCCCGAGCAGAGCGGCCTGTGGGTTGATATATACGAAGCAACAAATGCAATTCTTGAAGTTTCTTACGCACTCACAAAGAATATGATTCATAAAGACGGCAAGGCATATCTGCGCTGTCTGGCATATACAACTGAAGGCGAGGATAACGGCGCATATGTAACCGACGTGCTCTCCGTTTCCACACTTGAAGGCACAAGTAACGTAGAAGAACCCGAAATGCCCAAACTCAAGGTTGCAAAC
>JAFXGC010000044.1 GCA_017513325.1 Clostridia bacterium
ACAGGCTGCAATCGCTGAAATGAAGTAATTCAGGAAGCATAAGCTGAATAAACAATTGATCCCCTCGGGCAACCGAGGGGATTTTTGTTAGATCGGATTGTATATGATATGAATGTTTAGTGGTTATAACGACAAACCGACGTTCCAAATATAACGTCTATAAATTATCGTTTAGCGGTATAATTGTGGCGGATACCTGTAGGGCGGCTTGCCCTGGGTCCGCCGTTTCATAAGGCTTAGCAATTACGTTTTCGGCGGCTTGAGGGCAAGCCGCCCTACAGTCATCTAATATAGTTATTACGATAAATTATCGTTTAATGCGCTGATTCACACCTTCTCGAAATGATTTTCTCTGTCCTCTGCAATTCTTATCATTTCAGCATCATATTCTCTGAGCACTGCTTCTTCAAGCTCTCCTCTGAAATTTGCGTTTATGGGATGAACTATGTCCCGATAAGTTTCGTCGGGATTTTTTCTTGATGGCATAACTATAAAATATTTTTCTCTTGCGTAGATGACCTTTATATCGTGAACTGCCAGCCGGTCATCAAAGGTAACGGAGGCTATTGCTCTCATTGGGCCGTCGTCAAAGGTTTTTCGGATCTTCACATCTGTGATATTCATTTTTGCTTCTCCTTGAATGTGGTATTTATTTTGCAATCTATTCTTTGCCAAAAAATTTTTTCTTATTCAAGGGTCTCTGTATTATGGGTACTTGCATTTTTTGCGCGGTTGGAGTATAATATTTATAAGTATTAAAGAGGAAGGAGGAAGAATATGAAATCGAAATTGATCGATATGCGCACTTTTCTCAGAAAAGCCAAAACTGCCTGCTCAATCGTTTTCAATGACAATATCACTTTGTATAGTGCTCAGGCCTGCTATTATATAATGATATCCACCATTCCTTTCATAATTCTTCTGCTTAGCCTTGCAAAATACGTTATCGACGTTGACACAGCCGTTGCTTTCATTCAGTCAAGGGTTGAAGGTCAGCTTGGAAATATAATGATAAATCTTATGAACGAGGTCGTGGGCAAGGCAGGTATGTCTCTTGTTTCGCTGACGGCGGTTTCATCCATCTGGGCATCCTCACGCGGCGTCAATTCCGTTATGCGCGGAATAACCGAGGTTTACGGTGTCAGAGTGAGAGAGCATTTTCTTTTTGATATATTGCGCTCCCTTTTGTACACCCTCTGCTTTATCGTTATGCTCATTGGTTCCCTCGGAGCATTGGTTTTCGGTCGTTCGATAGCTCTTGCGCTAAAAGAAAGCGTGCCGTGGTTCTTTGCTATTTTCCAGATCGTAGATAAATACAGCGATATCGTTCTCTTCATTTTGTTCACTCTGTTTTTCGCTTTTATTTATAACACTTCCTCCAAAAAAGGATGCCGTTCCAAAAATGCGGAGCAGAGAGTCGTTTCTGAGCATATTCCCGTTGGTTTCCTTGAACAGATTCCCGGCGCAGTTTTCTCCGCTGCCGGCTGGCTTCTCTTCTCCTATCTGTTCTCCCTTTATATCAGCTATTATCCCAATCTGTCCTATATATACGGCAGCATTGCCGCGGTGGTAATGCTTATGCTGTGGCTTTATGCCTGCATGATGATCCTGCTTTTCGGAGCAGAGTTTAATAAGTTTATCGTGATCATCAAACGACAGTTGAAAGAAAAATTCAAAAAATAAAAGGTGTGGTCTGAGAGCAACCTCTCGCCATACCTTTTTTGCTTTTGTTATAAACAAAGGATCCCGAATTTTTTCGGGATCCTTTATATTATTCGGTGATTTCTTCTTTTGTTTCAACTTCAGTTTCAGTCTCATTCTCAGCTTCAGCTTCAACTTCATCCTCAGTTTCAGTCTCAGCTTCAGCTTCGGGTTCGGGTTCGGTTTCGGCTTCAACTTCAGTTTCAACTTCAACCTCAGCTTCTGTTTCAAAATCCATCTCGATCTGCTCAAGCTCAATTTCTTCTGCCGATTCTTCTGCACCGGCAGCATCAACGATAGCCTGCGCCGCTTCTGCCATTTCTCCAACGGCTTCGACGCCTTCTTCGTTTTTGGCTTCAGCTTCGGATTTTCTCTTGAGATAGAGCAACACAACTGTCAGCACGGCTGCAAGCACAACGGCGGAAAAGCCGATGATGATGGCTTTTGTAGAGGGACTGTCCCAGGCAGAGGGAATAACCTCTCGGTATTGATCTCCGCAATTTGAGCAGCTTGTAAGCTTTGCTCCTCTGACAAACAAAGAAGCTTCGGCTGTGATCTCCGTAACAAACGAATGTCCTATGGGAAGGTGTTCGTAAGTTTCCTCAAAAGAACACACCGTGCAGATATTTATGGTGTATCCCTTTGCGGTGCAGGTTGCTTTTTTATCCTCTTTGAGAATAAAGCTATGGCCGGTTTTTTCGGTTATAACAGTTTCTGTGTGGTCGCAATTTGCACAGGAGTGAAGTTCTTCTCCGTCCTCTGTGCAAGTGTTCTGCTTGATGATTTCTATCTCTAAGCTGTGGCCTGTTGCAGGCAGAACATCTTCAACCATTTTCCAGCATCTTCTGCATTTTTCGTTGACAGCAACGTCTTCCGTGCAGTTGATTTTTGCAAGAGTTGCAGCGGAATATTTATGTCCGAGTGCTTCAAGTGTTTCAGTGATCTCGTCCTGGCAGTCTCTGCAGCGTGAGGTGGTGTATCCTTCCTCAAGGCATTTTGCCGCAACGTTTTTGATCACTCGGTAGTTATGTCCCTTAGGGGGGATAGCCTCAGATGTTTCTTCTTCACAGTCTTTGCAGCGGGAGATGGTGGAGCCTTCCTCCGTGCAAGTTGCTTTTATGGTTTCGACAACTTTGAAGGTGTGTCCCTTTGCCGCTATAGGCTCGGTCGTTTCCTCTTCGCAGTCAACGCATCTGGAATAAGCCGTGCCTTCCTTTGTGCAGGTGGGCTCGCTCCTGTCATAAACTTTGAAGGTGTGTCCCTTTGCAGCTATAGGCTCGGTCATTTCCTCTTCACAGTCAGCGCACTTGGAATAAGCCGTGCCCTCCTTTGTGCAGGTGGGTTCGCTCCTGTCATAAACATTGAAGGTGTGTCCTTTTGCCGCAACGGGTTCGGACGTTTGCTCCGCGCACTCTGAGCACTGATAATAAGCTGTGCCCTCCTTTGTGCAGGTGGGTTCTTCAGTGTCAATAAGTGTAAGAGAATGTCCCTTTGCAGCTATGGGCTCGGAGGTTTCCTCGCCGCAGGCTGTGCATCGGGAAATAGTGCTTCCTTCTTCGGTGCAGGTGGGATCTATAGTTTCAGCCACGTTGTAGCTGTGACCGAGGGCGGGCAATTCTTCCTCTCTTGTTTCGCTGCAATCGTTGCAGATATAGGTGATTCTGCCCTTTTCAGTGCACTTAGGTTCAATTTCGTCGATCTTCTCCCAAGCGTGTCCGTCAGCTTTTATCATTTCCTTGTAGGTATGCTTGCAGTTTTCGCAGGTGTACTGATAATAGCCGTCCACAGTATGGGTAACTTCTCTGAAATCAGTTTGCACGTAAGCGTGGGGGATAGCAGGGATAGGCACGCTTTCCGTATGGTCCTCGCATGGAACGTCCTTTTCGTTAAGGTTGAGGGTTATTCTGCATTCGTGAGAAACATAACCGTCAACTCCGCAGGAAGCCGCCTTATATTTTTCATTGATCCAATAGTGGTTATCGGGGGCAGCCTCAAGGTCTGTGATATTTTTTCTGTGGCCGCAGGTAGTGCAACGGATGGATTTTTTGCCCTGGAACATACAGTTTGAGGGGAAATCCTGAGTGTAGTCGCTTGCGTATGTATGAGTGTGGTTTGTGTAGTAGTTTATGATAGCCTCAGCATCTGCTTCTGCCATAGTGTTCATCATTCCCTCTGAGAAGATGATGGAAGCGTCGCCGTCGTTTGTGAAAAATCCGTGTTCAATGAGGATGGCGCCAAAGCCGAATTTAGCGCACCAGGTGGGTATGCCGTAGTAGTCGGAGAGGGTTCCCAGTGAGGAATCCTGGCAGTCCCACTGCTTTTCAGCGTTCCAATAATAGCCTTGATTGTCTTTTCTCTGGATGATACCCGTACCTTTTTTGCCCAGGCCTGTTTTAGCGGCAAGAGTATCAGCAACCATAGCTGCAAGAGTTGTCATTTCATATTCGGGGAGAACGGATGTGATAACGGAGATGCCTCGGTCGCTTTTGTTAAGGCTTCCGTCAAAGTGGAGGCTGACGAGCAGGTCGGCGTTAACGGAGTTTGCGTAGATACCTCTTGCTGCAAGGGGAAGGTCGTAGTCGCCCGTTCTTGTGATATGAACGATAAAGTTTCCGTTTGCTTCCAGCTTTTCTTTAAGCAGGGTGCCCAGCTCAAAGGTTTTGTATTTTTCGCCCACGCCGTTTTTGGATGTTCCCACGTTGGGGCCGCCGTGGCCGGGGTCGATAACGATAACTATTTTGTCGTCCCCTTCAAAAACTGCCTCACTGACGGGGGTGGCAAAGGGGATTATGGATAAAACCATAACAAGACATATGAATAGCGACGCTAATCTTTTCATAAATACCTCACTTGACACAAAATGACAAATACATACAATTATAACAAAAATACGCTAAAAAGTCAATGAAGCGAATAATATACTTTTGGTCAAGGTGTACGAAAAAAACAAAAAAAATACTTCCATTGTGGTTGACTATTTGCTAAAAATATTGTATAATTTAATAAAATGCGGGTAGAAGGTGCTCGCGCTATTATTGGTATTTCCGGAGGTGGCCGTGTTCATGGAAACAAAATTTATCATGATATCGTCCTCCAAGGGCGGTGTGGGAAAATCCACCGTTGCCCTGGGAATATCAAAGGAGCTGGCTTTGCTTGGCGAGAGCGTGCTTTTGTGCGATCTTGATTTCGGAAACGCCTGTCAGGATATTCT
>JAFXGC010000045.1 GCA_017513325.1 Clostridia bacterium
AGTGAAGGTGAGTCGTTGATTCCGTCTCCAACATAGACAACAGTTCCTTTGTCACATAACTCTTCAATTTTTGTAAGCTTGTTTTCGGGCAACAGCCTTGAAAAAACAACGTCAACACTTAACGCTTCTCTCACTCTTTCCGCTTCTTTAGCACCATCTCCCGTGAGTATAACAGTTTGCTTTATGCCTAAAGTTTTTATAGTCTTTAGTGCTTCTTTAGAGTCATCTTTAAGTTCATCTCTGAAGTGGATTGCGCCAATAACTTTGTTATCAAGTGAAACTTCAACGGTGGTGGTGTCGGTTTCATATTCAGGCTTATAAACTGCTACAACGCCAATTCCGTTAAGTTCAGCTTCCACTCCTTTGCCTGCAATTTCATTTACGGAAGCAACCGGTATAAACTCACCTTTATAAGAATTACAAATTGCTTTTGCAATAGGGTGAGATGACGCAATTTCGGCAGATGCCGCTAATTTGATCAGTTGTTCTTTTGTAATATTTTCTGTTGTTTCAATGCTGGAAACAGCAAGCTTGCCTTTAGTCAGAGTTCCTGTTTTATCAAAAACTGCATATTCCGCTTTAGCGAGAGTGTCAATAAAAGCGCTGCCTTTGATGAGTATTCCTGAGCTTGAGGCTCTGCCAAGTCCGCAAAAATATCCGAGAGGAACAGAAATAACAAGAGCACATGGACAGGAGATAACAAGCATAGAGAGTGATTTCTTCCCCCAAATTGCGAAATGTTCAAGAAAGTTTCCTCCAAAAGCGGTAATTATAAGAGGAATAACAAAAGCTGTAGTCGCGGCTATTATGCAAACAAGAGGCGTATAAACTTTGGCAAATCTTGTTATGAATGCCTCTGATGCAGTTTTTCTGTCTGAAGCTTGTTCGGTTAACTTGAGTATTCTTGCAGCTGCGCTTTCATTTGCAGGCCGGGTAACTGTGGCAGTTATGAGGCCGGTCAGATTAACGCATCCGGAGTATAGCTGAGTTCCAATGCCTGAATCAAGAGGTAAGCTTTCGCCTGTAACAGGGGAAGTGTCAACTGTTGTTGAGCCGTTTACGATAACACAGTCAACGGGAATTCTCTCGCCTGCTTTTATTCGAATGGTCTCGCCCATTAAAACAGACGTTGCATCGACAGTGATAAACTCATTGTTTCTGAAAACTTCTGCAGTGTCGGGACAGAGTTTTCCAAGCTCACTTATTGCCTTTCTTGATTTTCCAACGGCGAGAGACTGGAATAACTCACCAACCTGATAGAGAATCATTACAGCAGCGCATTCGGGATACTCTCCTATAGCAACTGCGCCAATGGCTGCAATTGTCATAAGTGTATTTTCGTCAAAGAAATTTTTCGAGCGAATACCGTTTATTGCTCTTGTCACACACATTGCACCCGCCGATGCCCCTGCTGCAACAAAGAATATTGCGCTGATGATTTCTAATTTCAGAACACTAAATATAATTCCCAAAATAAACAACGCCCCGCCCGACAAAATTGAGGCAAGGCGTTTTCTTTGGGTTTTGTTAAATTTCTTTTTCTTTTTTGCCATAACAAAACCTATATAATATCAGTCCCAATCTTCGATGTCACAATCGGGTTCAATTTTCTTAACAGCTTTTTCAGCTTGTTTCATAATAGAGGGAAAGTCCTTTTCCTCAGCTTCAATTGTGAGCTTGAGAACAAGAAAATCAACTCTTGCGTTTTTAACACCGTCGATTTTTGAAATGAGATCCTGTACCTTGCCTGCGCAAACAGGACAGTCGATATCAGTGAGTCTGAAAACCTTTGTCATAATTTTATCTCCTTATGTTAAATTATTCTGAAATATGCTCTATGCCGCAGCCTATGATCTTGCGAACGTGATCGTCAGCAAGGCTATAGTAAACTATTTTTCCGTCGCGTCTGTATTTAACAAGACGTGCTCCTTTTAGTATTCTCAGCTGATGAGAAACGGCTGATTGTGAAACTGAAAGCATTTCTGAAATATGTTGAACGCACATTTCTCCTTCAAACAAAATGCAAAGGATCTTAACTCTTGTGGAGTCGCCGAAAACCTTATAGAGTTCAGCAAGATCGTATAACATTTCATCGCAGGGAATATGGTCCATAGATGTGTTGCAGTGGTCTGCGTGAATGTGTTCTGCCATAATTCACCTCAAACATATGAATAACTGTTCATATGTTTATTATAAGCCTACTGGATTAATATGTCAATAGTTTTTTAAATTAATTATCAGTTCATTGCTTTTTATATGTAAAATGTGGTAAAATATACTAAAGTAGTATATTAAGTCGCGGGGTAGTGAAATGGATAAGAAAACTGCTGAAATAGAAATAAAAGAGCTGAGAGAGAAAATACTATATCACTCAAAGCTTTATTATGAAAAGGATACCCCTGAAATTTCTGATTATGAATACGATATGCTTTATAAGCGTCTTGGGGAGCTTGAGGCAGAATTTCCTCAGCTTGACTCTCCCGATTCTCCCTCCCATAAGGTTGGCGGTAAGGCTGGAGATAAGTTCAGTAAGGTAACTCATATTGTTAAAATGGGCTCCTTGACTGACGTTTTCTCCTACGAGGAGCTTGAGGCTTTTGTGGATAAATCCAAGGCAACCCTCAAAGAAGAAGGCATAAACGATCTTATGTTTTCCGTCGAGCCTAAAATTGACGGACTATCTGTTGGACTCACATACGAAAATGGCGTGCTTGTTCAGGGTGCAACCCGAGGAGACGGAACTGTTGGTGAAGACGTAACAGAGAATATTCTTGCGATAAAAGCAATCCCTCATAGACTGAAGGAACCCGTTTCCATAACTGTCAGAGGCGAAGTGTATATGCCCAGAGCGGCTTTTATCCGTCTAAATGCTGAAAAAGAGGAGGCGGGGGAAAAACTATGGGCAAATCCTCGAAATGCGGCGGCAGGCTCCCTTCGTCGTCTTGATGCAAAAGAAGCAGGATCAAGAGGGCTGGATATATTTGTGTTCAATCTTCAGGCAGGAAGCCTGTATACTGACGGTAGAGAAGCGGCAACTCACGAAGAAACGGTTCTTCGAATGGGTGAACTTGGCCTTCCAATAATTAAAATGCTTGCAGTAACGGGAGAGGCAGACGAGATCGTTTCCGCTATAGAAAAGCTTGGAGCTCAGCGTGACGATCTTGAATATGATATTGACGGTGTTGTTATAAAAACAAATAAACTTTCCTACAGAGATCTGCTTGGCGAAAACACGAATACTCCCAAATGGGCGGTTGCATATAAATTTCCACCAGAACAAAAGGAAACAAAGCTTCTTGATATAGCTTTGCAGGTGGGTAGAACGGGAGTTATCACTCCCAATGCAGTTCTTGAACCTGTGCGTCTGGCAGGAACATCAGTTTCAAGAGCAACTCTTCATAATATAGATATCATCAAAAGCCGCGACATCAGAATCGGTGACACGGTTATAGTTCAGAAAGCCGGAGATATAATTCCCGAGATAGTAAGCAGTGTTGCCGCAAAGCGAGACGGAAGCGAAAAGGAGTTTTCATTCCCTGAGTTTTGTCCCTCCTGCAATGAAAAACTGTTTTACGATAGTGACGAAGAGGGCACGGGTGCTATCCGTTGCCTTAACGCTGCTTGTCCTGCTCAACTTGAACGCCGCCTTATTCATTTTGCTTCAAAGGGAGCAATGAATATAGAAGGAATGGGCCCAAGTGTTGTAAGTCTTCTTATAAATGAAGGACTTGTTGCGTCAGCCGCTGATATTTATACGGTAAAGGCAGAGGACGTAGAAAAGTTGCCTCGAATGGGAAAGAAAGCGGCGGCAAATCTTATTTCCGCCATTGAAAAATCAAAAACAGCAGGCGCGGCAAGAGTTTTGTTTGGAATGGGTGTGCGCCATATAGGTGAAGCCGCATCCGAGGCAATAATAAATCAATTCGGCAGTATCAACGCATTGTTTGATGCTGATGTACAAGCGTTGTGTCAGGTTGAAGATGTGGGAGAGATCATGGCAGAGTCACTTGTTAGCTTTTTCGCTCTTCCTGAAACAGCGGAGCTTGTATCAAGACTTTCAGAATACGGAGTCGAGCTTGAAGGCGCGAAGGCGGAACCTAAGGGGGATAGTCTTGCAGGACAGACCTTTGTTCTCACGGGAACACTTTCATCTATGACAAGAGGAGAGGCAGGAGAAAAGCTTAAGGCTCTCGGCGCAAAAGTAACGGGAAGCGTTTCGGCAAAAACCACTTGCGTTGTGGCAGGTGAAAGCGCAGGTTCAAAGCTTGATAAGGCAAACGCCCTTGGTATCAAGGTTATAGACGAACAAGAATTTCTAAAGTTGATTAACTGATTGGAGATGACTTTTTTGAAAAACAACAATGCTAAAAATGCAAATGTTTCAAAAGCCGCAATTGCCCTTGCAGCAGCAGTTCCTGCGGCGGTTTCTTATGCTGCGGCTGTTCAGGTGTTCAAATTTGGCTTCAACCGCTATGAAGGCAAGAATTATTGGTATGGGGGAGAAATAAAAAACGCTCCCTATGCTGACAGAGTCAACAGCGCTATGAACTGGATCAGAAGTCAGAATCTCAAAAAAGTTATGATCCGTTCCAACGATCGTCTTCGCCTTGTGGCAAGAATTCTTGAATGTGATGCCCCCCGTGGTGTTATCATTCTTATGCATGGATATCATTCCTGCGCTATCCACGATTTTTCCTGCGCAGTTGAGTATTATCACAGTCTTGGATTTACTCTCATTATGCCAGATCAAAGAGCTCACGGGGATTCTGACGGAAAATATATCACCTTTGGTATAAAAGAAAAGGACGACTGCAGGCTTTGGGCAGAATTTGCAGCAAGAAGATATAAGGGTCTTCCTATATTGCTTGACGGTATGTCTATGGGTGCTTCCACTGTTATGCTTGCTGCAGGCGGAAAACTCCCCGATGCTGTCAGTGGTATAATTGCTGATTGCGGATATAGCAGTCCTATGGAGATATGTAAGCATATTCTAAAAACCAGAATGAATATCCCTCCGGCTCTTGTTTTGCCTCTTGCAAAGAAGATCGCGGAGCACAGAGCTGATATAAAATTTGAAGATGGAGACGTTGGCAGAGCACTTATAAGAAACACAAAGCCGCTTCTTATTATTCACGGCGAGGCTGATGACTTTGTTCCTGTCAGAATGACAGACAGTAATGCTGAAAGTGCTAAGAATTGTGATCTGACAGTTATAAAAGTACCCAAAGCTGACCATGGAATGAGCTTTATCACTGATGAAACGAAGGTAAAAGCTGTTTTGGAATGGTTTTTAGACAAATGTATAAACAACTACAATAATAAAGATAATTCTACAAATGCATAACTAAAAACGGACTAATTGATCAAAACAATTAGTCCGTTTTTGGTATTAAATGTGCCAAATGAGCATCAATTTATGGTATTTTCTGTACCAATTAGCATTTTTTGTATGATTTTTGCCAAATTTGTGTGTTCGGACGAAGAAAGTGTAGGATCGCTGTCAATCAGTGCTTTTGCGGCAGAAACAGCGTTTTCGTAAAGCTCTTTGTCGCTTTCTTCAGTAATTGGTGCAAGGGCTGCTCCGTGCTGACGGATAATCCCCCCGTTTGCAAAGAAATCACCGGGGCCGCGAAGCTTAAGGTCCTCTTCTGCAATCAGATATCCGTCGGAAAGATTGCACATAATTTCGAGGCGCTGTCGAGATGTTTCATTTTTCGTATCTGAAACGAGAATACAGTAGGATTTAGCTTTGCCTCGGCCAACTCGTCCTCTCAGCTGATGAAGCTGAGATAGTCCGAATCGTTCAGCGTTTTCTACCACCATCAGCGTTGCTTCAGGAACGTTGACGCCAACTTCGATAACTGTTGTTGAAACAAGTACATCGAGACGCCCCTCTGCGAAATCGCTCATAACTGAATCTTTTTCAGCTGTTTTCAGTTTCCCGTGAACAAATCCGATTCTAAGAGTGGGTAACTGTTCCTTCAGTTTTGATGCATATTCAACAGCCCCTTTAAGCTGAGGCTCGTTCTCTGTGAACTCACACATAAAGTCAATATCGTATATGTTGTCGGGGTCGTCCGCCATACTTTCACTTTCTTCAATGGCAGGACAAACAACATAGGTGCGGTGGCCTTCCTCCGCCTGCTTTTTGATAAAGCCATTGAGTCTTGCGCGGTAGCTTTCGTCAACAGTGAAAGTACCAACCTTAAGTCGTCCCGGAGGCAACTCATCAAGAACACTTCGATCAAGGTCTCCATAATAAACGAGAGAAAGTGTTCGTGGTATGGGTGTCGCGCTCATAACAAGCGTGTGTGCGTTTTCAGATTTTTCACCAAGTGCCGCTCGCTGGTTAGCTCCGAATCGGTGCTGTTCGTCCGTTATTATAAGTCCTAGATTTTTGAAAATCACCTTGTCTGTAAGCAAAGCATGAGTTCCGATTATCAGATCAGGGCAGTTTTCACCGCCTGCAATATCTGCTTGCAGCTTTTTCTTTTCGGACGCTTTAAGGGAGCCGGTAAGAAGAGAGCATCTGAATCCTAATTTTTCAAAAAGAGGGCAAAGCTCGCTGTAGTGCTGTTTTGCAAGGATTTCAGTTGGCACCATAAGGGCGCATTGATATCCGTTTGAAACGGAAATATATGCGGCAATTGCGGCAACTGCAGTTTTACCGCTTCCAACATCTCCGCAAAGGATTCTGCACATCTGTCGTTTTTTTGACATATCCGCCGAAATCTCACTGGCAGCTCTTGCTTGGGCTCCTGTGAGAGTGAAGGGCAGTGCAGATAAGATGGGAGAATAGTCGGTGTTTTTCATGGCCGGAGCATTTTCATTTCGCTTTGCCGTGTTTGATGCAAGCGCTGCGGAAATGCAGAAAATTCTGTCAAAATCAAAGCGTTTTCTTGCTTTGTAAAGCGCTTCAAGATTTTCTGGAAAATGGATATTTTTCAGTGCGTAAGAAAGGCTTGCAACATTGTTATCTATAAGAACTCTTGTTGGCAAATGTTCAGGGATATTACCAACGATCCGCAGTGCATCTCGCACGTGGGCAGCGATAGCTTTCTGCGTCAGTCCTTTTGTAAGTGGATAAACGGGAACGATTTCATCAAGCTTGCGGCCGGGGATGCACATTTCGTATGCAGGGGAGTTCAGATTAAGATGGCCGTATTCATAAGTTGGGCGGCACCAAAAACGGAAGGTGGAGCCTTTTTTGAACGTGTCCTTAAGATATCCCTGATTAAAATAGGTTATCTCGCAAACGCCGCTTTCATCGTATGCCTTGAATTTTGTCAGCACCATGCCGCGTCGTATCATTTTTGTCACAGCGTCAGTGCCGACTGTCAGCACAAGAGAGGTGGGTGCAAGCTCACCCGTTTGTTTTATTTTCATAACAGTTTCTGCTATAGTTGAAACAGCTCCCCTGTGTTGGTATGCCTTGGGGAAATGATGCAGAAGATCGTAAATTGAGAATATTCCCAATTTGTTAAAGGCTTTTGCCTTAGCTTCGCCAACTCCGCGCAAAACTGACACGGGAGAAAATATATCCATCATTTCACCTCCTTGTATATAGAAATTTTATCATAATTAAAATGTTTTGGCAAGGGTCTGGATATGATGGCAGATGAAAATTGAGTGATCAAACAATTATCGACAATGTAGGTTGGTAACATCGTTGTTACAAGGTGAAACGATAATTTAGTGCTGCACATTGTAGGATTGTTTTTATCGACCTTTTTTAAAAAAGGTCGCGGATTATCAGGGCAGAGCCCTGATTCGCTCGTCGCAACGAGCGAAAAAACTAATACTCACCGGAGATCACGAGTTGGCGAAACCAACTCGGCGGGCACAGCTCCTTGGTCGCTCTCCGCAGAGAGCGAAATTTTCCTCGGTGCGACTATAAATTTCTGCATAAACTAAGCCTGGACACCTCATCCCCGGCTTTGCCGTACCTTCCCCGGGGTGGGAAGGCTTGTGCGCTAAACAATAATTTGTCTGAAAAACTTGCAAATTGAAATTAATATTGTATAATAAAGCAAATAGAAATTAAAGGAGAAAGCTATGTTTTCACTTCTTCTTGCAATAATATACATATCGTTTATAAGCCTCGGTCTGCCCGATCCTCTTCTTGGCTCAGGCTGGCCGGTTATGCATATGGAAATGGGAGCACCTATATCAATGGCAGGCGTTATTTCAATGATAATAGCGGGAGGCACTATCGTTTCAAGTCTTATGTCAGATAAGCTGACACGAAAGCTTGGCGCAGGCCTTGTAACCGCTATCAGCGTGGCTATGACAGCAGTTGCGCTTCTGGGTTTTTCATTGTCTGATTCCGTGTGGCAGCTGTGCCTTTGGGGCATTCCTTACGGCCTTGGCGCAGGCGCGGTTGATGCTGCACTAAATAATTTTGTTGCTCTTCACTATGCCGCAAGACATATGAGTTGGCTCCATTGCTTCTGGGGTATCGGTACATCTGTCAGCCCTTTTATAATGAGCTGGTGCCTTGCAGGAGGACACGGCTGGCAGATGGGATATCGCAGCGTGTTCTTTATACAGGTAGTGCTGACTGCAGTATTGTTTGTGAGCCTGCCTATCTGGAAAAAGAAAGAGGCAGACTCAAAAGAAAACGGTGACGAGGTTGAAGCAGTGCATCTTGGCGTTGGCGGCGCACTTAAATTAAAGGGAGTGAAGTGCGTTCTTCTTGCCTTTTTCTGCTATTGCGCAATTGAAAGCACAGCAGGACTTTGGGCCAGCAGCTATCTGGTTGAAGCAAGAGGCGTTGACGAGGAAACAGCAGCGCTTTTTGCATCCCTGTTCTATCTTGGTATAACTTTCGGCAGATTTGTAAACGGATTTGCGGCGGATAAATTCAAGGATAAAACTCTTATAAGAGTTGGTAGCATAGCAATTATAGCAGGAGTAGTTATGATAGCGCCCCCCTTGAAAAACAGCTTGCCTGCCCTTGTAGGTCTTGTTGTTGTGGGCGTTGGATGCGCACCTGTTTATCCCTCGGTTATTCACTCAACCCCCGAAAATTTCGGGCGTGAAAATTCTCAGGCAATAGTAGGCATACAAATGGCAAGCGCATACACGGGCAGCACATTGATGCCCCCTATATTTGGC
>JAFXGC010000046.1 GCA_017513325.1 Clostridia bacterium
CGCTCAATCTCAAAAGCATGGAGCTTTGGATATTCATTGTTCTAGCGCTTGCTTTATTCAGCTTTTTAACGCTCATCACTGCAGGCATAGGAATAACACGTTCTTCCTCACCGGCAGAAGTTTTCAAGGGACTTTGGAAAGTTTGTAAGATTCCCGTTATTCTGATTGCAGCGATCGTTGTTTTCTGCCTTGTGGGAAACCTGTTTTCTGCTGTTATTTTCAACTCAAAGGCATACAGCAATCTTATTGAAGTTGAAGAAAGCGACTTTACAGCTGATATTAATGAAATATCTTATGAGCAAATCCCCCAGCTTGACAAAGATTCTGCAAGTGTTCTGGCAAACAGAAAACTAGGCGAGCTTAGAGATCTTGTAAGCCAGTTTGAAGTTGAAGCTGAATCAGCACAGATCAACTACAACGATCGACCTGTACGAGTGACATATCTCAACTATGGTGATTTCTTCAAATGGATCAAAAATACTCAAAACGGTATTCCTGCCTACATTATAACCGATATGGTTACGCAGGAAGTTACTGTCGTACGTACAGAAAGCGGAATCAAGTATTCTCCTTCTGAATATTTTAACAGAAATATCTCCCGTCATCTCAGATTCAGCTATCCTACATTAATGTTCGAAGATGTAAACTTTGAAATTGATGAAGACGGAACTCCTTATTTCGTTGCTTCTGTTATGACAAAGAAAATTGGCATTTTCGGAGGCCGAGATATAATCGGAGCTGTTCTCTGCAATGCCATCACAGGAGAATCTGTTTACTACAATGCGGCTGATATTCCAACCTGGGTTGACAGAGTTTTCACAGCGGATCTTCTTATAGAACAATACGATTATCGCGGAATGTATCAGAACGGTTTCTGGAACTCTATTTTCGGACAGACCGGCTGCACTGTTACAACCGAGGGATATAACTATATTGCTCAGGATGATGACGTATGGATGTATACAGGTATCACCTCTGTTGGCGGAGACCAGTCCAATATAGGTTTTATCCTTGTTAACCAGAGAACAAAAGCAGCACATTTCTACAGCATAGCAGGTGCTGAAGAGTTTTCCGCAATGGACTCTGCTGAAGGTGTTGTTCAACAGTACGGATACTCGGCTGCTTTTCCTCTCCTTCTCAATATTAAGGGACAACCCACATATTTCTTGCCTCTTAAGGATGCTTCCAGTCTTGTTAAAATGTACGCAATGGTTAATGTTCAGCAATACCAGATAGTTGCTTACGGCACATCCCTTGCTGAGTGTGAAGAAAACTATGACGAACTTCTTATGAAAAACGGGCTTATAGAAAAAGAACCTGAAATCCCCGAAATTCCTGAAGAAGACAAATACGAAACTGAACTTACCGGTATTATTACAGAGATACGCCAGGCTGTAATTGATGGAACTACTGTTTACTATGTTGCCATTGACACTCTGCCCGCAAAGTATATACGCCTCTCAGCAGCAGATAACGAAAACGCTGCTATCCTCAATGTTGGCGACACTATTACGGTTTCAGCAGATGCAGAAGATACCGACACAGTTATCCTTTCATCAATTCTTAAATAAACATCAAAAAGGACGCATTAAGCGTCCTTTTTCTTTAGATATATAAATGTAAGTTCTGTTCTGTTAAAAAAGCGTGGAATGGGAAACGCTGTGTTTGTCAGACCTCGACTTACGTACAGACGATCTTCATAAAGTCCCGATGTATACTTCGGGAACAGTCCTTGTCCGGGAGCATATATTCCCTGCCCGAATACTCTCCACTGCCCTCCATGTGCGTGACCTGAAACCGTCAGATCTATATCTGTTTCTCTGATGTACTCAGGATAATACTCGGGATGATGACAGAGAAGCAATTTGAACCCGTCCTCTTTTGCAAATTTTGAAAGATAGTCAAGGTCCGGTGGCGGAGTAGGTCCATATCTGTTTTCAAAAAGGCCTGTTGATAATCCGCCAAAGGTGATTTCGCCATCAACTGCTGTTTCATTATCAAGTAAAATCGCACCTGTTTGCTCTATAAACTCAGCGCATTCACTGCTCACTCTTCGTTCGTGATTACCCACGCTGTAATAAGTTTTCGCTATTTGTGCTGATTTTTCAAGAAAGCTGAGTCCCGTTTTGCAGCTGACAAGAGAATTGTCTTTATCAAGATTATGAGTAAGATCTCCGGGAATAAGAATATAATCCGGCTTCATTTTTTCCAATACTTTTATTACATCGTTAAAAGTTCTGTTATGAAGATCAGCAACAACAGCTATTTTATATTCATTTTTTATTTTAGTTGAATATATTTCAGTTTTTGTTATTTCCATAATTATACATACTCATAAGGCGGCTTGTTTTCAAGCCGCCTTAAAATAATAATTTTTAAACTTCTCCGCAAAGGCGGTCTGTGAGGAATTTATAGAACATATCCTTATACTTATAGTACACGGCGCAATGCACAAGACGGCCGTTTTCACTATCATCGTTTGTATATCCGCCATCGTCGATTGAAAGCATATGATCTTCCATAATAAAGTTATAATCGCCTTTTACTGCATAGTAAATAGCAGCTGTATCATAGAGGGATGTTGTATGTGTTTTATAATATGTGCAGTTACCCTTTACCATCCAGAAATCAAAGCACTCAAGAACTGTACCCACAACAGCATCATCATTTCTCTTATAGAGAAGCTTCTGATACGAATCATCACCGATTACTATATGCGCTGTTACATCAAGGGGAATCAATGTGATATCCCAGGGAGCAGCAAATACTTTTCTGAAGGAAGGAATATCAGCACGAACATTATAGTCGGAAGCCTTCTGAATAACATCAAGACCGTGACCGTTATAGATTGAACCTCCGATAATTATAAGCTTTGCATTTTCAGCAATGCGAGGTTCTCTTTCAAGTGCAGCAGCAATATCAGTCATAGGTCCAATACAAATGATTGTTACAACCTCATCACTTGCCATTACTGTATCTATCATTGCCTGAATACCGTCCTCACGGAAACCTCCGGGATAGCCGGCAAGATCAAAATCTTCAGCCCATTCTCTGAGATGATAGTCAAAATGCTCGCTTTCAAGACCGGCAGCAACAGGAATATGTCCATATCCGCTTTGCGCCATCTGCTTTGCAGCTACCTTTGTGCGTCCGAAAGGATACTCGGGATTTTCAAGGCAAGGAACTACAAGCTTTGTGTCAAGCTCGGGGCTTCTGAGAAGAAAAGAAAGCGCCCAGCTATCGTCGATATCGCCGCCGATATCTGTGTTAAGTATTACGGGAATTTTTTTTGTTTCACTCATTGTCTTGCTCCTAATGTTGCAGCCATAACGGCCTTTATTGTATGCATTCTGTTTTCAGCCTCATCAAATACGATGGACTGTTCACTTTCAAATACTTCGTCTGTTACCTCAAGATCTTCACGTCCGAATCTCTCGCACATCTCGCGGCCGACAACTGTTTTCTTATCGTGATAAGCAGGCAGGCAGTGCATAAAACGGCACTGTGGACCTGCATTGTCCATAAGCGCTTTATTTACCTGATATGGAGAAAGATCGTTTATACGCTCTGCCCATACTTCAACAGGCTCGCCCATTGATACCCAGACGTCTGTATAAATTACGTCAGCACCCTTGGTTGCTTCCATTGGATCTTCCATAAATCTGAGAGTTGCACCCGTTTTTGAAGCAATTCGCTTGCATTCTTCAATAAGTTCGCCTTCAGGGAAATACTTTTTGGGTGCGCAACAAGTAAAATTGAGACCCATCTTTGCGCAACCTACCATGAGAGAGTTACCCATATTA
>JAFXGC010000047.1 GCA_017513325.1 Clostridia bacterium
CGCCATTACAGCTAAGTTCTATTGTTTCTGTATTTTCAGGACAAGATATAGGAACTATAACCGGCTCCTCCCAACTAAACTCCGAAGGGATTTCTGTCATATCAATTGCTGATAAGTCTGCACCTGTATCATCAATTGCTGTTTCCATATTCTCAGGCAATATATTAACAACAAAATCTGACCACATAGTGGGTAATCCTTCAGCAGAAGAGTCAGGAGTCCAGCTGACGCGAATACGTAATTCTGTTTTTTCTGTGATATAAGCGGCTTCTTCAAGCAATGATACCTTGAGAACCGTTACATTTTTTTCTTCAGAACCAACAGTCAACTTCACTGCTTCTTGCGAATCATTGAGACTGACACTGACTAATTCCGAATCAGTTTCACAATTCAACGTTCCTGTTATTTCACCGATATAAGTTACAAGCTCTATGTTCTGTGTTCTGTAATTTAATGTATCCGAAACTATCCAATCGTTGAGAAGAACTACGTTTCCTCCGCTTACAAGATAGTTGCTTTTTAAACCAACCGAAGCATCGTCTTTTGATTCTGCTGCGTTTTCAGGGTATATATCTATTTTGAAGTCTGCAAAGCAAGTTGTATTTTCAACTGTACTTGTATCATATACCCATTCCACACGGACTGAAACTTCAGTTATTTCGCTCAATTCAAGTGCTGCATCTGTCAATGTGATAACGAGATCTACGCTTACTCCAACTTCATCAGTTGCTATATCAGAATTATCAATGCTTGCAGTTATATAAGCTGACTCCGTAACGCAACTGATTGTTCCTTCCAGAATTCCTTTTGTACTTTTCAGAGTTATAGGCTCAGTTCTGGAAGAAATCTCCTGCCCTATATCCCATTTTTCAAGCAAAACAGTTTGTCCGCCTTCAACCAGATAATTGCTTTCCAGCCGAGCGTCAACCGTTGCATAAACTGAGTTCCATGCAAGGATGTTGTGTACTCGCCCTTGCGTTGCACCAATTCCCGACACTATAGCGGTGAGCACTGCCACTGAAATCAGCGCAGCTACGCAAAGTAAATATCCAATTCTGCGCTTATTCATTACAGCTCCCCTTTCTAAATACGGTTTTATTTGTTAGCTACAATACCACTTGTAACGATCAGATGGAAAAGGCTGGGATCAGATTCGCCCGACACATTCAATGTGAAATTCCTATAGTTGAATTTTTCGCCCTCAAGAAGAAACTCAATATCGCTTTCACCCATATCAATGAAGCTATACACCCATCCGTCTCCGAACGATTCGTACATTGTGTTTCCGCTTTCTAATCTTTCAGGATTGGCAGGAAGTTCAACAGTATTTCCGTTTTCATCAACATAAGATAACGTCACCTCAAGACTGTCGTTGACGGCACCTGAAAAGACTTTGATACTATATGTTCTGTCTCTTTTGGAATAGTCCCCTTCGGGATTTCCGTTTGCAACGAAAAACTTTAGCTCAGCGCTGTCGTCATTCATTGTCCATCCCTCGTCAAGGGTAGGCCATGGTCCCTGAAAATTATCCTGCGACAAGCTGCCACCATATATACCAAACTTATCTGTAGATACAGAAGTTACATTGAAAGATACTGCTGCAATTGAAGTCTGATATCTACCGTAAGTTATGCCCACAGCCAATACAATGCAAGCAATGAGCAGCAACATTAATATTCTCAGCATAAGACTGTTTACTTTACTGCTCATACTTACCATCCTTTCTGATCCTTTTTACCCTTTCAAAGAAACTCTGTACATTGTGACAGTTTCCTCACTGCCCTCAACCGGAACTTCCTCTGCTACACACTGATAATCTTCAGTTATAAAAGCAGAAACATCTGATGAGAAAAGACCTCCGTCGATCATAACCTGAACATAGTCAACCTGAGGAAATACTCTGATTGCTTTTGCAGTTCTTGCCGTGTGACTGATTTCACTATCACCGGTCACAGTAAGACTGATCGGATATCCATAGTTGCTTTCGATATATATACCATCACCTGTATCCAACGAACCACTATTTCCCAAAAGTTCTTCTGTAGGAACGACAATAGGACTATCATCCGTAGCTGTACCTATTACTTTGCTGTTGGATATATAGAAATCTCCGCCTTTTATAAGCATACCTGTCATACCCTTGAGCACACTTCCCTCAGCAGAAAAAGTACTGTTCATCTGAGGATGGTATACTGCTGAATAGTATCCTTCAAGAGTACTGTTTACTACCTGTATATTGGTTCCCCAGTTTCCATTTTCACCAGCAGTACCATTTCCGATAATCGCACTATGGTTTTTACTTATGAGCGTACTATCCTGAATGATAACCTGTGTCATTGCAGAAGAGCGGGCGCCATCCCCGTTGACTCTTACTGCACAGAGTGAACCTTCTATACTACTGTCAGAAATGATTACAGTAGAGTTAATACCACCGGACTCATTATCATTTATTCTGACCCCTGTATTCAAATCTGAAACAGTTACATTGCTTAATGTTACATCTGCTCCCGTTGCTTTAATACCAATCGCTTTACTGCCGGCAGTGCCTGACAGTTCACCATTAAATACGGTTATACTTGATCCCTCTGCAACATCGAACACTGATTCAAGCGATGTATCTGTTATATTTATTTCGCAATCATTAAGGTCAAGCAAAGCGTTTACATATACAGCATCTTCTGTATCTGTTGCCGCTTTACCTATAGCAATGGGCTCTGCCACTGTCATATCATTTGAAAGGCGAACTATTTCGCCACTATTTGCATTAAGGCTCTCCGCAATATCGTCATTGGCGTTGAGAACTACAACCTTCTGATTGAGTTGCTCACCAACTACCGAAATTCTTGCCTGATAACTTTTCTTTTCTTCCTGAGCAGTTGAGCCATACAAAGTATCCCATACTGTATTTGCTTCAATTTCAGCTTCTGTACAGAGGTATACCCAAATATTATTCTCTCTGTCTATTGGATAACAATTTGCTACTTCAGCATAAACTGCTTCCTGATCGAGCATCAACGCACCGTCAACAATTGAATAAGCACCTTTAAATCCATCGTTGGCTGTTAACTGAACGAGATACTGATCAACTGTAGTTTCACCATCTACTGTGAGAAGGTTTCCTTCACTATCAAAAGTTGCATGATCATAGGAATACTGTATCGGCTGGAGATATTCATCCACAATTATTGACTGCTCACCCTCGGCAGATGATACAGAACCCTTGAAATAATATCCAACTACGTCATATACCCATTCCCACTTAACAGGCACATCTGTGCTTATCTGCTCGGAAAGAATAAGCTCATTATGACCATACAATGTATAAGAATAGCCTTTAGTGTTATTGAGATATATCTTATCAACAGATTCTCCGTTTACAACAGCAGATTTATCTATGTAAAAGTAAATGCGCTTTTGCATCTGAGGCTCTTCCATATACTGTTTGGATATATTGATACCTACTGAACTTGCAATGTCACTCTTGTTCTTTACGCGCAACTCAACAAAGCCTGTATCTCCGGGTGCGGCCTCTATGGCCTCTTCACTGACAAACACAGACCCATCAAATCCCCACGCTTCTGCTTTGAAAGTAAGTCCGTTTACTGCAATAGTATTTGTATACCACGCAGTTGTCGCAGCAAACAAAAGTGTTACTGTTACCACAACAATAAATACAACCAGACCTATGGAATGGGCATATATATTCTTTTTTGCAGCCTTGAGGCGATCATTTCTGATGTCAGTTATCTGATCCCTCTTCTGATTCTTTTTGTTCAGCACTTTGATTTAGCTCCTCTAACAACTCTCTGCGCAGCCTTTCGTACATTTCCTCGTACGTTTCTTCCTCAATTTCTTTATCTTTGTTTTTCTGCTCTACTTTATTGGACATTTCATCCAATTCTCTGTGAATGGCATCCATCTCATCCCTGAGAGTATCTATAGTGTCTCGCATTATCATAACGCCCATTATGATACAAGGAAGAACTATAAACGCCCAAAATCCGATTTTACTTGTAAGAAACGTTACTAAATTGGCGAAAAAGTTTCCTTCACCCGTGGCATATATAACTTTACCAATAAGATTTTCTTCATCCGCCAGTTTCGCATCGGCATATTTATTTGCATCACCCTTGGTTTCAAGGAATATCTTTCCGTCAGCATCTTCATACATTTTCACGACACGATGAGTTATGATCATTCCCAGCATGCCGTTATCTCTTGACCGGAAATTGACAACATCACCTACTTTGATCTCGCTAATTTCTGTTTTTTGAGATATCAGCAATGTACCAACAGGCATTTCAGGCTCCATGCTTCCCGTTGCAACGCGAAACATACTGAATCCGCCTATTGACATATAACCATCACTGAGCACCTGGCTTATTACCCAGAGACACAAAATGATGGACATTACAAGAACGCAACTAATTACAATTGATGTTTTTCGTCCTTTTTTTCTTCCTTTTTCGGTTGATTCTTTTTCAACAATATTGCTGTCAACCGAATCTGTTTTTTCATCTATAATATCTGTTTCCTTATTTTCCATATCAATCATTACTTCCTGCAAGTTCCAGGTTCACAATGAAATTTGAACTCTCTCCAAAGTTAACACAATCTTCATCCTGTCCTTCAAGCCACACAAACATTCTGATTCTCTGGGGAATATTCTTTTCCAGAGTTGTTATAAACACATCATCAGTTGCGCCGCTTACGTTTTCAAAAGCAGGATTCTCTTCAAAAACATATCCTTTTTCATTTGCAGCTGAATACAAGGATTCTGTTCTCTTTATAAAATATCCCCTGTCTACATAAGGATATATCACATTTTGGATACTCATTTCGTAGAACTCTTCTGTCAACACAGCAGCGTTCTTTCCACTAAGGTCTTTACCTGCTATGAATGTCTGGAACAACTGCTCCATAAGAATTCCTGTTCCCTCAAAGTCCGTACGCCACTGGTTATTAAGTTGAACTGTCAGCCTGTCAGAAACGTTAACCTCTTTGAGCTCACCGTTTACAACCCCAATTGGTTTAGTTATTCTATAGTATGCTTTATTATATTTTTCAGAAATATGATAATCCGCATTTGGCTCATAAATGGTAAACTTGGAATTATCAGCAGAAAAAGCTACGGTGGATCCCTTTTCCAGATATCTGCCCTTAAGAAATGAAAATCTTGAATCATATTCAGAACTGCCGTTATAACTTAGATTATCATTATAAGTGCACCAATCATTACTAGCAAGGAATCCCAATCTTACAGCTGAAGCTGTTGCTTCATTGAGAACTTTAAAATCG
Source organism: Clostridia bacterium (assembly GCA_017513325.1). GTDB lineage: Bacteria > Bacillota > Clostridia > Oscillospirales > CAG-272 > Avispirillum. Next base: position 5,299 of record JAFXGC010000047.1, read on the forward strand.
TATCCATATCTTGCGTCCTCATTTTCAACTGCTTCCATACGGCTGATAACAAAGCTTCCGTTTTCTTCTTTTCCTCCGGTTGAAACACGAAGTTTATAGTTATCTCCGGGAGATACTACCCAAAAATCAACAAATGCGTAATTGCCAACCATACTTCCCGTTAAATCTTCTGCAGGGATATTGGCATATTCAAGTGTTGTATCGATCTGAAAATCTGCTATATCTTTGATCTGACCAATCATCACTTCGCCTGATTTTACCTCTTCACTATCCTCACCGTAGTAAGTAGGACGTACCCAATTAACTCCATCCACTGTGGAAACAGGAGTTAATCCTGCCAATGATGACAAATATTCATAGGAGTCGTAATTAGACAAATGAAGTGATTGTGAAAAAGCTCCGGGATAATGAGTTGTTGTTCCGTCATCGTTTTTTACAGATATATCGGCGGCAACCATGATCGTATTTCCACCGCCAACGTTAATCTGTATTCCATCAACTTCCGGAGCACCCGACATTGTAAGCCATGCATATGAAAACATACCTACAAGTGTTGCAGAAACGGTCAGCGCCGCAATGGATATTATCAATTTTACAATGATCTTTTGCAATGCGCTCCCCCCTGCCGTAATTTATAAAGCTTTATTTTGCCATATTCGATCTTTGAGCAATTCGCTTCAATCGCTCCTGCTCACGTTGTTCTGCCTGAGCACGAAGTTCATCCTCATAATCAGCGCGCTGCTTCTTATTCACAGCCAATGTTACCGCGAAATACTGCAATTCTTCGTTGTATTCACGAAGGTATTCCATATCAACTGCGATTTGCTTTTCAAGAGCTTCCTTGCGCTCGCGTTCCTGCTGCTCGTAAAGCTGCTGGCGGCGCTCTTCTTCTTCGCGGAAAATTCGCTCTTTTTCTTCTTGACGATGTCTTCTTTTGCGCTCCTGAGCTTCTATCTTACGCTGCTCTATTTCTTCTATCAGGAAAGCAGCATCCGCAAAATCTTCCTTTTCAGCAAGATACTTTTCCATGTGTTTTTCTCTCGCTTCAAGCTGATCTTCCTTTTTTTCATCAAAGAATTTCAGTTCTTTCAGGAATATTTCTTTTCTACGTCTATCCTCAGCCTCACGCATCATACGCTCATGGAACAGTCGCTGTTTTTCGGCTTCCTTCTCCTGACGTATACGCTCTCTTTCAGCTTCTCTTTCTTTACGCAGGCGCTCTTTTTCTTCCTCCTGCTCTTTCTTTATGCGCTCGGCTTCTTCTTTCTTTTTACGCTCCTGCTCTTCAACAAGGCGACGGCGTTCTTCTTTTTCTTCCTGCATAAGCTGGGCTTTTGTCAGTTCTTCAATAAGAACCTTACGTACCTCAACATCGGGCAGGTCATAATCCTCTGTCAGTTCTTCTATTATTTCACGAATAAACTTGGGTTTTAACGTGCGCTGCTTTTCTCTGGGTCTTGCAGGAACAACACGATCTTCCTGATCCTCCAGATATCCTTTTAAAATCAAATAGTTAAAGAGAATATTATGGTATATATCTCTCTGGAATGTTTCATTGATCTTTGGACTTTGCTCAATAACTCTGATTGAATAACCTATTTGGTCATATTGTCTCAGAAACGAAAACAACTCTTCGATCTTACGATAATTAGGATTCTTTTTCAGAACGTTGGTTTTTACAACATTGCCCTTGATTCGCGGAACCTTCTCCATCTGCTGTGCAAATTTGGAGTTCATAAAAGTTGTAAGCAAACGATGTATACGTGAAATACGGGCAAATACTTCAGCATTTCGCTCATCTGCATCCATAGCACTTTCGATATTTTTGATATGCAAAAACATATCCATATGTACGTGCTCTGTTGCGCTTTCCATATCAGAGCGCACTTTAAGCTTTGCTCCGAATTCATCACTCATTGCCTCAAAGAGTGCATCATATCGGATTTTTACAAACCTATATGCTGTTTCAAGCGTTGTGAACACAAGTCGATTTTCGTAGATAACCTCAGAGTCATCTCTGATTTTCTGCATAAGACGCATAGGCTGAACATCGCCTGTTTTTTCATCATAGTCTTCCACATAAGCAGCATGGCTTGTGAGATGACGCACTACATCAGAATTTGTTTTTTTCGCAAGAGCCGCATTTACGATAAGTTCCTCTTCAAGAATCACGTTTCTCGGATTTCCGATAACTTCCTGAAAAGCATTTAGTGTTTTTTCAATTGCGTCTACCCAAGTAGTGTCAACTGCTTTTTCCAACTTACGGTTTGAAAACTGGAACTCGTTATCAGCTCTCGAAACGGCATCCATAAAGTATTCATAAAAATCCGTGCTGGAAATAGCTCGCATCACTCCGCGAGTGAACTTTTGATAGATCGGGTCCATCAATTCTCTTGCGGCGCTATTCTTTTTTTGTTTATTATCTGTTGCCACTATGATCTACCCGATCCTTTCAAAAATTAGTTAGTCTTTTTAAGTCTCTCTACATACTCTTTGCAAATAACCATAGTGTTTTTGCCAAAGAGCTTGTCAAGATATGTATTGAATCTTGTAAGTTCGTCCTTCATAAAACCGAGACTGAGCGACTCGAATTTACGGAGAACCTTCTTTGCTATCATAAAGTCAACTGCCTGAATTTCTGTTCCTCCGCAAGCTATGAAGCAAGGTACGTAGTCGTTTATCTGCTTCATAATACGGTTACCGAAAGCAAGACGGAAGTTTTTAATGAGATATTCATTAAGAACTTCAAGCTTATCGAGAATCTCCTGAGAAACAGGATACATTGCTTTTGCTTCATCAAAGAGCTGAATCAGACGGTCAGTTGAAATATACATTGCATCTTCCGGCTCACATTCAAAAGCCTCAGCTCTGCTGTCAAGGTCAATGGGAATTGCACGGTCGTAAACCTTATCGGCAACGGCAAATGTAGAGTCGTCATTATTAATTGTACCGATAAACCATACGTTATCGCTTATCTGAACCTTACCTTCATTAATAAGGCAGGGGTCATTATCCCAGGTTGCGGAAACAATATCAATAACCTGGTCCTCACGTCTGGGAAGCTCAAGTGTTGAAAGCATTTCAGCAAAATAATACTCAACTCGCGCAATATTCATCTCGTCCAAGATAACAAGGTGAGGGTCTCTGAAATAGTTAGCCTCGTATACTGCACGGAGAAAGTCGGTTTCTGAATATTTCTTTGAAAATTCATTGAAATATCCATAAAGTTCAGTTCTTTCACGCCAAGCCGGCTGAACTGAAATTACAGATGTGTCCTTACTTACAAATTTACCAAAAGCATAAGGCAAAGATGTTTTACCTGTACCTGAAATACCCTGTAAAATAATAATACGAGCTGCACCCATAGAAGCGATAAAGAAACGGATCATATCTATATCGTAATAAAGACGCATCTTGGAAGAAGCGAATCTGCGGAATCTGTCACAAAATTCAGGAAGAGTTATATCATCTTCATATTCAGGAGCTTCGTACGCTGTTTTATAGTAATTGTCAACAGATGTCAGTCGGAAGAATCGGCTATCCTGAGGATCAACGCAAGGTGAATCAAATCTGTTTCTGTTGGGATTTTCAACGAGTTCAACACCATCCACTTCATCTTCAGCAGACTCATCAACTTCTTCTGCAAAGTCCTCATCAAAGGAAGGTGTGGATCCCGAAAACTCCGCCATACGCATTGCGAGGAGCTTATCCTTTTCATAGTTTGCTCTCATAAGATCACGCTGGAGATTTCTCACCTGGCGAACCATTTCGTCATATTTCTTAGCAGGTACATAGCGGCGGAAAATCTTACGGATCAACTTTGCAAAAAGAATACACATCACAACGACAAGCACAATGAACAGAATATTTACAACAAGCATAAGAATCCACTCTGTTGTTGAAAAATCCTCATCATAAGCTTTGATGATATCCATTCGAAGCTTAAAATTGAATGTATAATATAAAAAATCAAAAAATGCAACGAAAACATCAATCAAAGAACGGAAAACTCTTCCCATATCCTGATAGAAGTATCTGAAAAAATTATCCATATTTGTCTCCTTATGGATTTATTGCCTATATTTAGGCAAAAAAATGGGATAATGTCCATATAGGAGGCCGAGGTCAGCCTCCTATATAAGCATCTTCATTATTATTCGTCTTTAGTTTCTTCCTCTTCGGAATCGTTTTCTACAGATTCTTCTTCAGCTACTTCTTCTGTAGATTCTTCTGCAGTTTCTTCAGCAGGAGTTTCCTCTGCAGCCTCTTCAGCTACTTCTTCAGCTGTTTCCTCTGCAGCTTCTTCTACGGTTGCTTCAGCAGACTCTGTAACAGTCGCAGCCATACCCATGCTCTGCATAAGTTCAGCCTTCAGCTTTTCGCGAAGCTCTTCTTCCATTTTAGCGCGTTCTGCCGCTGCTTCCTGTGCCTTCTTTTCTTCAAGGAGCTCAGCCTTCAGTTTTTCACGAAGCTCCTCTTCCATCTTAGCACGCTCAGCTTCCTTCTCATCCTGAGCTTTCTTTTCCTGATCAGCGATAAGATCTTCTGTTTTACCACGCTCCTGCTCATACTTGATGCGGTTCTTTACGTTCTGATACTCAAAGAGAACGCGGAAGAACTGAACAAGGTAGAAGAGGAAGAATATAAACACAGGAATTACAACTACTACAAGGAAGCCGGTGCTGTCCTGCAGATAGTCAAATACCTTACCAAGACCTTCTACTTTGAATTTATACTTACCAACAACTTCAGACTCATGAACTGTGAGAGAGTCGACTACAGTGTTGGCTTCACCTTTGGTTTCAAATATAAGATATCCGCCACCGTCATAAATCTCGTGGATTTTATGCGTGTTAAGAACTCTTTCACCATTGATTACAGTCCAGTATGTAATAATATCACCTTTCTGCAAGTCTTCAGGCTTTTCGATAGCTGTATCGAAAATAAGATCGCCGGGCTTCAGAACAGGATACATTGATTCTGTCTGAATTGAATACATCTGAAGTCCGAAGATGCTGGGCACACCATTTCCCGATGTTGTTACAAAGGAAACATAGGTAGAGATAGCAGCGAGAACTATAGCAAGAACGAGCACAACGTTGATTATTGTACTGATTACCTTGCTGGCTTTGCTCTGCTTCTTAACTATCTCAACTTCGCCTGTCTCTTCGATAGCTGTCTGTTTCTTGTCTTTCATAAAACGCTCCAATCAAATTTAATATTCTGTATAAATATCAAAAACTAACTTAATTAATGGGAACCATGCCTGACTGACCGTCAGTTGTTGCTGTAAACTGGATATTTGCCATAAGTTCTGCTTCATGTCCGATTGCATTTATACAATCCACATCCTGTCCCTCGAGCCATACGTACAAGCTGATTTTTGCAAGTTCATCAGTATCGAGTGCAAAAAGCTCCATATCGGAATCAAACTCACCAAAGGTATGGATCACAGTTCCGTTTCTGACAGGATCCGCTTCCTTCCAGGAGTTGAGCGACTGCAAGATTATATTTTCCTCTGGTATTACCGTTGCTGTTCCGTCAATACTGGGAGTTGCAATGTATCCGTCTTCTTTATCCACGTGTTTGTCGTAGTTTGGTTCATATATATAGAACTCAGAAGCTTCGTTTTTCAACTCTCCCGAAAGATCGGTTTTCTCAACAAGTATTCCAATACGGATTGCAAGCTCCGCTCCGTTTCCGCCATTATCGTGACTTACGGTTTCGCTGTTCCATATGGGCTTTCCTATAACATATGTACCCGAGCCCTGTATACCTTCTTCAACTTCAATAGCTGACGTGAGACTGACATGAACCTTCTGAGCGGTTCTGGCATAGAACGTGCCTTTCATATAATAGCCATCAGCATTATCTTTATTTGCATTTCTTCCATCCGAAAGCGGCTCAAGAACGTCATTTACTCTGCCGTCGTAACTATAAGAAACTGCATAAAATCTATTGTCTCTCTGCGACCAGGTTATAGGTCGTAAAGGAGCCACTTCTCCGATTATCTCAGAAAAATTCAGCTGCAGCTGCCATTCTTTAGCATCAGGTTCAACTGATAATTCAAGACCGGTTGGTGAATTTACGTGCAACGCCATTTCACTGACCTCAGGAGTACGGCTTAGAGAAAACCATGTATATGTGGCTACGGAAAACAAGCTGAGCAAAGCAAGAAGCACATACAAATAGATCGCTGTGCGCATACGCCTCTGCTGTTGAACTCTTGATTCGTTATTATTCAATGTTCTCCTTCTTTCTGTTTTTAAAGGACTGTTTCACTAAATCAATACTCTGCATATTGAGGTAAAATATATAAATATTATATATTGATGCCTCATACAGAACAATGAACAAATTATGGAATTTATTAAATCCATCATTCACAGGCTAAAAGCTTTAGCATATGAATCATGGGTTTAACGGGGGATTCTCCCCCGCCCTTTCGGGCGGGAGAGATAAGAAATATCATCATAACACTTCTTTAGGAATTATTTAGCTGTTACAGTTACTGTAACAACGATAGGACCTGTTACTTCTCCGATAGAGATCTTACTGCCGTCCCATGCATTTGAAACTTCTTCGTTATTCATAGTAACAGTTACAGTTTCAACATTGTAAGCATCAAGAAGAGATGCAGGAATTGTGTACTCAAAAGGAGCACCTGCTGTTACAGTCTTGGATTCCTTGTGGAGGCCATTGTTAACATCTACAGTTACCTTGTATTCGCCTTCACCTGTCATTTCCTTAAGAGCTGTGTTTTCCATAGGAACGAGCTCTGCGGAGCTGGAGAACTGAAGGTTCATTGTACCCATCATAGATGTTACACCGTTTGCAACGTCAGCATTTGTAACGTTATCACCATCAAGGTATACAAGTGCGGATACAGCCTTTGCTGTGTTCTGAGGAAGATCGCAAAGGTTAGCCTGGTCTTCTGCAATCTTGGAACCGATTTCAAGAATACCATCTGTATTTACTGTGAAGCTGTGGAGATAGAGATCACCTTCAATCTCTGTAAGGCCTGTAAGTGCACCTGCAACTTCATACTTTGTTGTGTCGATCTTAGCAACACCGTATACTGTGTTGGAAGCTGTGTCCATAAATACAACTCTGATAGACTTCATAAGGTTGAGAGTTGCTTCAGCAGAAAGAGCCTCTGTTACAGCAAATGTCATTGTGCTACCGCTGCCCTGAGTTGCAGAGCTTACGCTTTCTTCATAAACTCTCTGTGCGGGAGATGTCTGAAGCATAAGCTTGGAACCTGCTGCGTTTGTGCGGAACATAAAGTCTACAGCATAAGCATAAGGAACGTTGATAACCTTATTTGTTGTTGTTGTGCCGTCACCTGTAAGAACACCTGCAAGAGCAATTGCTGTTCTTACTGCAGGCATATAACCGCCGGCAACAGCTTCACTGTCTGTCTTCATGTATGCATCCCAGCCACCAAGTTCAGTTCCGTCATAAGTAAATGTAGGAACAAGAACTGTAGCTTCGAGGTTACCTACAACAGCACCAAAATCAGCGTAAAGACCGGAACCGCTTACCATAGTAATGTTAAGACCGTTCTTAAGGATATCCTGACCGATACCTGTAGTACCCATAGCCTTGAAGTCAGGCATAAGCTTACCGTTGATCTTGATAGCGCTTGTATTCATAAGGGGGTTAAGCACAGTGCTTACGTCAGACCAAACTACTGTATCTTTTGCATTGATAGTATTGAAGTTAGCAGTAGCAGTGCTGATAGCAGTCTGGTTGGAAGTGTACTTAGCAATAGCAGCTGTGATATTTGCGCTGATATCATTATCTGTTGTAAGAGGATATGTAGAAAGATAATCCTTAACTGCATCTATAGCTGCATTGCCGGAAAGAGCCTGAACTGCTTCTGTGTACTTTTCAACAGTAGACTTTGAAGAAGCAGCTTCAGCAAGAACTGCTGCTTTGATTGCCTTAGCAAGTTCGTCATTTGCTGCCTGAAGATCTTCAAGAACTTCTGCAAGACCTGCAATATCATTCTTATAGTTGTTACTATCAGAATCACCGGCAAGACCATGCTGAATTGCGATACCTGTAAGTGTACCACCGTTTTCGTTCAGAGAGTTCTGAGCGTTTGTTTTAGCGCTTGAAATAGCAGCAGCAAGATCGGAAAGTGCTGCATTGAATGTAACTTCGTATTCGGACATATCTGCAGATGTACCGATTACACGAATACCCTTCCAAAGATTTGCAAGGAAGTCTGTTGCAGCAGCTTGGTCTGCATCAAACTTTGAACCAAATGTTGTGTTAGCATTGAGAGCCTGAGGACGACCGTCTGCGCCGTATGTGGGTGTCTTAAGAGGTGAAGTTTCGTTTACCTTAAAGGATGTGCCCTCACCTGCACCAACATTCAGTCTTGTGGGAAGAAGAGTAATTTTGTCAAGACCGTAAACGGAATTGTCACTAAGGTTGATAAGGTTACCCCATGTGGTGTTCTTTTCAGCCCAAGTTTTGTTTGCATCGCCCATTGCAGATGTGATATCTTCTGCATTACCACTAAGGGGGGAGAGTGCAATTTCGAGGTTGCCGTTAGCGCCAACAGTGGTTGTGATACCCTGAACTTCAGGCGCTGTAGACAGAGTGAACCATGCATATGTGGTGGAAACCATCATGATGCAAGAAACCAACAGCATTGCAACTGCTGCAACCAGCTTGTTGCGAAGATCGGACTGTCGCTTTTCAGTTTTGTTCATCTGAATCTTCCTTCTTTCTATAAATTTAATTTCGTGTTTTGATTCCCGTCGGAATTATATAATTCTGCAAATTTCGCAGAGATTACATACAAATTTACAATTTTTAGTCTTCCCAGAATATAAGGTTATCCCAGAAAGCATTCCACTTTGCACTGAAGGAACTGTTTTCTTCGTCTTCATCAATTTTTTCATCAAGCAAAGTAAAGTTCATATCCATTCCTGCATGTCCGCCAATGAGATCGTCCACACAGTCAGGATCATCACCTTCAAGCCAGATAACAACGGTGTACTTATGGGATTCCATAGGTTCAACGCCGGTTATCGTGCCTCCGGCAACTGCTGTAGAGCTGAGAAAGTTATACGGAATTATTCTATAGAAATCATTTCCATCTTTACTCGTTATAAGCTGGAATTGTTCTTCAGGTGCCGCTGCCCTGTCATACATTGGACAGTTGAGATAGCCTCGTGAGTTATCTTCAAATGAAGGCAACGCCTCTTGAGTTCCGTCCTCTCTCTGCTTTGCATAGAATTTCATTTTTCCGTCCTCAAAGATCATCAACCATACAGCATCAGACATATCGTGACTCTCTGAGTTCAGATGGCAGGTCCAGTTATATGAAACTGTTGACTCGCCTTCATTTCTGATATAGAACGTATAAGCAAAATAAGTTGCCTCATTGTGCTGTCCGTCTATGCTGTCAACATCATCGTGAATATCTGTTATAGACACGCACGGTACATTTTCTGCTGCCTGAGCAAACAATCTCATTGTGGGATTTTCAAACCCAACTGATTCGCTGAGGGAAAAACCCTCTCTGAACAGAGAATCGCTCATATTGATCGTAAAATGACCTTGCATCTGTGATATCAACGACAACGCAAACAAAACCGCCATCAATGCCGCAAGCGCTCCAAGCAGAGCCCACAACCATCTGCCGTGAAGAAACCACATAAGAAGGGGAAACCATTTGGACTTATCAAAATAAAGACCTAAGCTGGAAGCAATCAGTTCAAATTCTTTTTTGCTTTTGATACCTTTTTTTCTAAGCTCGCGTCGAAGTTTTTTTCGACCGTCTTTTATTTCAACGACCTCTTCTTTAGTGAGGGGTTCTCCACCTCGTGTTTTTTTAAAAGGACCTTTTTGCTTTGATTTTTTGCTGACATTTGACTTTTTTCCAGCGCCCTTCCCTTTTTGCTGTAGGGATTCAGCACTGTTTGTTTCCTTATCGACCTCGTTTATCAGGTCTTCTGTCGGAATTCTGTTATCTTCCATAGTTTACTGCTGCTCTCTTAACAAGCTATCACGGATAAGTTCTTCTTCACCTACAGGCACGCCTGTAATAGAGCCGCTGGTTGCTACCACACCGCACGCGATC
>JAFXGC010000048.1 GCA_017513325.1 Clostridia bacterium
TGTAAACAACATCGGCGAAGTGCTTGAGCTTGACGGCGAAACCTGCAAGAAAGCAGGAACAGTTCCCTCAGGCAGAGTTCTTATTGACGGATACGGCGTTGGCGACGTTGGTAACATCGTTCTTCGCGACCGCCGCCATCTCGCACAGGACGGACTTATCGTTATCGTTGCAACAGTTGATGTTGATACACAGACAGTTGTTTCCGGCCCCGACGTTATCTCCCGCGGCTTCGTTTACGTGAGAGAAGCAGAAGAGCTTATGGAAGAGGTTCGCGTTATAGCATCAGAAGTGCTTGACGACGCTCTTGCATCGGGAATCACAGAATGGAATCAGATGAAAGCGGGAATCAAGGATAACCTCACAAAGTTCCTCTTCTCCAAAACGAAGAGAAAGCCTATGATCCTTCCCGTTATTATGAATGTTTGATTGGAGCTATAAATGGTAAAACACATTATTCTCTGGAAACTTAAAGAAAGCCTCAGTGAAAGCGAAAAAGCACAGGCAAAAAAGAACGCCAAAGAAGCCCTCGAAGCTCTTGAAGGCAAGATACCCGGACTTCTTTCCGTTTCTGTTGCAATAAACGGGCTCGCATCATCCAACGCTGATATGATGCTTGACACATCTTTTACAGACGAAGAAGCGCTTAAAGGATATCAGGTTCATCCTGAACACGTTGCCGTTGCAAACGGATACGTGCGCCCCTTTACAGAAGTGAGACTTTGTCTTGATTACGAGGCATAAAAAAGTGAAGAGACCAGAAATTTTATCTCCGGCAGGAGATTTTGAAAAATTAAAAAGCGCCATATATTTTGGCGCTGATGCGGTTTATCTTGCAGGCAGAGCCTTCGGAATGAGAGCTGCCTCGGGAAATTTCACCGATGAGGAGCTTAAAGAAGCTGTTATCTACGCTCACGAAAGAGGGGTTAAAGTTTACGTAACAGTAAATATTATGCCCCGTGACGCAGAATACGACAGGCTTCGTGAATTTCTGTGCTATATAAACGAAATCGGCGTAGATGCAGCAATCATCTCCGACCTTGGAGTTGTTGCTTTGTGCCGCGAGTGCGCTCCCGAGCTTGAAATCCATATTTCCACTCAGGCAAGCACAGTATCCGCTGCCACCTGTAAGGTCTGGCATCAGCTTGGCGCAAAAAGAATAGTTCTTGCGCGCGAGCTTTCCCTTGAAGCCATCAAAAAAATCAGAGCAGAGCTTCCCGAAGAAGTTGAAATAGAATGCTTCGTTCACGGCTCAATGTGTATCGCTTATAGCGGAAGATGCCTGCTTTCTCAGTATTACGTTGGCAGAGACGCTAACCGAGGCGCATGCGCTCAGCCTTGCCGCTGGATATACGGCGCAAAAGAACTTCATATTGCAGAAGAAAAGAGAGAAGACGAGATCCTTCCTATGTATGAAGACGGAGGAGAAACCTTCGTTATGAGCAGCAAGGATATGTGCATGATAGAGCACATTCCCGAGCTTGTGGATGCCGGCATCTCCAGCTTCAAGCTTGAAGGCAGAGTGCGCAGCGCATATTATACCGCCGTTGTTACCAATACATATAAAATGGCGCTGGATGCATATATGGCAGACCCCGATAACTATAAATATAACGAGGATTGGGGAAGGGAGCTGAATTCCGTTTCTCACAGAGAATACGGATGCGGATTTTTCTTCAACGATCCGAGAGAAGACGCTAATATCGTAACAGACCCCGGATATATAAGAGAAAAAGCCTATATCGCAACTGCTGTCAGCGGATGCGAAGCAGGCGGCGTTGCCACTTTCATTCAGAGAAATAAGCTTATCTGCGGACAAAGCGTTGAACTTCTCACAAGAATGAAAACCGGAATACCCTTTAAAGCAGAAGAACTGAAAAACGAAAAGGGTGAACCTATCCCCTCTGCACCTCATCCCGGTATGCTGTTCACTGTGAGATGTCCTGTGGCGGTTCACGCGGGTGATATCCTCCGAGGCGGAGAATAAAATATCTTTTTGAGAAAGTTGGTACATATCAATGCTTATTTTGGAACTTATCAAGGCTGTTCTTCTTGGTATCGTTGAAGGTATCACAGAGTGGCTTCCTGTCAGCTCAACGGGACATCTTCTCCTTTTCAATGAGTTTTTCCCTTTGAATCAGGACACAGCATTTACCCATATGCTAGTTGAAATTATTCAGCTTGCAGCAATTATGGCAGTTGTTCTGTTCTTCTTCTACCGCCTCAATCCTTTTTCAAAAAAGAAAAACGCAGAAGAGAAAAAGAACACATGGATCCTCTGGTCTAAGATCCTGGTTGCAGTTATCCCCGGCGGAGTTGCCGTTGTGGGAATGAAGCTTCTTGATATCGACCTTATCGACGACCCCATAATTATTGCAGCAGCACTTCTTGTTTACGGTATCGCGTTCATAATTATTGAAAGACTTAAGAAGGGCAAATCTTTTAAGATAGAATCCGCAAATGATATCAGCTATAAAACAGCCCTTGGAATAGGACTTTTCCAGGTGCTTTCCATCGTTCCCGGAACATCCCGCAGCGGCTCCACAATACTTGGCGCAATGCTGCTTGGAGTTTCAAGAACAGCAGCGGCTGATTTCTCCTTCTTCCTTGCAATTCCTGCAATGGTTGGTGCATCAGGCCTTGAAGTTCTTTCCTACGCAAAGGATATCATCGACGGCGAAGCCGCAATGTTTGGCGGAGCGCAGATCGCTATCCTTGCAGTTGCAATGGTAGTTTCCTTTATAGTTTCACTTTTCGCAGTTAAATTCCTTACAGACTTCGTTAAGCGCCACAACTTCGAAGTGTTCGGTTGGTACAGAATAGCGCTTGCAATAGTGCTTCTTGTAATTTATCTTGTGATCCTTTAATAAGGATAAAATAACCCTCCTGCATTGAAGTGCCGGAGGGTTTGTTTTTTATGAAAAAAGGGCAACTTCGGTTGCCCTTTTTGCTTATACATTAAACTTCTTGGCAAGACCGCCCTCAGAGGTTTCGCGGTACATAACCTTTAAGTCCTTACCTGTTTCGTACATGGTATCAACGATCATATCAAAGCTGATCTGTCTTGAATCTGCAAGGAAGTCAGCAAGGTTCACCGCATTGAGCGCTCTCATTGCCGCAATTGCGTTTCTCTCAATACAGGGAATCTGCACTAGACCGAGAACAGGGTCGCAAGTGAGACCGAGATGGTGCTCGATTGACATTTCTGCCGCATATTCGATCTGATCAAGATCAAGCTCGTAAAGCTCAGCCGCAGCTGCCGCCGCCATTGAACAAGCTGTACCAATCTCTGCCTGGCATCCGCACTCAGCGCCGCTGATGGATGCGTTTGTTTTTATAAGATTTCCGATTATACCTGCTGTTGCCAACGCGTGAATAATTTCCGTATCGCTGAAATTGCGCTTTGTCTGCAAGAACTTAAGAACTGCAGGAACAACTCCGCAAGCTCCGCAAGTGGGAGCTGTTACTATTGTACCACCCGAAGCATTGTGTTCGCTCACTGCATAAGCATACGCGCAAATGAGACGGTTAGCCTTTGTTTCTTCGCTTTCGTCAATGTGCTTCTGGCGGAAAAGATAGCGCGCTTTGCGCTTTGTTCCGATACCTCCGTGAAGAACACCTTCTGCCACAAGTCCGGATTTAATGGCATTCTGCATTGTTGTCCACACGTCTGTAAGATATGTCCATATCTCCTTGCCTTCACACTCTTCAACATACTGCCAGATGCGAATATCATGCTCACGGCAATACTCGGAAATTTCAGTGAAAGAATTGAATTTGTATACCTCAGCATGCTCAGAGGGCTTTTCCCATTCAGCAAGAACTTCGCCACCACCAACACTGTAAAAACGCTTCTGAACAACCTCGTTTCCAAATGAATAAGCATAGAAATCCATCATATTGGGGTGACGCTCTGTGGGGGTTTCAAAGTCGAAAACTATTTCGCAAGCCTTGCCTGCAAAAGCTTCCTCAAGCACAGCATCCGTCATATGTCCTTTTCCTGTTTTGGCAAGTGAACCATAAAGAATAACCTTATATCTCTGCGCACCGGGATTTTCAGCAAGGAAACGCTTTGCCGCCGCCAAAGGACCCATTGTGTGAGAGGAAGAAGGACCTCTGCCTATTCTGAATAAATATCTGAGAGATTGCATATCGTTACCTCATAATCTGCTTTATATATATATGTTTCATATGATTTTAAAAATTCTTTTCTAATATATCTGGTCATATATCGAAATAGTTAATCTAATTCTACAACTCCATCGGAACAAACAACAGTTAAAGCAGTTGTCTGCTCACGCCAAATACGTCCAAAATTAGCTGAGTAAAACTCATCTATTGTTCCTCTGAAAATTAGAGTATCAAAAATAGTACACCCAATAAAAGCTCCATATTCAATTTCGGTAAATCCTGTGCCGCCCAAAGTCACATTTGTTAAACTTGTACAATTTGTAAATACATAAGTCTCTAACTTTGTTACTCCGGCAGGAACCACAACCTCGCTTAAACTCGAACAATAGCTAAATGCATATGAACCTATGCTTGTAACACTTTCAGGTATAATAATTTGTGAAAGACTACTACATTCGGAAAATGCTCCGCTGGCAATTGTGTTAACACTGTTAGGGATAGTAATTTGGGTTAAATTAATACAACCACTAAACGAACTTTCGCCAATTATCGTAACCGTATTTGGAATTTCTATAGAATTTAATTTTTCACATCCCACGAACAGATTATTTTCAATTTTCGCTATACCGTTTGATAGTTTAACACTGAGTAATTGAGAACACTCCTGGAATGCTCCTTCCCCAATAATTGTAACACTATCAGGAATAACCATATCTATTATACTTGAACACCTAAAAAATGCCCCTTGACCAATTTCTGTAACTCCGTTAGGAATATTTATAGTATTCAAATTTTCACAACTTGCAAATACTCTATCACTAATCTTGCTAAGTTGACTGTTTGTACCAAATGTCACTGCTTCAAGTCCACTACATAATACAAAGGCTGCCTCTCCAATGGCAGTTACACTATCGGGGATAATTACCTCTTTTAAGCTTGTACAACTATAAAAAGCTTCCTTTTCTATCTGGCCAATACCTGCACTTTGGCCAAATACTATATTGGTGATACTACTGCAATTGGCAAAAGCTCTCTCTCCTATCTGAGATATGGAATTTGACATAGTAATACTTTTTAGACTTGTACAGCCTTCAAAAGCTTGTTCTTCTATATAATTTAAAGAATCTGCCATTACAACACTAGTTAGGCTTGTACAACCTTGAAATGCTCGCTCGTTAATGGAAATTACCGTATCAGGAAAAGTAATACTGTTCAAGCTAGTGCAATCTTTAAATGCATCACTGTTAATATTTCTTACAACTAACCCATTATAAATACTGGGAACAACAATATCTGTATCTGTACATTGTCCAAGACCTGAAACTCCGCAATATTTTCCGTATTCTTTAAATTCCAAGCCTTCACTTGCCCCTTCAACTGGATCTATATCAAGAATCTCATCAACATAATAATAGAAGAATGTTTTTTTATCATATCCGTTTTTTTCATGATAAAAACTCACATTGCTACCATCTTCCATCGCTGTTAAATCTCTATCACTTCCACTACAATAAAGTATTGCTCCATCGTAATTTTGAGGAACAAGTAATGCCGCATATTTTTCTACCACCGATGAAGTTACCTGGCCGTTTATGGACATAGTGTTGTCGTCAGAACCGCCAGAGATCACTCTTATATCATATTTTTCATCATCAATTGAAAGTGTATATTTAACAAAGTTTATATCGTTGGTGATCTCAACACAAGCGCCTGTATATTTATCAAATACTCCTGCTCTGAAATAATAGGTCGCCCCCGAATATTGACCGTCAAATGTATAGAATTTGGAGATATCAGCTTTGATTATTTTATAGTCCTTATACTTTTCCAGCCACTCATTTTCACTCAATCCACCATTATCATAATTGTAAAAATCTTGCCATAATGTACGTATAGCAAAGTCATCCGAAAAAGGATCCATATTTACACACTCCAATGTATCAGGGGCATTGTGAGATTCCATACCCGGCCACACGCTGGTTTGTTCTTCTTTGTATTCTACAATCGTTTCTCCATTTTTATATTCAACATAAGAGTAGAACTCAGGCATATCTCCTGTTACTCCATTCAAGCTTCCATATGCTTCAGGGCTTATACCGTAATTGTCGATATATAAGGAAGATGATGAACCACTAAATTCTTTTGTTTCTTCCTTTGGATTTGTTTCAGGAGTTTCCACTTGCGGAGGCTCTTCCTTAGGAGTTTCAGGGGTTTCTACCTTCGGAGGCTCTTCCTTAGGAGTTTCAGGAATTCCCACTTGCGGAGGCTCTTCCTTAGGAGTTTCAGGGGTTTCCACCGGCTCTGTGTCCAGTAGAAATGATTTATAGTTAGTATTCAAATATTCAATAATTTCATCATTGTTATAATCGGGAGCATATTCATCCTCTGAATAACTAAATACATTTTCAAGAGAGCTTGTAAATGTTTCATTGGCCACAGCAAGAGTTTCTTTAAGACCGCTGTCAAAAGCAAGATAATCATACCCTATCATTGCGGTTTTAAGATACATAATCGCCATCGCACGAAGTTCCAACATTTCATTATCGTCTGAATTATTACAATGGTTCCAATAATACTTCTGTATGTCTTTTTGAATAGATGATCCAATAGACATATAAATTAATGCTTCAGATATGCTGGAAGGCTGTGCTAAAAGTTCAAATCCAAAAGCACCTAAACTCAGAGCATCATCAAAACCGTTATAAACCGTTTTTTCGATAGCCTCATTTACAAAATTAGTTGCTATATTGCCGGCAGTATCTGCATATATTTCACCGACTGAAACTCCTTGGTCTCCAAATTTTTTGGTTATTGTAGACTCAATAGAATCTCTTAGATATTTGTTGCTTGTGTTATTGAAAATCTTGGACATAGCTATCAATGTAGCTTCATCCATATCTTCTATAGCAGAATAGAACGCTGCAACATCAAGAAAATATTCCAGATCCACTATATTGGCAATCGTAACATATGAACTAAAATATTCTCCCAAATCATGCTCATATGGATTATATTCGTATGCTAACGTATTGATAA
>JAFXGC010000049.1 GCA_017513325.1 Clostridia bacterium
GGGAGATATAGTGTAAGTTTGCTATGAAAGAAAAAACATTTGAAAAAGAGCTTCCCGAGGAGTATAGAGAAGCATTTCATCTTGATGCTCGGAATTTAAAGTTTGGGCTTATATTCAATGCAATAGCTTTGTTTATTACAATAATTGTTATGGTAATAGCATTTGTTTTGCTTGCATTGGGTGATGCGAGTATTACATTTGGACCAAACCTTTTGGGCGCGTATATTGTATTGATGGTTTCTATGATTGCTTATATAGTTCTTCATGAGCTGGTTCATGGAATTGCATACAAGAGCCTGACCGGAGAAAAGCTGACGTTCGGTATGAGCTGGAGCTGTGCTTTTTGCGGAGTTCCTAATATCTATACATACAGAAGAACCGCGCTTATTTCATTGACCGCACCTTTGATCGTGTTTTCCGTTATCTTTATTGCAACAGCAGCAGTTTTGTATTTTGTATCTCCCGTATACTATCTTATAGTATCGTTTCTGTTCGGACTCCATCTTGGTGGATGCAGTGGAGATATTTACGTAACAATACTGTTTTTGACAAAGTTTAAGGATAAATCAACCTTGATGAAGGATACCGGACCTGAACAGTTCTTCTATGTGAAGGAGTAAAATGAAAAGCGTACTTATTAAAGATACAACAAAAGCAGAACGTATAGCGATCATAAAAGAGTGGATTCCTTATGAGGATGGATGCGAAGATTGCGATATTGATCTGTGGGATATGTATCGTGATTATATTAACGGAGAAAAAGAGATTTCTCAGATAAATGCTGAATTCAGCTCAGAACAAAACTGAAAGGCGGATATCTTATGAACGCACAAAACAAAAAGAGAAGTGCTTGGGCATTGCTTCCTATAGGGATTTTTTTGGTAATATTTCTCGGTTCGGGAATAATAATGGGCGATTTTTACGCAATGCCTGCAATAGTTGCATTTCTTGTCGCATTGCTTGTTGCTTTTTTGCAAAATAAAAATAATAGCTTTGATAAAAAGATCGAAATCATCGCAAAAGGCGTTGGAGACGAAAATATTATAACAATGTGTCTCATATTCCTCTGCGCAGGTGGTTTTTCAGGCGCAGTAACTGCGGCAGGCGGTGTTGAGAGTACGGTAAATTTAGGTCTTTCCGTTCTTCCGTCAGGGATTGCTGTAGCAGGTCTCTTTGTAATAGGATGTTTTATTTCTGTGTCAATGGGAACTTCAATGGGAACCATAGCTGCGCTCGCTCCTATAGCAGTAGGTATCAGCGAAAAAACAGACTATGCGCTTCCTATATGTATAGGAGCAGTTATGTGTGGTGCAATGTTTGGTGATAATCTTTCTATGATATCTGACACAACTATTGCGGCTGTAAAAACACAGGGATGCAATATGAAGGATAAATTCAAAGAAAACTTTCTTATAGTGCTTCCTGCTGCAATTGTAACTATCATTATATTTGTAGCGCTAACATTGGGAAACAGCTATACGGTTACAGAAGAACTTACATATAATATTTTTAGGGTTATCCCTTATGTTGTCGTTCTTGTTGGTGCCCTTATCGGCCTTAATGTATTTGTTGTATTAATTTCCGGAACTGTACTTTCTGTTGTAATAGGCGTCGCTACAGGTAGCATTGCTGTTAAAGAGGTGTTTTCCTGTATCGGAGACGGTGTGACGGGAATGTACGATATAACAGTAATTTCAATTGTGGTTGCCTGCATAGTTGCTCTTGTTAAAGAAAATGGCGGAATACAGTTCGTTTTAGATCTTATCCGCAGGGGAATAAAAGGTAGCAGAGGTGCCGAAATTGGAATTGCTTCTCTTGCTCTCTTTGTTGATGCGTGTACGGCTAATAATACGGTAGCAATTGTTATGGCAGGACCTATTGCCAAGGAAATAAGCGAAGAATTTGACGTTTCTCCAAAACGATCCGCTTCATTGCTTGATATTTTCAGTTCAGTAGGTCAGGGGCTCATTCCTTATGGAGCTCAGCTCCTTTCTGCCGCAACGTTGACATCACTTACGCCTTTTGATATAATGCCTTATCTCTATTATCCCGTGTTTATGGCAATAAGTGCACTTATATTTATAATATTCAGAAAAAGAAGTACCAGAGGTTAAAAAATGTCTAAGTATTTGCTTGCAAGTGATTATGATCACACACTTCGCCGTTGGCCCGATGACATCAGTGATGAGGATAAAGCGGCAATCAGAAAATTCAGAGAAGCTGGAAATTATTTTGTTATAGTTTCTGGGAGGGTTTTCAAGTCGATGGAATGGGAACTGAATGGGAATGGTTTCCGTGATGTTGATATGCTTCTTACGATGTCTGGTTCGCTTGCAACGGATGCGTATGGAGAGATAATATATGAAAATCGAGGAGAACCAGAGATAATTCTTCCTTTGATGGAAACTTTGAAAGAACTCAATGTCCGCCTAGCGAGCGTTGAGGTGGGTAAAACATCCCATAGCATAAGCGATTTCCCGGAAATGGTTTTTGGTAATCCAACCACTTTAGAAGAAGCTGCTAAACTTCCTTATTTTACTAATTTTTGCTCTGGATTTTGGTCTTGCGATGAAGCTGAGATTGCGGCAAAAGTCTTGAAGGAAAAGTTTGGGGATAAGATAAATCCGCTTCTCAACGGTTTCTCTGTGGATCTTCCCCCTAAAATTGTTAATAAAGGATTAGCAGTAAAAAGAGTGGCGGATATGCTTGGTATAAAGGAAAACAATATTTATACGGCCGGAGATAATTTTAATGATATAGATATGCTTGAACGTTTTCATGGGCGTGCAATGTATAACGCAGAGCCGGAAGTTCTTCGTGCGGCTGAAAAGAGCGTCAGAAGTATTTCGGAGATAATTGAGGAGATTTTAAGTATATGAACAGAGAGATTTACAATATCATAAATCCTGTAGCAGGCGGCGGAAAAAAAGTATACGCCGAGCGTATAGCGGCGCAGATTGGCGGGAAAGTATACTATACCGTGGATGAGAATGATATTGAGCGATTTGTAATCAATCAGCTTAGTAAAAATCCTTACACGCATTTTGTAATATACGGCGGTGATGGAAGCGTAAATTGCTGTGTAAACGGTATTATGAAATCTGGACATAGCAAAACAGCGTGTTTTACAGCGTTCTCATTGGGAAGCGGTAATGATTTTCTCACATATATGAATGAGGAATATTTGATTGATAAGGATTGCGAGGACGGAGTCCTCCTTGATGTCATTAAAGCTGATGATAGATATTCTATCAATATACTAAATACAGGCTTTGACTGCACAGTAGTGTCAGAAACAGCAAGGCTTCGTAAAAAACACAATCTTCTTGGTGGAAAGCTTTCCTATACTATAGGCGTGTTGACAACTTTATTTAAAAAGAGAACTTTTCATTCTGATATGATTATTACTTATACCGATAATTCTGTAGAAAAGGTTTCCGGAGATTATTTGCTTCTTGCGGTTTGTAATTGTCAGTATTACGGTGGTGGATATAAAGCTGCACCTGTAGCTTGTCCTGATGATGGCGTTTTGGACCTTATTTATGTAAATAATATACCTAGATTGAAGCTTTTATCCATACTTATGGTTTATAAAACAGGTTCTCATATTATAAAGGAAACATTGAAAGATAAAAGCGTTGAAACTGTGGATAAGTTTAAAGGCATTCTTACATATCGTCGCTGCAGGTCTGTAGAATATGACACAGCGGGAGAACTTTGCTACGACGGTGAGATTTATAAAGCTGGCAGAGTTAAGGCTGAAATAGAAAGAAAAGTCATCAGATATATGCCGATGGACTTAAAAAGCGAGAGAGTTAAAGCTAAGGAAAAAGCGACTGCGAATCCTGCTATGTCTTTGTGAATGAGGGGGATCTTATGAAACGATTTTTAGTGCTCACTTTAGTTCTTGTGATATTCTTGAGTTCTTGCAGAGTTGTAGAATCAGATCTAAGCGCAGATGACACACAGAAAGAAACTGAAAGTGAAGTTATAGAAGAAACAACCGGAAGTGAAACGATAACTGAAACAGATAGTGAGTCTGTAACTGATATGGAATCTGAATCTGAAGAAGATACAACTGTTATAGAGGGCGATTATGAAATAGAAAAAATCGAACTCGATAAATATGAAGTTAGTATCAAAGCCGGTGAAACTGATATGCCTATGGTAACTATGTATCCCGATGATGCGTCAAATAAAGGGGAAATCTGGGAGAGTAGTGATGAAAGTGTTGCAACAGTAAATCATTATGGTAAAATTACAGGTGTTAAAGCAGGCGAATGTATTGTAACAGTAACCTCAGAAGATAATCCCAGTGTTAAGGCTGAGGTCAAAGTAACAGTGAGCGGTGAAGCAAGCCTTACCTATGTAAATGGAATTCTGATAGCAAACAAAACATATAGCTTGCCTGAAAGTTATTCTCCGGGAATAGACCGAACTGCAGAAGCAGCACTTAATAAAATGATATCTGCAGCAAAAGACGATGGCATACATTTGTTTATCAAAAGTGGCTTCAGGTCTTATGGCACTCAGAAAACTCTATATAATAATTATGTAGCAAGAGATGGAGTTGACGCAGCTGATCGTTATTCTGCACGCCCTGGTCATTCTGAGCATCAGACAGGTCTTGCATTCGACCTTAACTCACTTGATCAGTCTTTTGGTGAAACAAAAGAAGGAAAGTGGCTTGCTGAACATTGTCATGAATATGGATTTATTATCCGTTATCCCAAGGATAAAGAAGAAGTAACGGGCTATATGTACGAGCCTTGGCATGTAAGATATCTTGGAGAAGATGTAGCAAAAGATGTATACGAAAGTGGTAAATGTCTAGAAGAATATCTTGGGATAACATCAGAATATGAAAACTAAAAGGAGCTCGAAAGA
>JAFXGC010000003.1 GCA_017513325.1 Clostridia bacterium
GATTAGAGCAGAAACGTCATTTGACGCGTGTGCAGCCGTTGTCATCCACCTTTACGAGGAATGCATCGGGGTATTTTGCCTTGATTTTGCGTCCGGGTTCGCGGGCTTTTTCAAGGCTGTATGAGGCGGTATCTTTCAAATTATCGTCGGAGTAGATAAGATTGTACCCATCAACGATCACCATATTTCTGTGCGAATTTATTATTTTTGACTTGCGGGGCTTATCTTTCTTATCTGCAGACACCACCTTGGGTTCACTGTAACGCTTGCGTCTGATAGGACCATACGTGCGAAGCATAATTGCTTCAAGCTCCTCGTCGCTTATACTGTATTTACGCGCCAAAGTGGATACTTTGGGGATTATTACTTCGCCTTCCTGAGAATCTTTTATGTCAAGCTCAATATGCTTGTAGCTGTCAACCTCACTCCAATGCACGGTAAATCCTGCGCCGTGGGCGCAAAATACAGAATGAGGAGGGTTGTCAAGATCCCCTTCAGGGTCGTAACCTGCATTTGCTACAACGTCCTCCTGATCGTGACACGGCTCATAACCATCCGACGTGCAGAACAGCCTTCCGTTACCACGAGTGTATGAAATCACTTCCCTTGGATAATCGTGAATGGCGGCAACAGGCGCACTGCCGCATATTACAGTGTTTTCCGTGTCAGAATATTCGATGTCAAAAGTGGCAAATCTCGCCTGCAGATCGGACATAGCTCTGCCAACGCAAGAGGTTGGCACCTCAAGTCTGAACTTGTAATATGGCTCAAGCAGTATGCATCCCGATTTCATCAGCCCGTGCCTCACCGCCCTGTACGTTGCTTCGCGGAAGTCACCGCCTTCAGTGTGCTTAAGATGCGCTTTGCCTGCTACGAGAGTTATCTTCGTATCGGTCAACAGGGCCCCTGTAAGAGTGCCGCGGTGATCTTTTTCATAAAGATGAGTCAGTATAAGCCTTTGCCAGTTAAGGCTGAGCATATTTTCAGGCAAATTTGTGTCGAATATCAATCCCGTGCCCTTGGGCTGAGGTTCAATGAGCAGCTGCACTTCCGCATAATGACGAAGTGGCTCAAAGTGTCCCACTCCGATAGCTTTCCCTGCTGCCTTTTCCTTATATAATATTCTTCCTGCGCCAAGGGTACAATCAATTGAAAAACGATCGCTGATAAGCCTTTTTATAAGTTCGGTCTGCACCTCACCCATAAGTCGAACTTCTATCTGTGAAAGTTCTTCATTCCACATAAGGTGCAGCGAGGGCTCTTCTTCTTCAAGCTCTTTAAGCTTCGGGAAAATCACGCGCGTGTCGCACTCCGGCGGAAGATGGATAGCATAGGACAACACAGGCTCAAGCAAGGGATTTGCGGCATCCTGTTCAAGTCCCAAGCCCTGACCTACGTAGGAAGATGAAAGTCCGATGACAGCGCAGATCTCACCTGCTGAAACTATATCTGTTTGCTCAAATTTATCACCTGAATATAGTCTTATCTGACTAACTTTTTCCGTGACACGAACGCCATCTTGCGAAAGATAGCATATTTCATCACGCGCACAAAGCTTTCCGCTCGTTATTTTCATATAAGTCAGCCTGGTTGACCCGATATGTGAGATTTTATATACTTTTGCGCCGAAAATATCGTTGTCATATACAGGCGAAAGAGTGTATCTGTCCAAAGTGTCAAGCAGAAAGTCAATACCCTGCATTCGCAAAGCAGAACCGAACAGGCAAGGAAAAAGCTTGCGACAGCTGATAAGATATGCTATATCTTCATCTTCAATACCTTCTCCCGCAAGAAAACTTTCCATAAAATTTTCATGAATGAAAGCCAGCTTTTCTTCAAGCTCGTTTCGTCGCTGCGCCTCCGGAAAACCGATACACAAAGGAGAGAGGATACTTGAAAGCTCATTTTCAATATCCTCCTTCAACTTTATAGAAACGTCGCACTTATTAACGAAAATAAATGTAGGTACATCGTAATGCTCAAGCAACTGCCAGAGTGTTCGGGTGTGATTTTGCACACCGTCAGTTGCGCTGATAACAAGCACTGCATAGTCAAGAAGAGAAAGAGTGCGCTCAGTTTCCGCAGAAAAATCTACGTGTCCGGGAGTGTCAAGCAGGATAAAATCACAATTCTCACCTGAAAAACGCGCTTGCTTTGAAAAAATCGTGATGCCGCGCTCGCGCTCAATAGCATTTGTGTCAAGATAGGTGTTTTTGTGATCCACTCGTCCCAAGGATCGAATTCTTCCCGATGTATACAGCAACGCTTCGCTCAGAGTAGTTTTGCCTGCATCAACGTGGGCAAGTATACCTATTGTGATTTTCTTTTTCACTGCGTTTCCTCCCTTCAACAGAAATTATTACTCATTATATCGCATTTTATTTGTTTTTTCAATATGACGCTGTTCTGTTTCAACGGCTTGGCAGTTGGCACTTTTTAATAACAAAAAAATCTCGTTCGGTGAACGAGATTTTTTGGAGCTGATAATGAGATTCGAACTCATGACCTCGTCATTACCAATGACGTGCTCTGCCAACTGAGCTATATCAGCGCATTTGGTATTATATCAAAGAAAATTCGGATTGTCAAGCAAAAGAAGAAAATTCATCCTTTGACATTACTCTTCTTTTATGATACAATTAACTCAATTAATTCGTTACTTAGTTCAAAGGAAGGTTATCGTTATGAACTACTTAGAATATTTTTATGAAATTTCTAAAATATCCCGTCCCTCAGGAAGCTGCTCTGAAATAGCTGACTACCTTTGCGATTTCGCAAAAGCAAACGGACTTGATTATACCCGCGATCATATGGACAACGTTATCATCCGCAAGGATGCAACTGCAGGATATGAAGACCACGATGCCGTTATGCTCCAGGGGCACACAGATATGGTTTGCTGCTGCGACGACGGTGTAGAATGCGATTTTTCAAACGGCGTTGAAATTATAAACGATGGAGAATATCTCACTGCCAACGGCACAACGCTGGGAGCCGACAACGGCATTGCTGTTGCATATATGCTTGCTCTTCTCAGTGACAGTACAATCGTTCATCCTGCACTTGAATGTGTTTTCACTTCCGATGAAGAAACAGGTCTTTTCGGCGCAGATGCTATTGATCTCTCATCAAGCAAAGCAAAATATCTTATCAATATGGATTCTGAAGAAGAAGGCATTATCACAGCAGGATGCTGCGGCGGTCTTCGTATGAACATAGATTTTGACGGCGGCAAAAAAGAATTCGTGTCCGGCCCCGTATACCGCCTCACAGTGACAGGTCTTAAGGGCGGACACAGCGGCGTTAACATCGACAACTTTGTTGAGGTGCGCGTTAACGCTATCATTGCTGCAACTCACGCAATGAAGATCATGGAAGAAATCCCTTCCTATCGCCTCGTTTCAATTGACGGCGGCGAAAAGGATAACGCTATCCCGCGTAGCTGTACTATCACTGTTTGCGGCGGCAACTACGAACAGATGAAGAGCGCAGTTGACCTTGTTGCGCCCGGTATCGTTGCAGGCTCTCCCGAGGGAAAAGTTACTTTTGAAAAGATATCCGATGATGGAGCAGAAGCTTTCTCTCAGGAGTTTACAAATACTATTATTGACTATTTCTGCGGCGTTCCCAACGGAGTTCTTGACCGTTGCCCCGATGAGCCCGGTCTTCCCCCCACAATTTCCGATAACTTCGGCGTGGTAAAAACAAACGGAAACTCCGTTAACGTAACTCTTTCTTTCCGCGCATACGACGACAGCTATCGTGATCGTCTCAGCGAAAAGGCGGCTCATATCTCACGCCAGTGCGGTGCTAAGGTTGAGATCGTCGGAAAATATCCCGGTTGGGATAAAACCCCCACATCCGCTCTCAGAGATAAGATGTGCGAAGTTTGGAAGAATCTCACAGGCGAGGAAATGAAGGTGCAGAGAATCCACGCAGGCCTGGAATGCGGCGTGCTTATCTCCAAAAAGCCCGATCTTGACGCAGCTTCCATCGGTCCCGATATGAGCGACGTACATACTCCTAAGGAAAAGCTGAATCTGGCATCAGCCCAGCGTTGCTACGGTTTTATTGTTGAATTGCTTAAGAATATATAAAAAGAAACCTCTTGCATTTTAAATGCAAGAGGTTTTTTATGGAGATATTGCTATTGATCCGGTTTTCACAGTCTCACCGAAATCTCGCCGGTGGACAAGGTTTTGATTTCTCCGTTTTCGCATATAACAAGTCCGCCGTTGCGGTCTATATCAATTGCTTTGGCATTTCTTGAAATTCCGTTTTCAATATAGGTGATATCCTCTCCAAGAACCATAGAACGACTTCTGTAAAACTCCAGCCAGCTCCTGTCTCCCGGATTTTCTGTATATTTCAGCAATCTTCGCGTGATGCTTGCGGCAAGCAGATTTCTGTCAACTTTTCCGACACTTCCTGCCCTGTTTTTTATATCATCGGGGAATATTTCCGTTGTGCAATTGACGCCAACTCCCACAACGATAATATTCTGTTCTCCGCAAGTCACAGCCTCTGCAAGTATTCCGCAAACCTTGCGGCCGCCTGCATAGATATCGTTCACCCATTTGATCTTGCAATCCACATCGCAAAACTCTTCTATAGCCTCAGCCACAGCAACAGCCGCCGCGCTTGTTACGCTTACGGCCTCTGCAATTTCTGCCTTTGGTGCAAAAGCAAGGCTCATATAAAGTCCTGTGCCATCAGGTGAATAAAAGCTTCTGCCAAGTCTTCCTCTGCCTGCGCTCTGGCCTTCAGCGCAGATAAGCAGGGGCATTTTTTCGCCCACTCCGGTGCGTCTTTTTGCTTCGGTATTGGTCGAATCAATATTTTTATATATACTTACGTCAACTCCCAAAAGGAGTTTTTCTATTTTTTCTTTACTGAGCATCGTTTATTATCCTGTCAAAAATCTCGGCGCAATGTTTATGGCGAAGGAGAAAATCCTCATAATCCCCCTGCTTTTTATCGTTCCATGTGCTTTCTGCAACTGCAGGAAGTCTGTCCTTGAGAGCATCAAACTCAACTTTAAGTCCGTTTTCCATATTTCCAAGGAAATCTCCCCAGGCGTTAAGCTGACCGCCTTTTATATTGTTATGGCTTTCAAGCACGAAATATCCGTTATAATACGGAGAATCGGGATGAACTGCAGAAAACGTTCCCACATCCCATTTATAGCATTCGTCCTTACCCCAATGATACTTTGGCACGACTACATACGTTGGGCGCCATGAACAGTTTATAATATCAAATCCGTTTTTTATGAGAGATGCAGGAGTCTGGTAGAAGTTTTCAAACACCATAACGGTCACGTCTCTTGTTATATACTCGTTGACTTCTTTGGTAAAGCCCTCCCACACAACAGGCTTTCTGCCCATATCAACGATAGTCTCCGCCATTTTGTTGATAAAGTGGGCAAAATATCTTTCAACAGTGTGCCAATCGGGCCAGAAATAAGGCAGGGTCTCCTCTTTTTTTATGCCAAGCTCACGGCCGTGCTGAACACTCTTTTCGCAATTGTTCCAATCCATAATATCAGACTCATCCGCGCCTATGTGGATATATTCTGAATAGGGGAACATATTGCAAAGCTCGCGGTAAAGCTCCTGCATTTTTTTGATAGCTTCGGGATAAAATCCGATCAACCCCTTTCCGTCGCTTTCGCAAAGATGGGGATATGCGGCAATGATAGCTTTGGAATGTCCGGGAGCGTCAATTTCGGGAACAATCTGCACGCTTCTTTCGTGGGCATAATTAGCAAGTTCTGTAATTTCCGCTTCTGTGTAGTGATTATGTTCACTTGTTGCATGGGGCAGCACCTTTGAAGGCAAGGTGTACGCCTGATCATCGGTGAAGTGCAGATGGAGGTATTTTATTTTGTAAAACCAGCAAAGGTCTATATATTTTTTTAGTAGTGGCAAAGGATGAACGTTTCTTGCGCAGTCTATCATTAGCCCTCTGTAGTCGTTGTCAGCTTTGTCGCGCAATTCAAAACAAGGAAGAAGCGCCTTTCCTTCTTTGATTTCCATAAGAATCAAAAGAGTTGCAAGGGCATAGTTTGCCCCTTCGTCACTGCCTGCACTAATTTCAACCTTTCCTTCGGTTGAAATGATCGTATATTCCCCTTTGTCAAGGGATTCATCAAAGCAAAGATTGAAATCGTTGCCCTCTGAAAAATCAATTTTCAGAGCTTTTTGAGCATAGTTTTTGAAAGCATCAACAGCGCCCTTAAAACTTCCGCCTATGGTCAAATCGTGGGCAAAAGCGGTGTCTGATATTATATTAAAGAACTTAGGTGAGGGTATCATTTTTCCGTAGCAAGTCATAGAAATTTCCGTTCTGCCCTGAGGCTATGGTTTTTATAATTTTATCATATGAGTATTTTTATGTCAATGAAACACCCTCTTGATTGTGTATGTTTTTTGTGTTAAAATACCCCTATGAAAAACTATATATCAAACGAACAGTTCAGAGTTGGCTGCAGATGCCGCAGACTTCTCTGGCTTCAGGAACAAGAAAAAAACAAACCAATTGAATTCTGTCCCGAGCTTTCAGCTTTGGCGCAGAATTATGTATATGGCGGCGCAGCAGTTTCCGCCCACGACCTGTCAGAACGCGCAAGCGAAACTATCAGCCTTGCAAAAAACGGAGCCAAGGTTATCAAACGCCCTGCTTTCAAGGCAGGCGATTCTGTTGCAGTGGCAGACCTCCTTGTTTTGCATAAAGACAGCGCAATTATATATTTTTCCTATCCTGCCCTTAATCCTCGCAGAGTTTTTTGCCGCGAGGCAGGCTTTATTATGGCTGCGGCAGAAATAAGCGGCTTTGAAAACATCAAGGTTATGCTTCTTTTGCCCCGAAAAGAATTTGTGCGGCACGGCGAAATTGATCCCAGGGAGTTTTTCGCTGTATATGATATGAGTGAAGAAGCGAAAATGCTCAGGGAAAAATCCTATATTTTCTCCAGAGTTCTGGGTGAGACTCTTGAATGCAGAGGCGAACCTGAGGTTGATCTTCACAAAAACTGTTTCAATCCCGACAGCTGCAAATATTTCGAGCACTGCACGAAAGAAATGCCCTACCCCAACGTTTTCAAAGTGGCAAGGCTCAATATAAACACGAAATTGCAGATGTACAATGAGGGAAAGATCGGCTATGAATCTTTGAGAAATGACAGCCGACTGACAGAAAATCAGAAAAAACAAATAAGAATGTCAATGGACAAGGTGCCCCCCGTTGTCAAGAAAAAGGAGCTCTCTGAGTTTCTTTCTTCACTTTGGTATCCCCTTTGCTTCCTTGATTTTGAATCCTGGCAGCCCCCCGTGCCTCCAAGCGATAATATGCATCCCTTTGAGCAGGTCGCTTTTCAATATTCCCTTCACATAATCGAAAAAGAGGGAGCCCCTGTTATACATCGCGAATTTCTTGCAGAAGGGGAGGCCGACCCAAGAGAAGCATTGGCAAAACAGCTCATTCGTGATATTCCCGATGGCGCTTGTGTTCTTGCATATAACAAGCAGTTTGAAACAATGGTGGTCAGCGGTCTTGCAAATATGTTTGAGGATATGAGAGAGCCCCTTGAAAAGATCAGAGATAATATAAACGACCTGATGATGCCGTTTCAGAAAAAATACTATTACGACAGAAGAATGGAAGGCTCATTTTCCATCAAAGCCGTTCTTCCTGCGCTCTATCCCGATGATCCTGAGCTTTCATACGATAACCTTCCCGAAATACACAACGGCAGCCAGGCAATGCTCTCGTATTCGACTCTTGCAGACGAAACACCTGAAAGAGCAAATGAAATACGCCGCTGTCTGCTCAGATATTGTGAGCTTGACACACTGGGTATGGTGAAAATAGTTGAAAAGCTGAGAGAAGCGATTAAGCCTCAAGCCGTTTTAAAATAAATAATTCTTTTTAAAACAAAAACCTGCAAAGCATTTGCTTTGCAGGTTTTCTTTATTTAATTTATAATCAGAACTTAACAACGCAGTTGTTCTTAGCGGATTCGAATGCCGCCATAATAACCTTCATAACAACTCTCATCTGATCGTGAGTTACAAGCTGGGTTTCCTTGCCGTCGATCGCAGCGCAGAAATTGCGATAGTAGTTATGAACATCTGTGATCTCATAGTCAACGTGAGTGCGCTCAATCGCTCTTTCTCCTCTGGGAGCCATAGTCTTTGTGAAGCCTGCAGCCGCCTTAACGGGAAGAATATCATCGTGATCGCCCCAATCTGTGCAGCGAACCATATCAAGGCCGCCAAACCATGTGTTTGCCATGATTGTGCCTGTTCTGCCGCGAACATACATAAGGGGAAGAGTGATGAAGTTGTATGTGCAGATCTCAACTCTGAGAACGATGCCGCTCTTGAGATAGATATCAACATAGCATCCGTCGTCAACCTCAACGCCTGTGAGCTGATCAAAATGAGCATAAACTCTGTCAACGTCATAGCCGCAGAGCCAAAGCTGCTGGTCGATCATATGAACGCCCCAGTCGTAAAGCATACCGCCGCCCTGCGCTTCAAATTTTCTCCAGTCGCCGGGGATACCGTGGTCGCTCTGAACTCTGGATTCGATAGAAATAAGATCGCCGATCTTACCTTCTTCAACAAGGTGCTTAACTGTTACGTAATAGTCATCAAAACGACGGTTCTGATGAACAGAGAATGTTCTGCCGTTCTTTTCAGCGCAAGCGATCATTCTCTCAAGAGATTCGCAAGAGAGAGTTACGGGCTTTTCGCAGATAACGTGCTTGCCTGCATTGAATGCATCGCAGGCAATTTCTTCGTGAACATCATTGGGAGTTGCAATAATAACGATATCGATTTCAGGATCAGCAAGAAGAGCCTCTCTGCTTTCATATGTACGAACACCGAAATTAACTGCCTGTTCCATCTTTTCGGGATCGATATCATAAATACCTGCAAGCTCAACAACATCGCTTTCGTTAAACTTGAGGCCGCAGAATTTCTGCTCGCCTGTGATGCTTCCTGCATGCCACTTGCCCATGCCGCCAAAGCCTATAATACCAACTTTTTTCTTCATATCAAAATCTCCATTCCTTTCTTAGCATCCGTCTGTGTCTGCGGACTATTCTTCTCATAGAGATAGCATTATACTATATAAGTAAATTATAATATTTGAGCTGTATTTGTCAAGGATTTGAAGTAAATTTAGCAAAATTTCTTTAGTTGAATGCATATAATTACACACCGTAGCGCAGATGTTAATTTGCGATGTCATATATACATGGCGGGATTTTTGTGGTATAATATCAAAAAAAGAAAAACGTTGGAGGTGACAATATGAAAAAAACTATACTTTGCGCTTTATTGTTGCTTTTGGCGTTTTTTTCTTTCTCTTGCCAAAAAGAAGAGGTTTCCCAAACCGCTCTTTTGTGTGATGACGAAGCTATTGTGAGCTATGGAGAAAATGGCTTTGTGATTTACGGAGGCAGATTAAGAAAAGCTCTTGTGCTTGAAAACTCCGAACTTGACAATCTGGAAATAGAGCTTTTTTCCGAAAACGGCAAATCCGTTCGCCTTTCCGCCAGCAAAGGAGAGGCTGACCGATCCCGTCGTCCGGGAGGAAGTGTTTCCGCTGTTATTATATCGGCATTTGATAAAGAATATGCCTATGCACTCACTTTGAAAGGGCTTGAGTTCTTGCTTGAGTCCGATTGCAAAAATATAACCGTTATAGACAATATCAACACTAAGGGCGACCTTGTCATTAACCGACCCGTTTCTATTTATGCCAGATCATACCTCAACGTAAAGGGTTCAGTGTACTATATCTCGGAAGAAACGGGAGAGCTTGTGATCAGCGGAAATATTTCAGCTGAGAATTTTGCATGCAGCGCTCCCAACTCCCATATAACCGTGCCTGATAATATAGCTCCGGAAAAAGCCTATCTATATATAAATGCAAAAAGTATTAACGGAATTGAAACTTTTCAGAACCACAGATACGCTTCTTCCATTGAAGAACTCAGAGAGCTGATTTCATTACCTCTTTATTTTAAACCGGATAAAGAAACCGTTATCATCACAAACGTTTGCTTCAACGAACCTTTTATTATTAATTTTCCCTGCAGAATAAAAATTGAAACCAACTGCAAAAAAACAGAAAAGTTTTCAATTGATACGGATAAAAAAGGTGAGATCGAACTTTTCGGCGACTTTGATTACAGAAAGATCAATATTAATGCACGAAGATGTAATATAAAATGGGAAAATTCGTGCAGACTTGATCAAGCGGCAGATAAATTCAACGTTAAAAGCTTCAACGGCTACAATCTTAAAGATTACGTTCTCGGCGGAAGCGGAAAAGCCTCTATCACCGACGCAGAACTGAAAGCAGAGGGCGTTCTTTTAACAAACAACATTAGCTGGAAAGTCAAAGAAAACGTTCTCAGTGCAACTGTCAATGGGGTGGTTGCTCCGTCTGCGCTGAAGAACGCTGAGCTTGTTTTCGATTGTGACGGCGGAGAAGTTGCGATCGATCCTGCAAGCAAAGGTGAGCACGGAGGCATTGACCTGACAGGAAATCTCGGCGCTTACGTGACCGTGACAGATCAAAAGGGCGGCGAAAGGAAATACCGCATTGAAACAAAAGTTGAAACAAAGCTTCCCGTTGTTGTTATTGAAACAGAAAACAAAACTCCCATTGAGGACAAAGATAACTATATAGATGCAAAAATCGCTGTGGAAAACGATTTTTCAACCGATCTTCCCGCAACCGCAAAAACCGACGTTCGAATAAAGGGAAGAGGAAATTCCACCTGGAGCTGGTTTGATAAAAAGCCCTACAAATTGAAATTTGAAAGTGACATTTCGCTGCTTGGACTTTGCGAAGGCAAAAATTGGGTGCTTCTTGCCAATTATGCCGACCAATCTCTTATAAGAAACTACGTTGCTCTGGAAAGCGCAAAGATTCTTGACAATATGGATTGCTATGCAACTCAACATCCCGTTGACGTGTTCTTAAACGGAGAATACGTGGGAGTTTATTCTCTGGGAGAGCAGATCGAGGTTTCAGAATCAAGAGCTGAACTTTTAAGCGATTCAAGATCTGTTGACACCGGATTTTTCCTGGAGATAGGCGGCACGTACAATGAAGACAGTGCAAACTCCTTTTCCACCAAATATATGAACTGCATTGAAGTGATCGAGCCCAGCGGATCATCATTTGCAGAAAAACACAAATCCTACATTGAAAACTACTTTGCTCTTGCAGATGAAACAGTTGCAAAATGCACCGGATATACTGATTTTATAGACGTTGACGCTCTTATAGATTGGTTTATCCTTACAGAATTATCCTATAACTCCGACGGAGCTATGAGACGAAGCGTTTATATGAAAAAGGACCATGGCGGCAAAATAAAAATGGGGCCTATGTGGGATTTTGATATAGCATATGGCAACAGCGCAACGGATTTCGAAAATTACAGCGCGTGGTGTTGCCTTTCAACAGAATATGAGTATGTATACGATAACTGGATGTGCTATCTTATGAATGACGATGCCTTTGTTATGCAGCTAAGACACCGTTGGAATCAGATAAAAGATAAACTGTATACCTGCTCAATGGAAGCTGTGGAAAACGCCGGTGCGATGGTTGCTCCTTCTGCCGAATATAATTTCGAAAAATGGAACACACTTGGACAGAAGGTCACTTTGCAGCCTGAATATATGGTTGAATATGACACATATGAGAAACAGGTTGAATTTCTCAAGAACTTTATAGAACAAAGATTCCGTTGGATAGACGAGGAATTAAACAAAAAAACCAACTGAGAAAGGAGGGGATATTATGAACATACCAATACCGACGTATGTGAGCACAGTTATAAACCGTCTTGAAGCCTGTGGTTTTGAAGCTTATATTGTGGGTGGATGTGTTCGCGATGCTCTCCTTTCAACAGAACCTTTTGACTATGACGTTACAACATCTGCAAAGCCCCATGAGGTGAAAGCGGCGTTGGCGGGATACAGGATCATAGAAACGGGAATCAAGCACGGAACAGTGACGGTTTTAGCGGATGGCAATCCCATTGAGGTGACCACCTTCCGCTGTGACGGTGAATATACAGACCACCGTCGCCCCGACAGCGTTAATTTGACAGATAAGCTTTCAGAGGATCTTTGCCGCAGAGATTTCACTGTGAACGCTATGGCCTATAGTGAAAAGAGAGGTCTTATAGATCTATTCGGCGGAACGGCTGATCTTGAAAAACATATGATCCGCTGCGTTGGCGATGCCGAAAAGCGATTTGACGAGGATGCCCTCCGAATTCTGCGCTGCCTGCGTTTCGCGGCAACTCTTGATTTTCAAATCGAGAAAAAGACCTCCGATGCAGTAAAAGAAAAAAGGCATTTGCTCCGATTTGTATCCGCTGAGCGAATAGCGGTTGAGCTGACAAAAATGCTTTGCGGCAAGGCTGCAGCACGTATCCTTACAGAATACAGCGACGTTATTTGCCTTATCATTCCGGAACTGCAGGCTGCCATAGGACTGGATCAACTAAATCCACATCATATTTATGACGTTTATACCCACATCGTAAAAGTGGTGGAAGCAACTCCGCCCAAAGCTCATCTCAGATTGGCGGCGCTGTTTCACGATATTGCCAAGCCAAAAATGATGACAACAGATGAAAAGGGAGTAGGCCATTTCTACGGTCACCCCAAAGAAAGCGCTGCTATGGCAAGAGACATAATGAAACGGCTGAAAATGGACAACAAAACCATTAACACCGTCTGCCGTCTGGTTGAACTGCACGATGTGCGCCCCGAAGCCAACAAAAAGGCTCTGAAAAAATATCTCGCCAAAAACCCTGATGTGGATACTGATGATATAATGGCTATCCGCCGCGCCGACCTTGCGGCGCAAAACCCCGTTTATCATCATCAGTTTGACTACCTTAATGAAAGCGAAAAGATAATAAACGAGCTTAAGGCAACAGATTGCTGCCTTTCAGTTTCTCAGCTTGATATTAACGGAAAAGATATTGCAGAGCTCGGTGCCGAGGGAAAGCAGATAGGAGAAATTCTCAATAAGCTTCTTTACAACGTTATTGAAGATAAAACCGCAAACGAAAAAAACGCCCTTATAAAAAGAGCGAAACAATTAATAAAATAAAACTCCAAAAGCATCCGTAGGGGCGACCTGCGGTCGCCCGTCAACACTCTTATAGTTTGATAACGGGCGACCGCAGGTCGCCCCTACGATCTTTAATGTTTTTATTCTTCGTACCTTGTCAGCCAGCTTGAATCAAGCCCTTGCTCTCCCCAATACGCCATTTTTTCACCGTTTTCGCTGAGAACTATATTTCCATCCTCAACGCTTACTTCATAAATATGAACCACCTGAGTGTCAATCATGATAAACGATTCTGCGCGAAAGAACAGCTTTCCATTGCTGTCAGTGAAAAATGAACCGTAAGAATAATCACTTTGAAAAATGTTGAAGTATTCTTTTTCTCCGTTTTCCGTTGCGGTTACGGTGAAGGTATATATTCCCGACGTGGGACCGGGACCGATCTCAAGGACTTCTTTTTTTCCATCGCCGTCAATATCGCCCTCGCCTGTGGTCGTCAGGCTGTTATATGAACTCTGCAAACCGAACCCACGGCCGAATCTTGCTCCGTCCTCAAAGGGATACTGTGGCTGACTGTTTTGGGAATATTTGTATTTCGGAATTTCAGCTGAATTTTCAGCATCAAAATAGATGTTGTTTCCGTTTACTTTGAAAACGTACACGTCGTCGCTGTTTTCATCATAAAGCGTGAGCTTTTCCTCGGTTATCTCATATCTTCCCATAGGGATATTACTTGAAAATCCCGAAAAGGAAAACATAAACTTTTTGAGATAAGGATAAAGGGATACTGTTGGTGACATAAAATCAACGGTTTCCATACAAACGTATACGATGGGAGCAGTTCCTATAACGCTGCTTGTTCTTGAAGCTACCCACATTTTGTACACTGTTTTTCCCTCAACATCGTGCTCTACGTAAAAATATTCTTCTTCGTTGCCGTCGGTATAATATTTCATCCCTTCAAGACCTGTGTTGTGTGCCATTTCGGGAGTGAGTTTGCCTGCGCAAATAAGCCCTGCGGGAAGCTTTGACTCGGGACAGTTTATATCCAGATAAAACTTGCCGTCATAAACAAGAGCAGGACGCTCTTCTACAATTTCTTCTATACCCACATCTACGCTTTCAAGCTTGAAAATGCATCTGTATGAACCTGTTGATTCAGCATCCGTTAAATCCCTTATGCCCATACATAGAAACATATCGCCGTTTTTCTGCTCAAGAACCATATAGATATTGTATGCGCTGTGGCCCGAATCAAACGAGCCCTCCCAGGCCCTCTTGTTCTCTTTTTTCAGGATTTGCGCAGAATAGCCTTCCTCAAAAGAGGGCGCCTCATAAAGTCTGCTGTCGAAGTTTGTGTAGGTAAGAGTGGTTTCAACCATTGCGCCAAGTCCAAACCAATTATAATCCGTCGGTCCCATTTCCTCAAGAAACAGATCGTTCGAAACAACGGAAATCTTCCACATAGGCGCCATATCAGGTGTTATTATTGAAGAATATATAGGACTGTCATATATAAGCTCTGATGCTTTATACTGCTTGACTGTTGTGAAAGGAATACCTTCGCTCAGTTCAAAATCAACCCACAGCTTTATATTTTCTTCGTTCTTTCCGTCCTCGAAACAGTCAACTTCAAAACGGTAGAGCCCCTCCTCAGACATATCAATGTGAAAGATGTTATATTTGCGCTCGACCTGTCCAAAGGGGGATAACATATATCCAATAGCATGCCACACCGGTTCAGTTGCTCTGCAATTTTTCCATTCTTCTTTGCCGTCTTCACTTCTGAGAATATCAAACTGTTCGCCAAAGGTTATATTCTTAGCTGTTTTATTTTTCCACACAACCTCAATATAAGGCTGAGCACCATTAAGGTCTATTTCTTTTATCTCTATTGAAATGCCGTCAAGATCACTGCCGCTGTCAACGATTCTGACCGTGTCGGGAATATTTTTGGTGGATGGATCTGTCAAAAAGCAAACTGCCACAACCACAGACACAACAAGAGCTGCGATGATTATCCAGAATGCCGGCTTTTTATAATTCAGCACGCTCTTTATCCTCGCCTTGACCCCAACCTCGCCAAAAGCAAGAGGGCAAGCAGCGATCATTCTTCTGGGCACGCTGCAGGAAAGAAGCGCCTCGGAATAAGCCTTTTTATTTTCTTCTCCCAGACTGCGGATCACTTTTTCATCGCAGGCAACTTCAATATCGCGGCAAAGCAATATATATGCAACCCACATAAGCACATTGAACCAATAAATGCTGAGAAGCAGATATCCGAGAGGCTTCCACAAATGATCAAGACGAGAAAGATGCGCTTTTTCGTGGGCTATAACATAGTCGGTATTATCTTCTGCCATTTCAGACGGGAGATATATTTTTGGTCTTATGACACCGAGAATAAACGGAGTGTTTATTCCGTCGGTTATATAAATCCCTTTTTCTTTAGGCGCGGATATCCTCACTTTGAAACGAATACGTAAATAGCTGATGACCGCATACAAAACCATTACGATAAAGCCAAGAATCCAAACCCTGCTTACAATAGCTGTCAGTATCTGAGAAGGATTAGCGCTGGTCATAGGATTTGGAGCAAGTGTTTCACCGATTATAGGGTTAATAATGCTGTTAAGTGAGTTTACCCCCGTGTGCACCTCGGGAATTCCCGGAAACAAAAATTCATCCGGCACTGTTTCGGCACTCGGTATAAGGCTCAGCGCGCTCTCAATTGAAAAAGGAAAAACAAGTCGCAGAGCAACCATTGCCCAAAGCAAACACACAACCCACTTTGGCGCCTTTTTAAACAGAAAACGCACAGCTATTACAACAAGCACAAGCCAGCCTGCCGAAATGCTCATATTAAGAAGTTTTAAGAAAACGGTTTCCATTGTTAATCCTCCTTATATGATTCGATCATACGGCGTATCTCCGCAATCTCCTCCGCTGACAAAGCTTTTCTCTTTGTGAAGGCCGCAAAAAACGCAGGAAGACTGCCGCCAAATGTGTCGTCAACAAATTTTTCGCTTTGAAGAGCATAAAAATCCTGACGGGAAATGAGAGACGAAACTTCACCGCCCTCATTTTTGAATATTCCGCGCTCGCAAAGCTTTTTAAGCACTGTATATGTGGTTGATTTTTTCCAATCAAGCTCCAAAGCGCACTTTTTCACCAGCTCTCCGGATGAAATCGGTTCGTGTTTCCATATTATATCAGCAAATTTCGCTTC
The DNA here is from genome assembly GCA_017513325.1 of Clostridia bacterium. Taxonomy (GTDB): domain Bacteria; phylum Bacillota; class Clostridia; order Oscillospirales; family CAG-272; genus Avispirillum. The sequence continues at coordinate 16,352 of JAFXGC010000003.1, forward strand.
AACTACGCCCAATCTTATCTCTTCCATATTTACCTCCTTGGTCTATCTATAGTAGACCTTTCTGTATTTGTAGTCTATCACAAGTAGACCACCTTGTCAAGTGGGGATCCGAATTTTTATCTGTTATTTTTTAATCACCCCGAATAATACTTTTCCGCATATAAGAAAGAGCTGTGATCTTTTCAGATCACAGCTCTTTTTTTCACTGTTTGGTTTCTTCAATCACGTTTCCGTTTGGATCATACTTTGTGGCGCTGCTCATATCTCCCATATTATCATACTTGTAGATATAATAGAAAGCAAGACTGCCAAACTCATAGCAATCAGTTCTGATTATCTGATTGACCTGATTGTAGGTATACTCCTCGTGGGTGAGCACGTTGCCATCTTTATCAACAGTTTCTTTCTTGACAAGGTCTTCATTTTCATCATACGTATAGTTTTCGCGTCCGACCCACTGTCCGTCTTCAAAATACTCTGTGAAAGTGGTTTTTCCGTCACCGTCAAACTCACTGTACTCGCGGCAGATTATTCCTGAGGCAAAGTCCTTGAATTCTTTTGTTGAATTTACGTGCACGTTATTCTCATACTCATGGCTGATAGTCTGAACAAGCTGACCGTCAGCAGTTGTTTTCAAAAGAACAAGATTGCCCTCTGAGTCATAACTGTATTCAATACGGCTGACTTCTGCTCCGTCTTTATATTGAACCGTCAGCGCAAGTCGGTCATTTTCGTCATAATCGTGAACATATCCGTCAACAACGCCTGTGGTTTCATTGTCTTTATTCTGATTATCTGTTTTATTGCATGAGCAAAGCAACAAAGAAACAGCCAAGAGAAAAATTATCAGCTTTTTCATTTAAGGATCTCCTCTTCACTGACAATTTCGCCATTATCATCATATGTGTAAACAACGTGGCTTACTTCAACAGAATCCTCATACACGTATTTTTCTATCAAAAGACTGTCTTCTGAAAAAATCTCTTTAGTTGCTATCTCTTTATCTCCGGTATGGTCTGTAGTAAGCTTTTTCCATGCTGTTACAAGATCGTCATAATATGTAATCTCAACTTCTGTGAGCATCTGATCTGCATCCGAGTGAGATTCATACACGATGCTTCCAACCTCGTTTATGGTTTTCTTTATGCTTTTAACAAGCTGGTCCTTGGCATCAAAATGAACTTCGTAAACAGTTGCGCCGTCATAAACATATTCTATGCTTCCGTCATAAACGTTATCTTTATAGTAAACCACTCTCTTGGGTGTTCCGTCAGCATTGGTAACTTCTTCAACGTCCTCATGCTCTATAACCGCTGTGGGAATAGTGGTGTCAACTTCTGTTGTTTGCTCAGGCTCACCTGAAACGATATTGTCTATAATACCTGTGGAATCAAGAACAACGTATACAATTCCTGCAAATGCGATAATAATCAGCGCAATTGCTGCTCCTATCATATATTTTTCTGCTTTATAGTTGGGCTTTTTTTTCATAACAACGTGGATTTCCCTTCAAAATAATACATACATTATACGCTATATTTCCACTCTTGTCAACGACTTGACAAGGCGCTTTTTAGTGAGATATAATTAGAAAAAACGAAAAGGAGCTTCTATATGGTAACATACGACGAAATCAAACATAACGAAGCCATCAAAACATATATAAAGAAGGCTGATGCTGCCCTCAACGCACTTGGATATACAGAACATAGCTTTGCCCACGTTGGTAAGGTTGCAGAAACAGTTGGATATATCCTCAGCGAAACAGGAGCAACCGCAAGAGAAATCGAGCTTGGAAAAATAGCGGCATATATGCACGATATCGGAAACGTTGTCAACCGCAGCGAACACTCCCAAAGCGGAGCGGTACTTGCTTTCCGTATTCTCAGCAATATGGGAATGGAACCCGATGAGATCGCGGATATCATCTGCGCCATCGGCAATCACGACGAAGGAACGGGAACTCCCGTTGATAATATTTCAGCCGCC
>JAFXGC010000050.1 GCA_017513325.1 Clostridia bacterium
CAGTCCACCGGACTGTCATTCATTCCCGCTCCCCTTCAAGTCCTTTTTATATGCCCTGCCAAGAAAAAACCAAGTCTTTCGACTTGGATTTTTTGGCGGAAGGACTTGATTCTCGTCGCTACGACGCAAAGCCGAGCTTTCATTTCGGCTTTGCTGCGCTCCTCGGTCAGTCGCGGATCTGACACCACACTGTGGTGTCATTCAACACCGCTCCCCTTCAAGTCCTTTTTATATGCCCTGCCAAGAAAAAAGCCATTCGCTTTTGCGAATGGCTTTTTCTTGGCAGGGGCGGAAGGACTTGAACCCGCGACATGCGGTTTTGGAGACCGCCGTTCTACCAACTGAACTACACCCCTGTATTCTTTTCGTCTTACGACCTGTGTATTATATCACATCATTTTACCTTTTGCAAGTACTTTTTTAACTTTTTTAAAAATATATTCTCAATAAAAAACCTTCCCCATAAAATGAGGAAGGTCAATTTCAAATCAGCACATCTTCCAGACTTCTTTTAGGAACATAATGAACTCCGTTTTCTCGGTAGTACTTTATATCCCCTTCAAAATCTGTAAGTTCAACTTTTTCATCGGGCGCACCCAAAGCAACCACCAATGTCACAGTCATATTTTCGGGTATAGAAAGCTCATTTTTGATTTTTGCTTCATCTACGCTGCCTATCATACAGCCGCCAAAGCCATCTTCCGCTGCTGCAAAGAGTATTGTCTGCGCCGCGATGCCTGTATCTTTAAAAAACGCTGTCACGTTATTTGTGATATCCGTATCACAGCAGATAACTACGTATCCTGTGGGGTTATGGTCTGCAGGAGGAATCTGCATATCTTTAAGATAACCTGCCCATTTTGTGCAGGAAAGAGCCTTTGCACACTCCTCTTCCGTATGTACGATCCTATATTTAAGAGCCTGCAGATTAGCTGTTGATGCTGTTATTCTTGCCAGATCAACATATTTTTTCAGATTTTCTTCGCCAATGCGCTTTGTCATATCAAAGCTGCGATAGCTTCTGTTTTTCAAAACAAGATCACCAAACATATTTAACCTCACAAAATAAACAGTTTTTCGGGTTTCACCGCGCTGCCTTTTTCAAACTCGCAAACTCTGCCGAGAGCAAGAAATTCGCCGTTATACATAATGCGGATAAGTTCTCCATCCTCAAAGTTTGTTCCAAGCTTTTTCTGATAAAGCTCTGTGCCGCCACGGATAAGCTTTGCATAAAAATCATTGACGGAAATTGTGTTAAGATCCTCAAAAAGCTTCACTGTGGGCAGCGGTAAGGCCACTCTTTGCTCGAAAGTCATATTTTCAAGTTCTTCTACTGTTACAGAGTTTTCAAGGGTAAAATTGCCCGTTCTGACGCGCACAAGAGAACTCATTGCTCCGCCGCATCCAAGTTTTTCTCCTATATCTGCACACAATGTACGAACATATGTTCCCTTTGAGCATACTATTCTAAATTTATATTCATTTTCGCTGAGTTTTTCCACATCAAGCTCTTTGATTTCAACCTGACGGGGCTTTCTTTCTACAGTTTCTCCTGCTCTTGCAAGATCAACCAGCTTTTGCCCGTCAATCTTAATTGCACTGTACATAGGAGGAATCTGTTCTATTTCACCTATAAAGCTTTTTGCCGCTTCCAGCACTGCAGCTTCCTTTGGAATATTATCACTTGTTGAAAGAATCTCTCCCGTTGTATCCAGAGTATCGGTTGTTACACCGAGACGAAGTGTTGCAATATATTCCTTTTCTTCGCTTACGAGATAGTCACTTGCTTTAACAGCCCGACCGAGTAGGATCGGTAAAACTCCCGTTGCCATAGGATCAAGAGTACCTGTATGTCCAACTCTTGCTGTATCATAAAGGCGACGGAGAATCTGAACTATTCTATGGCTTGTAACCCCTTCATGCTTATTGACAACCAAAACACCTGTGGCTGTATCCGGTTTATTTTTTCTGGACATTATTTTCCTCCAAGTGTTTAATGACCGCATTTCTGAATGGTTCAGTTATAATTCTGACCGCTTCTTCTGCACTTTCGGCCTCAATTCTTCCGCCTGCAGCTTTCTTATGTCCGCCACCGCCGAATAAAGCACAGATTTCTGCAACGTCAACATCGCTGTTTGAACGAGCTGAAATTCTGTATTCATTTTCTCTTTCCAGGTTCTGTTTTATAGAAATACCTACAAGAACACCTTCAACGCTTCTGGGAATATCAACAACTGAGCCCGTATTATCGTCTGTCAGCTCTTCTTTATCCAGAATATCCTTTGTGAGTACCACGTAAGCAAAAGCACCGTCACATTCAACCTTAAGGTTATCTATTGCAACTTTTCTTGCACGAAGATCCTTTTCGCTATAGCTATCGTGAAGAATTCTTGCAATTTCAGAATGATCAATTCCCTCTTTCGCCATTTCACAAAGCATTTTCGCAGCTATCATATGAGTTTCGGGAGTTACATTGCTGAATTTAAAACTTCCCGTATCTGCAGAAATTGCCGCATAAATTCTTGCGCATGCCTTGGGCGAGCTTTCTATTGAGCCTTCATCAAACAGCAGTTGGTATATTTTATAAATTATCTCTCCTGCTGCAGAAGCTTTTCCATCAACGTAATAATCAGCAAAAACCTCTCCGCGTTCGTGGTGGTCTATCATCATATCAATTTTATCTTTAATTGCAATGAGATCACCAAGCTGACCGGGAGCTGCTACATCCACAGAAACGATTTTATCAAAATCCTTTTCAAGACCTTCTTCGTATGTGATAAAATCCTGTCCTGCGTAAAGAAATCTCAGAAAAGGAGCGCCTTCACTTTTGCAGGTGCACTGAGCATACCCTCCCAAAGCTTCGTATATGAGTTTAAGAGCAAATGCGCTGCCCAGAGTATCTCCGTCGGGGCTTCTGTGAGAAATGATCAGCAACTTCTTATTATTTTTTGACCAATCCTTAAGATTTTCAACTATATCACATATAGTTAATTTATTAAAGCTCATCTTCGTCCTCTTCTTCTGCAGGAGTTATATCAAGAGAATTAAGAATTGCCGCAATTTCAACACCGTGTTTAACGCTGCCGTCTTCAACAAATGTCAGTTCAGGTGTTACTCTCATATTAAGTCTCTTTGCGAGCTGGCTTCTGATAAAACCTGCTGCAGACTTAAGACCGAGATATATCTGTTTCAACTGTTCTTTGTCACCGTCAGCACCAAGAACGGAATAATATATTTTCGCATATTTCAAATCGGGAGTAACGTCAGCTGCTGTAACTGTGATCATTGCATCAGAAACTCTGGGGTCCTTGACTTCGCGAAGGATAACTGCAAGTTCAAGTGCAACCGCATCGTTTATTCTATTCTGTCTGTATTTAGCCATACCTATATTCCTTTTTATTTATATATTATCAGTATACCACATTTTAAAAATAAAATAAATAGGTTTACATAAAAAAGCCTTATCAATTAAGATAAGGCTTTTTGTTCCACGTGGAACATTTCAACTTTTTTAGAGATAAACCTAAATTGTTTCACGTGGAACATTTTGGGATAGCTATAACTATTTCTGTTGTTTCGGATGTTTCTCTCTTAGTCGTTTCTACATCAAATCCCGTAGCTCTCATTGTTTCAATAGCTTTATCAATTGTGTTATAAAACAGTCTCATATCTTTTATAATAATTTTTGTTTTTGGCTTATCGCACTTTTCTTTCTTCTTTTCAATTAAAAGCCTGTCAATATATTCTTCAGTAGACGCTACGTTAAGATTTTTCTTTATTATCGTTTTTAATACTGATTTGCGAACATCTTCATCCTTAATTCTTAACAAAGCTCTTGCATGACGTTCTGTGAGGCCAAATTCAATAATATCCTGTTTTTCTTCATCGGAAATTTTTAATAATCTCAGTTTATTTGCTACGTAAGATTGAGAACAGGAAAGTTGTTCCGCAATTTTTTCCTGCGTCAGGCAATGCACCTTCATTAAATTCAGTATTGCAGAAGCCTGCTCAAACATATTAAGATTTTCTCTTTGAATATTCTCAATAATGGCCAAATGAGCTGATTCTTCCTTATCAACGTTTGTAATAACACAAGGAACCTCATTTTTTCCAAGTATTTTAAGTGCTCTGAGCCGTCTTTCACCGGCGATAAGTTCATACCCATTTTCTGTTTTTCTCACAGATAAAGGCTGAATAAGTCCATGTATTCTTATACTGTCAGCCAATCTGTAAATTGCTTCATCTGTAAAATACTTTCTTGGCTGAGATGGATTAGGAGATATCTCAAATGGAGATATCATAACTATTTTCTCTTCTTTTGTGATGATTTTATCATTTTCATCTTTAAAATTACCTAAACGGCCTCCAAAAAACAAATTTCCTGCCATATTTCAAATTCCTTTCTCTTTGCGATATTGCTTTTAAATAATATCACCCGGAAAATGAAATATAGCAGGAATTTACACCGACTATAATATATCTTTTTGTCAGCCTTAAATGTAAATACTAAATCAAAGCGGTTTTTTTGAAATCTGAGAATAATTTCGTGGATAAATTGCCGCTGTTGAAGAAATCTTTTTGTAAATAACGAGAAATCTTTTATCAGGGAGATTTGAAATAGTATAAGGTACAATTTTGCAGAATTTACATCCTAACTTTTTAACAGCGCTTTCAGCTTCTTTAACCTCTTCTTCAGCCGCAGCACCTTTCATAGATATAAAGTAACCGCCTACCTTTAAAAAAGGTATACAAAGCTCAGCCAAAACAGAAAGTCGCGCAACGGCTCTTGCTGTCACTATATCATAAGCCTCTCTCATATTTGTTTTTGCTGCATCTTCAGCTCTTGATGCAACTGCGTCAAAGTCTGTAACACCAATAATATCAGAGGTATTCTTGATATAATTAATTTTCTTTGCCGTACTGTCAAGGGCAGTCATGCTGTAATCATCAAGAACTGCTGCAACGGGCAAAGAAGGAAATCCTGCTCCGCTTCCCACATCAAGTATTTTACCGTTTCCTTTATCCCAATTTTCTATTTCAGAAGCAAGAAAAAGGCAATCTACTATATGTTTTTTTATAACTTCGTCAGGATCTGTTATGGCCGTAAGGTTAAAAAGTTTAGATTTTTCTTCAAGCTCAAGGCAGATTTTATAAAGTCTTTCAACTGAAATATCACTCAAAAACTTTTCAGGTATACCTTCACTATATTGTTTTAATTTATTACTAAATGTATTTATATCAAACATTTTTATTACCTTTTAGAATATTTTCCAAATATAATTCCGCAAACTCCGCCTATAATGTGAGTCAGCTGAGAAATATTATCATTTGTTAAAAACAATGCCCAGATTTCTTTTCCAAGATATATGGCAGCAACCAAAATCAGTGAAACGGGAATAACACCATTTTTTGAATTTGCCATAGAAGCAAGGAAAATCATCATAAATACAATTCCGGATGCCCCCAGCAACGCCGTAGCAGGAAAGAAAACAAAATGTATAAAACCTGAAACAAACGCTGTAATTATTATGCTTATAAGAAGTTTAACACTTCCATATTTGTTTTCAACGATAGCTGAAAGAACTAGGAAGAGGGACATATTACTGAAAAAATGATTAAAATCCGTATGACCGAGAACATGAGTAAAAAGTCTCACATAAGTCAAAGGATCAGAAAGAGAACTTCTGTATACACTGAATATTTCAGAATTTGCCCAACCCAACGTAAACTTGTTAACTAAAAAAGCTATAAGACAAAGAAGTGCGAAACTGAGTGCCACAGGAGCATCATATTGTATCTTTATGGTAGGTCTTTTCATCAATTATCACCCTTTTGATCAGGAGCTTTTATTGGAGAAGCAGCAGTTATAAGCGGATTTTGCCCTGCTGCAGCCGTTATCTGACCTATCATAAGAGAAGCTCTGGACATCAACGCGCTTACAAGAGGTCCTCCTGCACGTCTGAATTCTCCCGCAACGTCTATTTTAGACCATTCGAGAGCCATAGACGCCCCTTCTTTGAAAGGAAGAAAAACAGAAAAAGTTACAGAAACAACAAATATTCTTTCAGGTTCAAAATCAACCTTTCTGTTAAAGTTGATCTTAACTCCTCCGGGGCTTATTTTTGCAAGAATAGTATCTTTACAATTAAGCTTTATTTGCTCATCTTTTGAAATAGGCTTGCTTTCAAGCGCTTCATAGCTGATGTTTTCAAGATTTATTTTATTTGAGGGAAGAAAATAGCTATAAAAATCCATATAATTATCCTCACCAATAGTTTTTATCAAGTGTTCTTAACTGAACTGCTTCAGCCATATGTATAGCTGAAATAGATTCTTTATTATCAAGGTCTGCAATAGTCCTTGCAACTCTGAGAACTCTGTCGTATCCTCTCGCTGACATTGCAAGACTTTCAAATGCCCTTTTCAGTATCATTTCCGCTGCAGGCTCAATGTTGCAATATTTTCTTATTTGAGAAGACGTCATTTCAGCGTTGCATTTAGGTCCGTTTTCACCGAATCGTTCTTTTGCAAACTCTCTTGCCTTAACAACTCTTTCTCTTATTTCGGCAGAACTTTCAGCTTTTTCAGTTGATGTTAGCTGAGAAAATTCAACAGCCGGCAATTCAACGTGAATATCTATTCTGTCAAGCAAAGGTCCGCTTATTTTTGATAGATATTTTTTAATATCTGTCTTTTTGCAGGTGCAAGCTTTCTGAGTTGAGCCGTAATATCCGCATTTACAAGGATTCATTGCGCAAACGAGCATAAAAGAGCTTGGAAATGTCATTCTTCCTGCTGTTCTTGTTATGGTAACTTCTCCGTCTTCAAGAGGCTGACGAAGACTTTCAGTAACGTTTTTCGCAAATTCGGGTAATTCATCAAGAAAAAGAACACCGTTATGAGCTATTGAAATTTCACCCGGAGTAGGATTTTTTCCTCCTCCAACAAGAGCAGGGGCACTCATTGTATGGTGAGGGCTTCTGAAAGGTCGCTGATTTACAAGACTCATACCGGGTTTGAGAAGTCCTGAAACAGAATGAACCTTTGTTGTAACAAGACTTTCCTCAAAAGTCATAGGAGGAAGAATTGTTGGAATTCTCTTTGAAAGCATTGATTTTCCTGCACCGGGAGGTCCTATAAGCAAAATATTATGATTTCCCGCAGCTGCTATTTCAAGCGCTCTTTTTGCCCTTTCCTGTCCCTTAACTTCCGCAAAATCGTAACCGCTGCTTCCGTTGTAATCAAAAGAAACAGCATCCGGATAACATCTCTCCATAAGACTTTCGCCTCTGAGATGATAAACTAGCTCTGTAACGTTTGAAACACCGTAAACTTCAACTTCGCGCACAACAGATGCTTCAAACATATTCTCGCGGGGAACAAATACCTGTTTTAGTCCTGCTTCACGGCAGGCAAGCACCATTGGCAATACTCCGCGCACAGGTGAAACTGCACCTGAAAATGAAAGCTCGCCTATAAAACACTTATCACTAAGGTCAACGTTTCTTTTTATAACTCCACCTGCCTGCATCAAAGCGCAGAAAAGTGCCAGGTCAAGAGCACTACCTTCTTTCTTGACGTTTGCAGGAGCAAGATTGACAGTTATAGCCATTTCAGGAAAAGGAAAACCGCTGTTTCCTGCAGCTGCCTGTATTCTCTGTTTTGATTCTTTAACTGCCGCATCCGGAAGACCTACGATCTCAAAAGAAGGAAGCTCACAAAGAGCATCACATTCAATATTGACAATGAAACCGTCTATTCCTGTTATTCCGGCGCTGTGAGAAACTGTCAACATAGTAAAACTCCATAATCTAATATTTATAACTATATTATCACATTTTTTTTACTTATACAATAGCGCTCCTCTCATTTTTATGTTATACTGATTATAAGAAAAATACTCTCAGGAGAAAAAATATGAAAGAAAAATCAGAATTTTCAGTTCGACTTGACAGTGATCTTTACAAAAAGCTCAGATACGTTGCAGGAAAAGAAAACAATAACCTGAACAATCATATGCTTCATCTTATCAGACAGAACGTTCAGTATTTTGAAAAGGTTCACGGCAGAATAAACGTAAACACTCTTAAAGAAGAAGATCTTTGCGAATAAAAAATATGCCCGGATGATTAATTTCCGGGCATATTTTTTATTTTTTAAGTCACTTTTCAGGGGTATTTACACATCTTTTCAAAGCTTATTTTACCCCTATCAAAAACTTGATCGTTTTTCATATAAATATACCTTAAAATAACAAAAAAATCCTTGAAATAAGGCTTAAAATATGGTAGAATAAATGGTGTATATATAAATAATAATGTAATAAAAATTTAGGAGAAAAAATGGCATTCGATTATTCCGAAGAACTTAATCTTTTGTGGAACACAATCAAGGCTGAAATGGAAGCAGCATCAACTATGTCTGAAGCAGCATATGAAACATGGTTTTCAGATTTTCGCCTTGTTAAACATGATGAAAATAAAATAGTGTTTTCAACCGCGACGGAAACAAAGCGCAAGGTTATAAGAGAAAAGTTTTCCGGTTTTATCAAAACAAGCGTTGAAAACGCTCTCGGATATTGCCCTGCAATTGAAATCATTTGCGATCCGAGAAAAGAAAACGAAAATGAAAATGCAGGATTTGCTTCTTTTCTGAAAACAGAAGAAGAAGGTAAGTGCCACGGTCTTAATCCTGAATTCACCTTTGATAATTTCGTTGTAGGAACCTCAAACAATTTTGCTCATGCATGTGCATCATCCGTTTCTCAGGACCCCGGCGGAGAGCATAATTATAATCCTCTCTTTATCTACGGTCCCAGCGGTCTCGGTAAAACTCACCTGATGTATGCTGCAGCAAATAAAGTTCACAGTGAGCATCCCGAAATGTCGATCGTGTGCGTTAAGTGCGAAGACTTTATGAACGAGCTTATCGGTCATATTAAAAATCACACCACCGAAACATTCAGAGAAAAATACAGAAAAGTTGATATGCTTCTTATCGACGATATTCAGTTTATATCAGGTAAAGAAACAACACAGCTTGAATTTTTCCACACCTTCGATACTCTCAGAGAGGCTAAAAAACAAATTATCCTCACAAGTGACCGTCCCCCAAAGGAAATGTACACTCTGGCTGAAAGAATCCGTACAAGATTTGCTCAGGGTATGCTTGTTGATATCCAGCCTCCCGAATATGAATTGAGACTTGCCATCATCAGCAAAAAAGCTGATAAAACAAAAATAAAGCTTCCCCCTGATGTTCTCACATTCCTTGCTGAAAGACTCAATTCAAATATCCGTGAAATTGAAGGTGCAATCAAAAAGATCGGAGCTATATCTTTCCTGAGCGGAAAAGCCATAACTCTTGAAATGGTAAAATCATCTATTCCCGAATTTCTTCACGAAAATAAACCCGTAACCGAAACTATCGAGAAGATAATAGAAGTTACAGCAAGAAAATACGACGTTACTGTAGAAGAAATTCTCGGAACCAAGAGAACCAAAAATATTAAAACTGCAAGAAACGTTGCTATGTATATAGCTAAACAGATTCTTGATCTTTCTCTTCCTCAGATAGGAAAGTTTATGAATCGAGATCATTCAACAGTTCACAGCAACATTCAAAATATAGAGAGCTTGCTTGAAACCGATAATCAGCTTTCAAATGATATAACTGAGATCATAACAGAGGTTAAAAGCTGATTTCAACAACCCGAAAACAGTTTTCAACAGTATTTTCAAAAGCTTTTGAAAAACACTCTCAAAACTATGTTGATTTGCTGTTGAAATCCCATTTTTATAAGGATTTTCACAGCCTTGTAAAATTGTTGAAAAATAAATTCATTGATCTTAAATTTAAAGTTTTAAACAAGATTTTCTCAAAAAACTCAATTTTGGAAAACTTTTCATAAAACAGATTTTTCACTTTCACTGTTTTTTTCATAAAACATCAATTTTTTTCAACAGGATTTCCAAAATGTGCTTTTGAAAAAAATTTATAAAAAAGCAATGAAATAAAGGCATAAAAAAGTTTTCAACAGTTTCAACAGCCCCTACTACTATATTTAATATTTATTATATATTTTATTTTAACTATAACCGAAAGGATTTCTATATGAAAGCTATTTTTAATCGTGACGTTTTGCTCAGCGCTCTTGCTCCTGCCGCAGCGGTCGCACCTGCAAAAAATACAATAAGCACAATTGAAGGTATTCTCTTTGAATGTCCCGGTGAAGAAGACGGAATGTGCAGAATCACTTCTTATGATATGGAAAAAGGTCTCAGAACTTCCATTGCTGCAGACATTATCGAAGAAGGAAAGTATATTATAAACAGTCAGAACATTCTTCAGATAGTAAGAAGTATGCCTTCAGGAGATATTACAATCGAAATTGATGAAAAAAGCAGAGTAAAGATCACAGGCGGAACAGGTTATTTTGAGATCAATGCTATCCATGGTGATAACTATCCCAGTCTTCCTCTTCTTGCAGGAGAAAAGTGTTACACAATTCCTCAGTACGTTTTCAGAGATCTTGTAACAAAAACAGCATTTGCAGCTGCAGTAAATTCACAGAAGCCTATATTCAACGGTGTATATTTTTCAGTTGAAAACGGCGTAATGAGATGCGTTGGCTGTGACGGAAACAGAATGGGAGTTGCAGAAACAGACGTAGGAGAAAATGCTGCTGAAGCAGGATTTATCGTTCCTGCAAAGATCCTTATGGAAATACTTAAAATGGTTCACGACACAGAGGATACCATTGATGTGATGGTTGCAAGAAAGCACGTTATCTTTAAGATAGGCGATTTCACATATTTTTCAAGGCTTATTGACGGTGAGTATATCAACTATCGCAGAATTATTCCCGAAAACTTTGAGAGAATGGCGTATATCAATACAGATTCTATCAAAGGCGCAGCAGAAAGAGCTTCGATCGTAACAGAAGATAAGCTTGGAGGAAGCAGCGCAAAAACATATATCAAACTTGAGTTTGAAGAAAAAGAACTTAAAATAACTTCAGCATCCACAGGCGGAAGCGTATATGAGAACATTCCCGTTTCTATGACAGGAGAAGATCTTGTTATCGCTTTCAACTGCAGATATCTGCTTGATGCACTCAAAGCTTGCGACGATGCAGAAACAGTTTGTTTCAAGATGAACGGCTCTCTTATGGGAATCTGCATAGAAAAGGCAAACGGCGGCGAAGAGGAAGAGGAGCAGAAGGTACGTTATATGCTCTTTGTAATGCCTCTTAGAATGAACGGAAAATAATATGTATCTTCACGTAGGCGGAAACGTAATAGTACGAAAAAAAGATATAATCGGAATTTTCGATATTGATAATATGAACACCGAGGAAACAATGAAAGAGTTTCTCAGAAGAGCAGAGAAAAAAGGAGAAACAAGCATTGCAGGCGACGGACTTCCAAAGTCATTCATACTGGCAAAAGGAAAAAAAGGAGAAAGAGTCATATTTTCAACACTTGCATCTCAAATCCTTGTGAAAAGAGGAGAGATAGCAATTAATTAAAATCCATTGTGGATTTTAATTAATACTAAATAAAAAAGAAAATTCCAAACGACGCCATTATGGCGGCGGAGAAAATAAAGAAGAAAATAAGAAAAAAGGTAACCCGCGTAAGCGGGGCGAAAATTTTAGAATTTTATATAATTCAAATCAGGATTGAAAAGGTTTGAAGAGAGTCTGAGAGAAACTTTCCTTAAAAGTTTCTCTCAGAAAAAATGTAAGAAAGGCAAAGATGAAATGGCTGAAGAAAAGGTAAATACACAGGCATACGATGAAAATCAGATACAGGTGCTTGAGGGACTTGAAGCGGTAAGAAAACGCCCGGGTATGTACATCGGTACAACATCACTTGGCGGTCTTCACCATCTTGTTTATGAAATAGTAGATAACTCCATTGACGAAGCAATGGCAGGCAGATGCGATAAAATAGACGTTAAAATTCATGAGGACGGAAGTGTTTCGGTTCAGGATAACGGACGAGGCGTTCCCAGCGGTATGCACGCGAAGATGGGAATCCCCACTCTTGAAGTTGTATTCACAATTCTTCATGCCGGCGGTAAATTCGGCGGAGAAGGATATAAGATTTCCGGTGGTCTTCACGGTGTTGGCGCATCTGTTGTTAACGCGCTTTCAAAGTGGATGGAAGTTGATAACTGCTATGAAGGCAAGAGATATACAATGCGATTTGAACTGGGTAAAACTGTTCGTCCCTTCAAATGTGAAGGAGATTGCGGAGATGCTCACGGACTTTACGTTCGTTTTATGCCCGACGAAACGATTTTTGAAGATATAAACTTTGATTATAACGTTCTTCTTAACCGCCTCAGAGAGCAGTGCTTCCTTAATGCAGGAATCAATATCACTATAACGGATGAAAGAAACGGCGGACTGGATGACGAAGGAAATAAAATAGAAGCCGACCTTTGCTATGAGGGAGGTATCTGTTCATTTGTTGAATATCTGAACGCTCATCGCCACGTTGAGCTTATCCATCCTCAGCCCATCTATATGAAGGCGCAGAAGGGTGACATAACTGCAGAGGTTGCAATGCAGTATAACGATAGCTATAACGACACTATCGTAACCTTTGCAAATAATATGTCCACAATCGATGGCGGTACACATGAAGTAGGCTTTAAAACAGCCCTCACAAGAGTTATTAACGATTACGGAAGAAAGAGCGGAGCTCTTAAGGAAAGCGATAAGAATCTTTCCGGTGAAGACTGCAGAGAAGGTCTTTGCGCTGTTGTTTCAGTTAAGCTTCCCGATGCTCAGTTTGAAAGCCAGACAAAGGCAAAACTGGGTAACAGCGAAGTAAGAAGCATCGTTGATAGTATTGTAACGACAAAATTAGCTGAATTTTTCGATGAAAACCCCTCAGTCGGTAAACTAATCATTGAAAAATCTTTAGCTGCAAACAGAGCCAGAGAAGCGGCGAGAAAGGCAAGAGAGCTTACAAGAAGAAAAGGAGCCCTTGAAGGTTCAACTCTTCCCGGTAAACTTGCAGACTGTCAGGAAAAGAGAGCGGAACTCACAGAAATATATCTGGTAGAGGGAGACTCTGCGGGCGGTAGTGCAAAGCAGGCAAAGGATAGTATTTATCAGGCTGTTCTTCCTCTTCGCGGTAAGGTTCTTAACGTTGAAAAATCACGTCTTGATAAGGTTTACGGAAATTCATCCCTTATTCCTATCATACAGGCGCTCGGATGCGGAATCGGAGAAGATTTTGATATTTCAAAGCTTCGTTACGGAAAAATAATAATCATGGCCGATGCGGACGTTGACGGTAGCCATATCAGAGTGCTGCTGCTCACATTCTTCTTCCGCCATATGCGTCAGCTTATTGAAGAAGGACATATTTACCTTGCTCAGCCTCCTCTTTATAAGGTTTATAAAGGCAAGCAGGAAAGATATGCGTTCTCCGATGCAGAAAGAGATAAATATATCGAAGAGCTTGGCGGTAACGCTGAGGCTGACAGATATAAAGGTCTTGGTGAAATGGACCCTGAACAGCTTTGGGAAACAACTATGGACCCTGAAAGAAGAACACTTCTTCGTGTTGATATTCAGGATGCAATGATGTGCGATGAAGTATTCTCACTTCTTATGGGTGATAAGGTTGAACCCAGACGTGAGTTTATCGAAAAGAACGCTAAATACGCTGAAAATATAGACGCATAATTATGAAGATCATCACAGTAACACTTAATCCTTGCATAGATGTCAGCTATAATATGAATTCTCCCTTTAAAGCAGGTGAATTGAACCGCGTTGAAATGGGCGAGCTTCGCTATAGCGGAAAAGGCATCAACGTTTCAAGAAGACTTAAAACCCTTGGAACAGAATCTCTTATTCTCACGTTTTCCTTTGGGGATGACGGTGATAGAATGGAAGAAGAGCTGAGACGTGAAGGTCTTTCAGTGTGGGCGGTAAAATGCGAGGGAAAACTGAGACGTAATGTTGCTATACTTGACAGCGAAGGCGCAGCAACGGAAATAAATGAAAAAGGTTCTCCTGTTTCTGAGGAAAAAATCAAAGAGCTGGTTGGTGTTCTTAAAAGTGAGCTGAACTGTCCTGATAAAAAAATACTTATAATTTCAGGCAGTCTTCCCACAGGAGTGGACGGAACAGTTTATAAAAAACTTTGCACTATAGGAAGAAACAGCGGCGCACTGGTTGTGCTTGACTGCGATGGAGAGGCACTTAAAACAGGTCTCAAGGCAACTCCCGATCTTATCAAACCAAACAGACGCGAGCTTGAGGAATTAACGGGAGTTGATCTTTCAGGCAGCGGCGAGGACGTTCGCATTGATGCAGTTAAAGCCTGCCTTGAATTTTTCAGAAATGAAGAAACAGCCGTGCTTTGCACACTTGACGTTGACGGAGCGGTGTATGCCGGTCCCGACGGAAGTTTTATGTGCGATGCAGTAAAAGGTAATATAAAAAGTTTTAAGGGAGCAGGAGACAGTTTTCTTGCATCCTTTATCAGAGAGATAATCGTTAAGGACGGCGATTGTGAAATGGCGCTTATAAAAGCAGCGGCAGAAACAACTGCTTATTTGTCCGAAAAGTAGTAAATGGGGTAAAATAAAAGTGAGCGACGAAAAAAGAAATATTGAGTTTGCAGATCAGAAAATAGTTCCCATCAATATGGAAAAGGAAGTTCGAAAGTCCTTCCTTGAATATTCTATGTCTGTAATTGTCAGCCGTGCGCTTCCCGACGTTCGCGACGGTATGAAGCCCGGTCAGAGAAGAATTCTCTATGCAATGTATGAGGATAACCTCACCCATGATAAACCCTTCCGTAAGTCAGCAACAACCGTTGGTGACGTGCTTGGTCGTTACCATCCTCACGGTGACGCTGCAGTTTACGGAACAATGGTAAGAATGGCGCAGGATTTCTCATATAGATATCCTCTTGTAGAAGGCCACGGTAACTTCGGTTCTATCGACGGTGACGGCGCAGCTGCTTACCGATACACTGAAGCAAGAATGGCGAAGATTTCAGATGAACTGATGCGCGATATCGAAAAAGATGTTGTAACAATGGTTCCCAACTTCGATAACAGAAGAAGAGAGCCCTCAGTTCTTCCTTCACGTTTTCCCAACCTTCTTGTAAACGGTTCTGTCGGTATTGCCGTTGGTATGGCAACAAATATACCTCCTCACAATCTCGGAGAGGTTATTGACGGAACTATCTATCTTATGGAAAATCCTGAGGCAACAGTTCCCGAACTTATGAAGTTCATCAAGGGACCTGATTTTCCCACAGGCGCAACTATTTACGGTACAGCCGGCATTTATGAAGCTTATATGACAGGCCGCGGCCGCGTTATGGTCCGTGCAAATGCAACAGTTGAAGAAGAAAAGCACAGAATTATCGTAACTGAGATTCCTTATATGGTAAATAAGGCTATGCTTGTTGCTTCAATTGCCGATCTTGTTAAGGAAAAAAGAGTTGAAGGAATCACAAATATCTGGGATGAATCCGGTCGTAACGGTATGAGGATCGTTATTGAATGCCGCCGTGATGCAAATTGCCAGATAATTCTCAATCAGCTTTATAAATACAGTCAGCTTCAGGACACTTGCGCTATGAATATGCTTGCTCTGGCAAACGGCGAGCCTAAAGTGCTTGGTCTGAAGGATATTCTTAATCACTATATCACTCATCAGGAAAGCGTTATTGTCAGAAGAACTCAGTTTGAGTTAAAGAAAGCTCTTCGCGAGGCTCACCTTTACGAAGGTTATAAGCTTGCAATTGATAACATTGATGAGGTTATCAGTATTATCAGAGCTTCTGCTGACACTGCAACAGCTAAAGAAAACCTGAAAGCTCGATTCAAGGGTGACGGAACGAGTAATCTTGATCTTGAAACACGTGATGGTCTTGTGGAATTTGCAGCAAGCGAAAATGCAGGTCTTTCAGATGAACAGGCGCAGGCTATCGTTACTATGCCTCTCGGTCGCCTTTCAGGTCTTGAAAGACAGAAGATCGAAACAAAGCTGGCTGAGATCAGCGCTCTTGTTGTTGAGCTTCGTTCTATTCTTGCTGACGAAAATAAGGTTAAGGCTATTATCAAGGACGAAATGCTTGAGATCAAGCGCAAATTTGCTGATGAAAGAAAAACAGAAATTGTTGAAGCTCAGGATGAGATCCTTCTTGAAGACCTTATTGAGCGCCACAAGTGCGTTATCACAATGAGCCACGCAGGCTATATCAAGCGTCAGCCCGCTGATACTTATACTGCTCAGAAAAGAGGCGGTAAGGGTATTATAGGTATGACAAGTAAAGAAGACGACTACGTTGAAAACGTTGTAACGGTAGACAGCCATTCACATCTGATGCTCTTTACAGATAACGGCAAGGTTCAGGTGAGAAAAGCTTACATGATCCCCGAAGCATCAAGAACTGCCAAGGGTACAAACATTGTAAACGTTATTGATCTTCAGGATGACGAAAAGCTCACGGCTATTCTTTCCGTTGATGATTTTGAAGGTGAAGACTATCTTGTAATGGTAACAAGAAACGGTGTTATCAAGAGAACTCCCATTTCAGAATATGCATATCAGCGCAAGGGCGGTAAGATCGCGATCAACCTTGACGAAGGGGATAAGCTGGTGTTTGTTGCAAGAACAAAGGGTGAAAGCGATATTATTATTGCAACTCATAACGGTATTGCAGCAAGATTCAATGAAGGTAAGGTAACAGTTGTCGGCAGAACAGCAAGAGGTGTAAGAGGTATTCGCCTACGTGATGACGACTATGTTTGCGGAGCCGCTATAATTGAAAACAATGAAGAATGGCAGGCTGAAAATCAGCTTGTGTTCATAACAGAACGCGGATACGGAAAGAGAGTTCACGCAAGTCAGTTTGATGCCAAGGGCAGAGGTATCCAGGGCGTTATCTGCCAGAACGTAACAGAAAAAACAGGTAAGCTTTGCGGTATTTCCATTGTCAATGAAAGCGATGACCTGCTTCTTATCACAGACACAGGTACTATTATCAGAACCCCTGCAGAAGGTATTCCCGTATACAGCAGAACTGCATCCGGTGTTATCGTTATGCGTCTTTCTGAAGAAGCAAGCCTTGTAAACTTCACAACAAGCGAAAAGGCTGAGGAAGAAGAAGTTGAAGAGGAATTTGGTGAAGAAGTTGAAAATGCAGAAGTGCCTGCGGAGGAATAATATGATTAAAAGAATCAGCATTATTTTTCTTGCTGTGGTGATGATATTTTCACTTGTTTCCTGCAGCTCCCACAGCGATGAAGAAATAATTGAGGCAGCAAAAACTCTCATTGAAAAGTCTTATGTTATAAATGAGATATATTATGGCAAGGGACTTCCCATAACGGAAGAAGACAGCCTTGGTTTTGCTTCAAACTATGCTATTGTTGACACGTCCTGCGGATTTGCAACTGTTGAAGATATAAAAAAAGCAACGGCAGAGGTTTATGCCGCTGACTATTGCGAGCATCTGTATATCCTTGCTTTTGAGGGTATTTCAACAGAAGACATGGAAAGTGTTTCTTATGCAAGATTTATTGATGACTACACCGATAAATTAACTATGCTTAAGGAAATCAAAGAAACAGGAGCTGATCTCAACAGAACTTACGACTTTTCCACAATTGTTGTGGAAAAGTGTGTCAGAGATATGGCAACCATCAGAATTCAATCCCTTGTTGACGGAAAAGAAGACAAGGAACTGAAAATAACTCTGGTTTATGAAAACGACCAGTGGAAACTCAGCACACCTACTTATTAAGAATAAAAAAGGAGCCATTATGGCTCCTTTTTCATTTTATATCATACACATCGGTAGGGGACGGCGCCCTCTGTCAAGAGCAAGATTGTAAACAGTTGTGCAAGAGGATTGTATACACATTTAGTATTTCGTTTAATGCTTTTGGAAGCCAAACGGAGCGAAGCGAAGTGAGGCTTCCAAAAGCGCGCGGCGCTCATTTCAGGCGCGAGATTCTTCTATTGAGAAGCTGCTCTGTGGCCAGATCAATCTCCGCTATCTTGTAATTTCGATAACACAGCCATGCAAGTGTTCCACCTATGTGCTGAAGTTCAAGATCGGCTCCTGTCATCGTTTCACTAAGATAAAACTCCTTGCGATCAAATAGCAGATACCCTTTGAAATTAACCTTCAAAATCCTGTGCATCCCACTATACTCATACGCCTTTACAGTTGCGCTGTAGTTCCTGTCGCTGGGTATGTAAACATCTGCAGGACACCTCATATCTATGGCTTCGTGAGGTCTTACCTCGTTGTACTTTATTCGCCATTCCTGCAGATGCTTATCCGCGTCAGCCAAATCCATAAATTCATTTCGCTTGAGCAATTCATTTTTCATTGTTCGATGAAATCTCTCTATCTTCCCCTGTGTTTGCGGATGCAATGGGCGTCCGTGAATCGGAAGAATATCAAGATCCATCAACCAACGTTCAAAACGCGTATAACCGCCTCTTAACCCTGCAAATTGTCCCCCGTTATCGGACAAAATCGCCTTTGGCAGGCCATATTCCTTGAATAAGACCTCCATATTCTCGATTACACCTTTCGTATTATGCTTTGGGAATATTCCGAGACAGTAACGTGAACAGTCATCGATAGCATCGAAGGCAAAACAGCGGTTGCCGTCCAAAAGAGGAAAGTCTCCTTTGAAATCGATCTGCCATAATTCATTGCAATATTTGCTTTGGAAGCGCAAATATGCTCGTCTTTTTTCTGACTCAGCTTCGCTGATACAACCGTTTCTTTGCAGGATGTTGTTGGCAGTACGAATGCATGGTAAATCAGTGTAGCCGTTGTTTTCAAGAACTCTCAAAATGGTCTTAGCTCCCCATTCCGGGTTTTCCGCGCGCACACTTAAGATTGCATTTTCTATTTCAGGAGAGGTCTTGCCGGGGATGTGCAAAGGGACGTGATTTCGATCGGATAGTGATTGATGTTGTTTGTATCGCTCGACCCACTTATACCCGGTCTTTCGAGTTATTCCAAACTCCCTGCATAGCGAACTGAAATTTTTTGAAGTCTTCACGGCTTCCACAAATTCTTTTCTTAATTCTTCCACAGTTTTGTCCTTCCAAGGCATCCAAACAACCTCCTTTTCGGTTATTTTTCTGCCTTTATTTTATCACAAAACTGTATACAATCCTCTTGCACTACCTGTATACTATCTTACTGCACTGTACAGCCCTCGACGTCCCAAATATAACACAAACAAATATTTAAAAATGTATGATTGTATTAGGATGGGACGTCGAGGGCGCCGTCCCCTACCGGTTTAAACTATAAATCATCATTTAGATGTTATTCCGCCATCTCCCGAAATCAATGCTATTTACAAATATTATCCATTGTGATAAAATAAACGGGGGTGAATACTGTGGAAAAGAAATACATACTGAAATATCCCGTGCTGCTTGTTCACGGTATGGGCTTCAGAGATAATAAATATATAAACTATTGGGGAAGAATACCTGAAGAGCTTGAAAAAATTGGTTGTAGTATTTTTTACGGCGAGCAGGACAGTAATGCTTCTGTGGAAACCAACGGCGAACATTTAAAAAAGCGCATAGAAGATATTCTTTCTGAAACAGGTGCAGAAAAAGTAAATATAATAGCTCATTCCAAGGGCGGACTTGATTCAAGATATGCAATTTCCACCTTGAATATGGGAGATAAGGTTGCATCGCTCACAACAATGTCAACTCCTCATAACGGTTCAAAGGCAGTAGATAAGCTTCTTCGTTTTCCCGATCCCATAGTTCGTTTTGCAGGCTTTTGCACTGATATCTGCTTTAGAATGGCAGGGGATAAAAATCCTTCTTCCTACAAAGTTTTCCATTTGTTTTCAACAAAGGGAGCAGCGCTTTTTAACAAAAATAATCCTGACCATAGTGGTGTATATTATCAGAGCTATGCTTTTGTTATGAAAAATCCTACGTCGGATATGCTTATGTGGCTTCAAAATCTGGTTGTTGGAATATGGGAAGGAGAAAACGACGGGCTGTTAACTCCGGATTCTGTAAAATGGGGTAATTTCAAAGGAATATATCGTGGAAACGGAAGGCGCGGTATTTCTCATTGTGATGAGATTGATTTAAGGCGACGCCATTTTTCGAAGAAAAAAGGAGAGGGTGTTTCCGATATCGTTGACGTTTACACGGGCGTTATCAAGGATTTGTATGAGTTAGGGTTTTAAAAAAGGAGCCATTATGGCTCCTTTTTTGCGTTGTTAACCCTCATCCACCACTACGTGGTCCCCCTTCTCCCTTTGGCAAGCCAAAAGGCGAAGGCTTTGTTGATTGTTCACCTATACAATTCAATATAACTTTTATATTCAATAGTCGGAAGGTCGGGGAACAGGAACTGATGGAGCCATACGAAATAATCATCGGTCATAGATGCTATATAATCGCAGACGATGGTGTCGGCATCAGTTTCTCTATAGGGAAAATCTCTTTTATAGAATGAGGAATCAACGGGAGTTATGTGATGATCAAAAATGGGAGATATTCGGTTATCTTCCTTAACATCTTTGAGAAGTTTTTCATAAAGGCGGCAGAACATAGGTCTGATGATCTCATTCTGAGGCTTTGAAACGTCATCAGAAAGATATATTCTCTCGTAATTATTCCTTTTTGCGCTTCTGAGCGCTTCGAAATAATCTTTACTCATTTTGATATAAGGCTTGCCGTAGCTGTTTTCGATTATATTAACGCTTAAATTATTTATAATCTCTGCGTTATGTCGGCCTATAACGCCATATTCAAAAGTGTTTTCCTCTTTGTCGATCAGTCCTGCTTTAACTGCGTCCTGTCTGTCCTTGCCAAGATATGCTATAATATCGCAGATTCGCACAACACAGCCTTCAAGGGTTGAGGGCATAAGTTTGGCACAATTGGAAAGATCTTTATAGCAACCTTCTATCTGTTTATCAAACTCGGCAAAAGATGTGAGAGGGCGGGGTTTATAGATCTCGCATTCCATTTCTCCGTTGTGAGAAACTATTCCGCTCAGAGTTTGTAATGTGAGGTTGTAGGGATAGATCCCGTCAAGCACGCGGGCTGAGTGGATATTATGGGCAAAATGTCTTCCGGTGTTTGCGCTGTATAATTCATCGAGATATTTTTCACCCGCGTGGCCAAAGGGTGTATGTCCCATATCGTGGCCCAGCGCTATTGCTTCGATTAGATCAAGATTAAGATTAAGCACGCTTCCAATGCTTCTTGCTATTCTTGAAACAAGCTGTACGTGCAGGGCACGTCTGGAAATATCATCGTTGCGGTAGAAGGAGAAAACCTGAGTTTTATCGGCAAATCTGCTGTAGTATGCGGAGTGGAGGATTTTATCAACGTCGCGCACAAAAGCAGGACGCCAAACCGTAGGTTTATCATGTCCCTCACGGCGGCGGAGCGCCAAATTATCGGGAAAGCCGACTTTCGGTCGGCTTTCTTTTATTTTATCGTATTCAATTCGCTGTGAAAGCTCATTAGATAATTGATCGTATTTCATTTTTTTACTTTTCTTTATAAATTATTATTCTTCATCTTCGGGAGTTGGAACAGCTTCAATGGGATTTGAAGGAGAAAGAGTGAATGAAAGCTCTTCTCCGTTTAAAGACAGAGTTACAGTATCTTTCTTTTCCTTGATCTCAATTCCTGTTATGTAATCCTTTATAAATGAAACAGGCACCCAAACTTCGCCGTGTCTGAATTGTGCGCGACACTTCATAACAATGGGGCATCCATTTACAAAGGCATCCTGCGACGCATTGTGGAAAACAACTGTCTGGCTCTCTTTATCGGAGCCAACAACGAATCTCATTGAATATATGTCTCCAACCTGTGCGCTGCCAAGCCATTTTGAAACTTCCGAAAAGCTTATGAGCAGCTGATCTCTGTCATAAGAGAGGGCTCCGCTTGATATAAGCTCATTATAAGTGGTGGTTTGTTTGTCGCCTTCTCCTGAAACTGTGGCAAATAAGTATTTAACTTCTTCAACGGGAGGCTTTTGCTCTGTATGGAAATTTACGTAGTAATATCCCGCAAAAGCTATAGCTACAACCATAACACAACAAACAAATCTTATCAAAACAGCTGAACAAATTGCTCCAACCTTCTGCCAGTCGATATGAATTCTGATTGCAGGAGCTGATTTTTTCCTGGGCTGAGGGCGTCTTTGAGTTTTATTATGGGGACGTTGCTGAGATTGAGCCGGTCTTCTGTTCATCTGAGGAGGACGCTGTGGAGTGTATCCCTCGGGATAGATCCAATCTCCTCTTTTCTGAGGTGATGCGGGGGCTCTTTTGCCTTTGTTTTTGTTATTGCTGTTTTGATTTTTCTTTCTTATGTTCTGAGGTCTTTGCTGATTGAACTCAGCAGGATTATTTGTTTTGCGCTGAGGATGATTTTGAGAAGGTCTTCTTGCAGAGTGAGAAGCAGTTTGATTTGGAGCACTATATCGCACCTGCGGATTTGGCGAAACAGGTCTTTTTTTCTTGAAATCGCTGAAATCTGCGTTATTTTCTCTGCGTTTGTTATTTACAGTTTTTGAAACCCTTCTGTCGTTATCGTAATTATAAGCAGAGCGAGAAGCTCTTTTATTCATATTGTTGTAATCCAAGCATCTCACTCCTTTCAGTGTTTTTTTATTTACTTGGTTTCTGCTATCATAAAATATGGTGAAGTGGGTGAATTGAGAAATCTGAATTTACCGATACTCATTTTGAATCTTGAAAGAGTTGCAAAATATTTTTCAAGCTCTTCTCCTTCAAGCGCTCCTTCGGGATGTCCGGGATAAACCGCCACCAGAAGAATACTGTCGCGGCCAAGCATTGAAAGAGCATTTTCAACAGCGGGGAGAGTAGTTTCTCTCATAGTGGTGAGAGCTTTGTTGCCGCTGCCGGGGAGATAACCCAAATTGAACATTCCTGCCTTTATGGGGCCCTTGACAAATTCGGGCGCAAGATGATGGGATGCGCATATAAGACGCCAGTTTTCGGGGCAACCGGCTGTGCGCAGATTTCGTGCAGTACTTTCAAGAGCAAGAGGCTGTATATCGAAAGCGGTAACGCTTCCGCTTTTTCCAACGGTTTTTGAAAGAAATTCCGTGTCATGTCCGTTGCCCATTGTGAAATCAACAGCAACATCTCCTTCATGGAGATGGGATAATATAAAATGCTTCTGAAGCTGAAGTAGATCCACCATTAAACCGTACCTTTTCGTACAAAAATAAATATACAGATTAATTATACTACCCGTGTCAATTAAAGTCAATGAGATTTGGCGAAGATAAATTATTGTTTAGATAATCAATATTTCCAAAAAGAAATCATTTTTATAATATAAATTCCGCTTTAAAGTAATATTTCAGGATTTTGAACTGAGGTCACTGCAAGGGAGAGAGGTTAAGCGGGATAAAATATAATAACTTTATTGACAAAACAGCAAAAAGGTTATAAAATTAAAACAGATAAATGCCCCTGATAAAAATATTAAATACAGAAAGTAGGTTTTGCCAATGGAAAGAAAAAAGATTCTTTTTGTAACAAGTGAGGCTGTTCCTTTTATCAAGACAGGCGGTCTTGCAGACGTTGCAGGTACACTTCCCAAGTATTTCAACAATAAAAAGTACGATGTTCGCGTTATTCTTCCTAAGTATCTCTGTATGAAGCCCCAGTGGAAGGACAAACTCACATATATCACTCACTTCTATATGGATCTTGCTTGGAGAAAGCAGTATGTTGGAATCCTCTCAGCTGAGGTTGACGGAATCACCTTCTATTTTATTGATAACGAATATTATTTTGCAGGCGACAAGCCCTATGGCGAAATCCGTGGCGATATTGAGAAGTTTATCTATTTCTCAAGAGCAGCTCTCAGCGCTCTTCCCGTTATCGGCTTCCGCCCCGACATCATTCACTGTCACGACTGGCAGTCCGGTCTTGTTCCCGTATATCTCAACGATAGCTTCCAGGGTGATTTGTTCTTCCGCGGTATCCGCACAATTATGACAATTCACAACCTGAAGTTCCAGGGTATCTACGGCAAGGACATTCTTCGCGATATCGCAGGCCTTTCCGATGAATATTTCACATCCGATAAGCTTGAAGCATACAACGCTGTTAACCTTCTCAAGGGTGGTATCGTTTATGCTGACAGAGTTACAACAGTTAGTAATACTTATGCAGAAGAGATCAAAACTCCCGAATACGGTGAAAACCTTGATCCTCTGCTTCGCGCAAAGAGCGGTGTTCTCTCCGGTATCGTTAACGGTATCGACTATGTAGAATTTGATCCCGAAACAAACAAGAACATTGAATATCACTTCAATGCTGATAACTTCAGAGATGAAAAGGTTAAGAACAAGCTTGCTCTTCAGAGAGAGCTTGGGCTCAATGAAGATCCCGACGTTATGATGATCGGTATAGTTTCCCGTCTCACAGACCAGAAGGGCTTCGACCTTATTGACCGCGTTATGGATGAGCTCTGCCAGGATGCTATTCAGATAGTTGTTCTTGGCACAGGCGAAGCTCGCTATGAGGATATGTTCCGCTATTATGCTGATAAGTATAAGGGCAAGGTTTCTGCGAATATCTACTATTCCGAACCTCTCTCTCATAAGATCTATGCTTCCTGCGATGCATTCCTTATGCCTTCTCGCTTTGAGCCCTGCGGCCTCAGCCAGCTCATGAGCCTCAGATACGGCACAGTGCCGATAGTTCGTGCAACAGGCGGCCTCAAAGACACAGTTGACAACTATAACGTTGACGAAAAGACAGGTACAGGCTTCAGCTTTGAGACATACAATGCTCATCATATGATGGACACAATTCGCTATGCTGAAAAGATCTTCTACGATTTCAAGGAAGATTGGAACAACATCGTTGAGCGCGGCATGAGAACAGACTTCTCCTGGAACGCATCTGCTGTTAAGTACGAAGCACTTTATGAAGAGCTTTATGCAGAATTTGTTGCAGACGAAAAGGCAAGAATTGCAGCTGAGAAGAAGGCAGCAAAGGAAGCAGAGGCTGCTGCAAAGAAGGCTGCAAAGGCAGCAGAAAAGGCGGCTGAAAAAGCTATAAAGGCAGCAGAGAAGGCAGCTGCCGCTGCCGCAAAGCTTGCAGAAAAAGAAGCTGCTGCTGCAGAAAAGAAGGCAACAAAGAAGGCTCCTGCTAAGAAAACAACTAAAAAGGCAGAAGAAGCTAAGGAAGAAGCAGCTGACGCTGAAAAGCCCAAGAGAAAGAGAACAACCAAAAAGGTTGCAGAAGAAGAAAAGTAATTTCTCTTAAGTGAGAAAAGAGCGTTGCACTTGCAACGCTCTTTTTGCATTGTAAAAATTATTTTCAATTGAAAGATATAAGTTTTTATTTTATACTTGAAAAAAACAACGAATATGTTAATATGTATATATAAAAATGTACATTGGACTAAATTTTTGTTCAATGGTAATGAAATATTCATTACACAATCAAAGAATGGGGAAAAACGATGAAAAAAAGACTATTATTAATTTTAGTAGGGATATCTTTGGTTTTAATAGTGATATTGGCGGCTGTTTTGAGTGGTGATAAGGATTCTTCTTTCAGCGATGCAAATCCTATAGAAACCTACGATTTTGGAACATCAGCTGATACAGATTTATATTTGAATATAAGTCATTCACAATTAGAAAGTGCCATAGATGATCTTGTTCAGAAAGAACTGATTGAAGCAGATAATTTGCCTCTTTCGTATCAATATGCAAATGCTGTTGTTAAGGCTTTTTCTTACGAAATAGTTGATGTTGGTACCGCTGGAAAAGCTGAATTAAAGGTAACGTACGTAGATGTTTTAAAGTTGGCTGACAGTTTTGGAGATGTTATTGATGTAGATGCTTTTTATAGTTTTTGTATTCAACAAATAGATAATAAGACCGCTCCAGTAGTAGAAGATAAAATTGTAGTGGAGTGTATTTTGACAGAAGACAACGGAATTATAGAATTAGTAGATAATATTGATCTGGCGGACGCTTTAACAGGTGGAGCTGCATCAGAATACATTAAAATGATGGAAGGGAGAGAAAATTAATTATGACAAAAATGTGGTTAAGTAGAGTTGTTTCGTTAGTTTTAGTGCTCTCTCTTTTATTGTCATGTGTAGTTTGTGCGAATGCTCAAACAGTTACGGAAATAGAAATTACGGTAGTTAGTGATAAAGAGTATTCATTAAGAATGATAAATGATAATAGCATATGGTATGTAAATTCAAAAGATATCGCTGATCTAGCAAATGTTGAAGAAAAATTGGAGAATAAGAATATTTGCTATTATATAAAGTCTTTAAACTGTTTGCTTTTTTCAATTAGTTCTGATAAATATATAGTTCATAAAGATACATATTATGTTCCCTTTCAGGAAACAAGTGTTAATTTGGGTGTAAAATTTCATGCTAATAAAACAATTAAAGTTGAAGTATTACGTACCCCAACGCAGCTTCGTTCTGAGGTAAAGTCTATTTTCAATGATAAAAGATTTGAACTTGCTCAAATAACTGATCAAGGGATTTATTCGGCAATGGAAAGTTTGGGAAGAATATATGCAGTTCTTCCTTTTGTTGGAAGTGGATCAATTATAGGGGCGATCACGGGAAAAGATGAAGCTGAGAGGTACCGTACTTATATGACCGGTCTAATGCACACTAGTGGTAGGTTATCTGATTTTGTAGAAAGTACGGCTGATTTTGATGGTGAAGTAAAAAAGTATGCAAACATACTTGATAATGCGGCAAGTTTTTCAAAAAAAGGTGGCAGTTTATATAAATTTCTTGAAAGCAAAGGTATTAATGAA
>JAFXGC010000051.1 GCA_017513325.1 Clostridia bacterium
ACCGAGCCCATTCGCTTACTATTTAATATTTAATTTTGTCTAAACTTTGGGGGTCACTTCAAATTAGCGGATTTTTTCTGTTACTGATTATCAAGCATTGCAAGTATAGCTGCCTTGGGGCGTGCACCTGCGCTCTGAGTGATTATTTCTCCGTTTTTCATATATACCAGTGTGGGAATACTGAAAACGTTGAATCTGCTTGCCAGCTCGGGCTCAGCGTCAACATCTATTTTACCAACTGCAACGTCGGTTCTTTCATCAGCAATTTCTTCAATTATGGGAGAGAGCATTTTGCAGG
The DNA here is from genome assembly GCA_017513325.1 of Clostridia bacterium. Lineage (GTDB taxonomy): Bacteria > Bacillota > Clostridia > Oscillospirales > CAG-272 > Avispirillum. The sequence goes on from JAFXGC010000051.1 coordinate 299, forward strand.
GGCCGCACCACGTTGCGAAAAAGTCCAGAAGAACGGGTTTATCACCATTTATAATTTCATCAAAGTTAGCACTTGAAATCTTAATTGCTGCCATAGTTTTATCTCCTTTATGATAAATATTTTTGAGATATTCTCTCTTTCTGGTTATAGTATACCCATTTTTTCATGTCTTTTCTGTGACTTGGTTACAATAATCGAAAAAGCCTTCCTTTACATAAGAAAAGGTTTACAACTAAAAAATCCCGCAAAAGCGGGATTTTTATCATTTCAGCGACTGAACAAATTTTTCCATTCGTTTAACAGCCTCTTTGAGGTGCTCAAGAGAATATGCGTAGGAAAGGCGTGCATATCCCTCTCCGCACTGGCCGAATGCGTTACCGGGAACGATTGCCACCTGCTGTTCTTCAAGCAGTCTTTCGCAGAATTCTTCGCTGGAAAGTCCGTAATGACCAACCTGCATAAACACGTAAAACGCGCCTTCGGGTTTGGGGCAGGGCAGACCTATATCATTCAAGGCTTTCACAAGATATTTTCTTCGGCGGTCGTATTCTTCTTTCATCATTTCGATATCGGCGTCACCGTTTCGGAGCGCTTCCGTTGCGGCATACTGGCTCACAGTGGGTGCGCACATAACACCGTACTGATGGATTTTGAACATTGCTTCTGTCAACTGTTCAGGCGCGGCTGAATAGCCAAGTCGCCAGCCCGTCATAGCGTATGCTTTTGAAAAACCGTTTACAACGATGGTTCTTTCCTTCATTGCGGGAAGGGTTGCAATGGAGCAATGCTTTTTGCCGTATGTCAGCTCAGCGTATATTTCATCTGAGAGAACAACTGCGTTTGTTTCAAGAATAACTTTTGCCAGCGCTTCAAGCTCTGCTTTTTCAAGAATAACGCCTGTGGGGTTGCTGGGATAGGGCAGAACGATAAGCTTTGTGCGCTCTGTTATAGCTGCGCGCAATTTTTCGGGAGTGAGCTTGAAATTGTCTTCCGCCGTGCATTCAATAACAACAGACTTTCCGCCTGCCATATGCACGAGGGGGTCGTAGCAAACAAATGACGGCATAGGAACTATAACCTCGTCGCCCTCGTCAACTGTTGCTCTGATTGCAAGGTCGATGGCTTCGCTTGCGCCAACTGTCACAAGAAGCTCTGTTTCGGGGTTGTATGTAAGATCAAAGCGGCGCTCCAGATAATTGGAGAGCTCGCGTCTCATTTCGGGGGTGCCTCGGTTTGAGGTGTAGAAGGTGTGGCCGTCGGCAATACTGTCAATGCCTGCGTCGCGGATATGCCAAGGGGTTGCGAAGTCGGGCTGGCCAACGGTCAGGGATATAACGCCTTTTCTGCCTTCAAGCATATCAAAGAATTTTCTGATGCCTGAGGGCTTAAGGTCGCGTGCTTTTTGAGAAAGAGCTTTGGAATAATCGATCATCAGTTGCAGTTCTCTCTTTCGTCAAGAAGCTGACTACGGTGGATTATTCCCTTGGACTTATATTTTTTCAGCACGAAATGAGTTGACGTAGAAACAACGCCTTCAATGGGCGCAAGCTTGCGCGCAACGAAATAAGCGATCTCCTTCATTGTGCTTCCTTCGATCGTAACCAGAAGGTCGTATCCTGAGGAGGACATAAGATAAAGGCTCTTAACCTCGGGATAGCGATAGATGTTTTCGGCGATGCGGTCAAATCCGCGGTCAGGCTGAGGGTTGACCTTCAGCTCAATGAAAGCGCAAACGTGTTCGCCCTCAGTTTTATCGTGGTCGATTATGGCCTGGCAGCCAAGAAGGATGCCTTCTTCTTTATATGAATTTATTTTTTCTTCAACTTCTTCTTCAGTCATATCAAGCATAGCCGCCATATCCTTTGTGGAATAAAGGCAGTTTTTTGAAAGCAGATCAAGTATAGGTTCCATAATGTTTCTCCTATAGATATAATATATGATATTCTACATCATTTTGTTAAAGAATGCAAGGGGGATTTTGAATGGGTTAAATAAAAGGCTGTACCGATGATGTATACGTGCGATAAACGATAATTTAGCGCTAAACATTGTCAGGTTGTTTTTATCGACCTTTTTTGAAAAAGGTCGCGGATTATTAGGGCAGAGCCCTAAGACGCGCTCCGCAGAGCGCGGAAAACCTAATACTCACCGGAGATCCAAGGGGCACAGCTCCTTGGTCGCCCGTCGCAACGGGCGAAATCCCCCAAATTGCAGCTATAAATTTCTGCATAAACTAAGCCCAGACTCCTCATCCAACTAGTGAAACGATGTCCCCCTTCCCACAACTGTCCTTCGGAAAGTTGGAGGGGAAGTCTTAATTAGCTAAACGATAATTTACGTTACAAAAGGCTTCCCCGGGGGGAAGCTGTCACGAAGTGAGTGATGAGGCGTCTGGGCTTCGCTTATTGTTGGTCT
>JAFXGC010000052.1 GCA_017513325.1 Clostridia bacterium
CAGAGATGACAAAAATAGTTAACAAACCCGTTCGTAAAATGGACGCTATGCAGCTGGTTACAGGCCAACCTGTTTATACAGACGATCTTGCTCCCTCAAATGCACTTATCGTCAAGCTGCTTCGCAGCCCCCACGCAAGCGCATGGGTCAAAAACATAAATACGACAATTGCCAAAAAGGTTCCGGACGTTGAAGCCATCTACACTTGGGAAGACGTTGACCAGAATAGCAGACGCTTTACCTGCGCAGGACAGACCTATCCCGAACCCAGCCCCTACGACAGACTTATAATCGACCGCAGAGTGCGCTTTGTTGGAGATACGGTTGCTATCGTTGCAGGAAAAACCGAAAAAGCAGTTGATAAAGCTCTTTCACTTATAAAGGTTGAATACGAAGTTTATGAGCCTGTTCTTGATTTCAGAAATGCACTTGATAACGAAACCCTCGTTCACCCTGAAGAAAACTGGGAATCGCTCTGCCCCGTTGGAGCAGATAACAAGCGCAATCTCTGCGCTCACGACGAATGCGGCGAAGGCGATATTGATAAAGTTCTTTCTGAATGTGACGTTATAATCGAGCACACTTATCACACAAAGGCCTGCCAGCAATCCATGATGGAGCCCTTTGCCACATATTGCTCCATTGATGCTTACGGCAGATTGAACGTGCTCAGCTCAACTCAGATAGTTTTCCATTGCAGAAGAATTATTGCAAATGCTCTTGGAATCTCAAAAACTCAGGTCCGCGTTTCCAAACCCCGAATCGGAGGCGGATTTGGTGCAAAGCAAACCTCAGTTTCTGAAATTTATCCTGCTTTCGTCACATGGAAAACAAAGAAGCCTTCAAAAATGGTGTTCAGCCGCCGCGAATGTATGATAGCATCCACTCCACGTCACGAAATGGAAGTGCACGTTAAGCTGGGCGCGACTAAAGAAGGAATTATTAAGGGAATAGATCTTTACACTCTCTCAAACACAGGCGCATACGGTGAACACGGTCCCACTACTGTCGGACTTTCGGGCCACAAGTCTATCCCCCTTTACGGAAAAGCAGAAGCCTTCCGTTTCACAAGCGACGTTGTTTACACAAATATTATGTCGGCAGGCGCATATCGCGGTTACGGCGCAACTCAGGGACTTTTCGCCGTTGAATCTGCCGTAAACGAGCTTGCATCAAAACTGAATATGGATCCCATCACCCTGCGTGAGATGAACATCATCCACGAAGGCGATATTATGCCTGCATACTACGGGCAGGAAAACACAAGCTGCACGCTGGACCGCTGTCTTGCAAAAGTTCGCGAGATGAGCGATTGGGATAATAAATACCCTGCGATAGATATGGGAAACGGCAAAATACGCAGCATCGGTATGGGTATGGCAATGCAGGGCTCCGCTATTTCCAACTGCGACGTTGGCGGTGCAACCCTCAAGGCAGACGAAACCGGATTCTACACTCTCATTATAGGAGCTGCCGATATGGGGACAGGATGCGATACCATCCTTGCCCAGATTGCCGCAGAAGTGCTTGAATGTCCCTTTGAAAATATCACTGTTCACGGCGCCGATACCGACGCATCCCCCTATGACTCAGGCTCTTATGCATCCAGTACTACATACCTGACAGGTAAAGCAGTTGAAACCTGTGCTCTTAAGCTGAGAGGTCAGATTTGTAAGCTTGGCGCAAAGCTTCTTGGCTGCACATCCGCAGAGGTTGAGTTTAACGGTAAGGAAGTTTACAAAACCAACGGTGACAACGCTTCTGTTTCACTTATGGACGTAGTTACAGCATCAATGTGCGGAAACAGAGTTGCCCTTGAAGTAACCGAAACCCATACATCCCCTCTTTCTCCTCCTCCTTTTATGGTTGGCGCGGCTGAAATAGAGGTTGATACTCTGACAGGAGAGGTTGAAGTGCTCAACTATTACGCTGCCGTTGACTGCGGAACACCTATCAATCCCAACCTCGCAAGAGTTCAGTCTGAGGGTGGTATCCTTCAAGGAATCGGCATGGCTCTTTCCGAAAATATCACATACAGCGCAAAGGGCAAGGTTTATGAAAACTCCTTTATGCAGTATAAGATACCTTCAAGAATGGATATTGGCAAAATCCATATTGCCTTTGAATCAAGCCATGAAAAAGCGGGCCCATTCGGAGCAAAGTCCATCGGAGAGGTTGTTATCAACACTCCCCTGCCTGCAATTGCAGATGCTATCCATAACGCTGTGGGCAAACGCTTTTACGAGCTGCCCATAACCCCTGAGCAGATCGCAATGGCGAAGAAATAAGGAGATAAGATGTCAGATTTCAAATTTGATTACAATATAAGCGAAACATTTGACAAAGAGGCATTTGATGCCACCTGCGAAAAGCTGGATTCTCATATTCCGCCACTCCAGAAAGGCGAGAACATTAAGGAAGAAGATGGCAGCGAAATGCAGTTCTATTATCTTGACAGCAAAAAACTGGCTGTACACATCGTCGATTTTCTCGACCTCGTTTACGTTACAAGTGAGTTCGATGCAAGCGAATATCTGAAATAAAAAAGAGGTCGAAAGACCTCTTTTTTATTGTGAAATCCGATAATGAATTATACTTTAATTATCACAAATAAATATGAAAATCATTGTGTTCTGCTTTCTGAAGATACATAGTCAAAAACGGATTGTAACTAACCTGCAATGCGTTTTTCTTACACGCCTCAACACAAGCAAGGCATCTGATGCATTTGTTGTTGATCTTTCCGCAAGAGACAGCACCCACAGGGCACACGCTATCACATTCTCCGCAATTGTTACAGCCATTATTTGCTTTTATCTTCACACCGACGCGACTGCGCCACCGAGGAAAAACACACGCCCAAAAACTTTTTCTTTCCTTCGGCATAGAAATATGACGTGGGTTATTTATCCTTTCAACAAATCTATCAAATTGAGGAAAATCCGTTTCTTCCCTTTCGCCCAGATACGTATGTCCCGTCGGAAGATATGCCGCCGCTATAACGCGACCCTTTGCAGCGCGCGCCGCTTCCCACAAAGCGTTGCCGTGGTTTTTCCTACCGTAAAGCGCAACAATAGCAACGTTCTCACTTGTGAGATTTACAATAAACTGCTTCACGGGAGTCGGAACACTCTGACAATAAACAGGAAAAACAACCACCGCCGTTTCACAGCATTCCTTGTCATCGCGCCGTATCCTTTGCGCATCGGCGCCAAGCGCTTGCCCCAACCTTTGCGCAACCCTCATACATTGACCACCCACTGAGAAATAATACACCTTTGTCATTTTTCTTCCCTCAGAAATCCGCACATAATATCACATTCGGGAATTTTTTCAAGAGAAAATCCCAAAAGGTTTTCCATTTCATATATCGCCGCCTGACGAGACAGCGCTTTGCTTCGGCTGGCAAGGGATATTTCAATGGCGCTGAACGGTATCATCACACTTTGGCAATTGTAGAATTTCACAAATTGGGAATGATCCTTGCACTTTTCTATCTTACAGCTTGTATGCAAAGCCTTGCCCTGCTCCGCAGGTTCAACCCAGCCGCATTCTCGGATAAGCTCGTCCTTAACCACTCTCCAATCGTATTTTCCTCCGCACGCCTTGTCAAAATCCATATGTACAAAAGCAGGGATATTTCCCGTTCTTGAGGAATATCTTATGCTGCGGCGAAGCGGCTCAAGCAGCTCAGGCACCTGATGAATAGACTTCACTATATTTGAAACCAGCACGTCAGTATATCCCGAAAGCCTTTTCGCCCAATGGTCGCCATATGCAAGTTGCTTCATGGTTGCAAGGGTGTGAAACTGACCTGCTCTGAGCGGCAGACGCAAAGTGAGAACACGCCCTACGTTGACAGCAAACTGCAAAAGCTTGCTCTGCCAGAAGGTATAGGCAATGGGCGGCGCCATATGATTATAATACAGTCCAAGCATCTGAACGGGCTCGTTGCCTGCCATAAAATAGGGCACTTTATTCGCCACAAGCTCGGGATAAAACAAAACATAGGCAAGGGAGGGACAGGCACAGGTGTTGCCGCTGAGCTCATACAGCTTTGCATATATTTTCTTTAGCTGAGAAGCGCTTACACTTCTGCTGATAAACTCAACGTTTTCAAGCCTTTTCTTTGCATTTTCAATGCTTGCCTTGGCACTATCCGACATATACGGAATCTCCCAGGTGAGCGCAAGCACACGAAGTCCCTTTTTTTTCGCAAGATAATATAGCAGGAACGTGGAATCCTTGCCGCCCGTGTAGAAAACGGCAACGTCAAAACGGGATTTTTTTGTCTTGGGTATATCATCAAGAAGCGGAACAATGCTGCGGAACTTTGATACTTTTTCCGCTGTTTGACACATAGGACACAATCCGCCACGATCAAATTCCAAACCGGGAATAATAAAGTTATTGGCGCAGCATACTTTACAGAAGGTGGCTTCTTCCATTGTCTTTGGTGTTTGTTTGAGCTGCTTTTCTGCAACCACCTGCTCTCCAAAAAGAGAACCTAAAGCCTTGACTTCTGCTTCTCCAAGCTCTGCAGGAAGGCTTTCTATAATACGAGCCTGCTTTTTGTTTAGACGAATCCTATTTTTGAACATATGCTCGGCATTTCTGAGCCCATAATACACCAATTTTCCGCTCTCATATTTCCATCTGTTCTGAAGAAAATATTTGCCCATATCAGCACCTCCCTTTCTATTCTCAGTATATCACAAATCATTTCTGTATTCAAGTAAGGTTATATGTTGCCGCTTGTCTGTTCCCAGGACTCCTTTTAAATATTTATCAAAATAAAATGGTTTTTCAGGCGCGGAATTTTTGCCGCTCCGCTCCCCTTTCTTTATCATTATCTCCTTTGGCTTATTCGCTATCTTCGCGTTTATGTCAAAAAAGGACACCTGTTCGGTGTCCTTTAAATTCGATTCTTAAACCTCAAAATGCGCTGCAACCTTCTCAAGATGCTTTCTTATTTCCAGATGCTGAGGACACATTTTTTCACACTTACCGCATTTGATGCAATCAGATGCTTTACCAAAACTGGATGTGAATGTTTCATAATAACATTCCTGCGTTGTCCAACCACCTTTTCGCGCATCTTTTTCCTGAAGGTCTGTATTATAGAGTGAAAAATACTTGGGTATGGGGATATTTTTGGGGCAATCCACTGTGCAATAGGAGCAGCCTGTGCAAGCTATTTCAATATTGCCATTGATCATATCTGCAGCGCGGTGTGCCATTGAAATCTCCTTATCACAGAGGGGCACAAAATTCTCCATATATCCGGTGTATCCTCAAGCTGCGCCATATCGCTCATTCCGCTGAGGACCATCATAACATTTTCAAGGCTGGCCGCAAATCTGACAGCCCACGATGCAACGGATAAAGAATTATCATATGCCTTGAACATTGATTCAACCTCTTGGGGTACGTTTGCAAGCATACCACCCTTAACAGGCTCCATAACGATGACAGATTTATTATGTTTTTTTGCCACCTCATAACAAGCTCTTGACTGCACTGCTTTATTCTCCCAGTCAAGATAATTTATCTGAAGCTGAACAAACTCCATTTGGGGATAATCTGTTAATATCCTGTCAAGCAGCTCTGGACCGTCGTGGAATGAAAAGCCTATGGTTTTAACGAGTCCCTGCTTCTTCTTTTCAACTATCCAATCAAAACAATTAAGCTCTTCAAAGGTTTTGATGGAATTGGAATTAACGTCGTGCAAAAGATAATAATCGAAAAAGCCTGCGCCGGTTCTGCGGAGCTGTTCATTAAATATTTTATCTCGGTCGTCCTCATTTTTAAGCATATATGAGGGCAACTTCGTTGTGAGCGTGAACTTATCACGAGGATATCTATCTACAAGAAACTCCTTAGTAGCTTCCTCACTCTTTCCACTACAATACATCCATGCTGTGTCAAAATATGTAAAGCCGCGTTCGATGAATTTGTCCACCATTTTTTTCACAAGATCCATATCAATTCGTGACTGTCCGTTTTCTTCAATATGGGGCAATCTCATAAGCCCGAATCCAAGTTTTTTTGCCATAATACTCTCCTTTGGTCGTTATGGCTTCATTATATCATAGATATATTATGAAATCAATCATTTGTGTGAAAACGGATAATTACAAAGGCGATTTCCCTACCATTTACACTATCGCTTCCCACATAAAAAGAAGCAGGCTTTAGCCTGCTTCTTTTTATCAGCCATTATGCTTCTACTTTATTTCCGCGATTCTTCTTTGCTTCTTTATATGTCTTATATGCTTCGCTCTTCTTAAACTTGAGACCTGTAACGATCCAAAGTGCGAGGGATGCAACGAACAGAACTGCTACTACTGTTGCAGCTGTTCTGATTGTAGAAAGAAGCTTGGGAGCTATAGCCTTAACTGTTGTTTCAGGACCAACGCCGTTCATAGCTGCAGAGTTGATAATAGTGAAAAGGTCGTGGTGCATTGCTTCAACCATAGCATTTACGATAACCGGATCGTCCTTTGCTGCTGTAAGAGCGTTAACTGCATAAGGAAGCATAGCATCAAAGCAGGTTACACCGCCTGCAAGAACAGCATCCGCTCCGTTACAGTAGGATACGAGAATGTTATCTGTGATGTGCATGGAGTTGTTGCCCCATTCACCGCGCATAATATTTGTCATAAGGTTCTGGTGCATACCGGACTATGTTGTACCCCAACGTGTGTAGGATGTCATAACACCGCCTCTGCCGCCATTTTCTTCAAGAGCCTTCTGGAATGCCTTAAGGTAGATTTCACGTGCAGCCTGCTCTGTGAGCCATGCAGCCTGACCAAGACGATCCTGCTCGCAGTCGTTAAGGGCGAAGTGCTTGAGAACAACGTCTACGCCATTATCAAGGAGTGCTCCAACTTCAACGCCAGCCATTTCGCCTGCAAGGAATCCGTCTTCGGAGTAGTATTCAAAGTTACGTCCGCCGTAGGGTGTTCTATGTGTATTAGCACCGGGGCCGTAGAGACAGGAAACGCTTGCATCAAGACAGTCGTTTGCGATCATCTCACCAACCTGGTAAATAAGGTCGAGGTTGAATGTGGCCGCCATAACGTCCTCAGATGTAAATGCTGTAGCCTCTGCAGATTCGCCTTCCATAGTAACAAGTCCGCCACCAAAGAGTGAAACTGTAAGACCCTGGGGACCGTTTTCATCGCGGGAACCGGGAGCGTTAACGGAAGGAACAGAATGTCTCCAGTGGAAGCAGTCACCAATAGAAATGAGTTCGTCAATAGTAACATTTTCAAGAAGCTTTGCCCATGCAGGATCATCGTAATCCTTTGCAGCCTTAACGCCGTCTTTATCCTCGTCCATATCGAACATATCGTAAAGAGTGAGGCCGTTCTTTGCATCAAGTACGGGCATTTCTTTCCATTCCTCAGGAACTTCAAAGTAATCCTCGCCCATTGTTGCCCATCTGCCTTCAGTAAGCTCGGTTACCATAGAATCAATAAGATCCAGCTTAACGCTTTCTGTGGGCCAAGTTCCTGCCCAGTCATTTCTGGAAAGGAATTTAACAGTGTCTTCGCCAAAATATTCATTGGGATCAGCATCCTGAAGCTGATTTTCGATCTTAGTGCCGTTAAGAGATGTAGAATAGCTAAGATCCAGCTCTTCTTCTGTCCAGCCGTAAACGAGAGCCGCGTTACCCTCAGCATCCATTCCGTCAGCTACAGTATAGCCCTTAGCTGCAAGAATATTATTTACTGCGTTATGAGAATCAGTTGCTGCTGTGAAGAAGTAGTCGCCTTCTTCAATAATGTATGTGCCGTGGCCCTTAGCATCGTAGGAAGCAAGGTCACGTCTGTCAACGTTAATAGTGATTGTTTCTGATTCACCTGCTGCGATAACGTCTGTCTTACCGAATCCGATAAGCTGAACAGCAGATTTTTCGATCTGATTGTCAATGTCATACTGAGTATAAGGAGACTGAGCATAGATCTGTACTGTTTCCTTGCCTGCAACGTCGCCGTCGTTCTGTACGGTAACAGTGATATCATACTGATCGGTTTCCTCGTTGTAGCTTACTGCCATATCATTATAGCTGAAGCTTGTGTAGGAAAGGCCGTAACCGAAGGGGAACGCAACCTGAGCAGCGTAATCAAAGCTGCCTACGTTTGCCTTGCCCATTACAACGTCTTCGTAACGAGTTTCATAGTATTTATATCCTACGTAAATACCTTCCTGGTATACCATATATGTGGAAGCATTTGCGGGTACCTGAGGATTAGCCGCATCAAATCCAACGTAAGTCTGAGCGATGAAGTTCTGCATAGCAGGGCTGGAGAAATTATCGTAGCAGTAAGTATCAACAAGGCTACCGGAGGGGTTAACCTTACCTGCGATAATATCAGTTACTGCATTTGTACCTGCGATACCGAGTCCGCCAACCCACATGCAAGCGTCTACATCGTAATCGTTGAGGAAATCAACCTGAAGCGCGTTGGATGTATTGATAAGAACGATGATCTTAGCGCCTGTTGCTGCCTTAACCTCTTCTGCATAAGCGAGAAGCTTTCTTTCGTTTTCGTTAAGTTCAAGATAATTGATCGCATCATCATTGCCTTCGTAACCGGGGAATGAGCAATCATAACCCTCGCCGCCAACGCGTGAGAATGTGAGAATAAGTGCTTCAGAATATTCAGAAACAGACTTCTTAATATCCTCGGGATACTTTTCGTGGTCTATCTCAAGAATAGGAGCCTGACCTGCAAGAACAGCACTCTCACCGGCACCTGTAGCACCAAGCTCGCTCATAAGAACAGCAGCCTCTTCACTTGAGTACCAGTTCCAAAGCGTTTCATTTACAGTAAGACCGGATTTTTCGAGAGCAGCCTTAAGATTGTCTGCCTTGGATGCGTCTACGTTACCTGAGCCTGTACCACCATAGGTAAGGTCAACAGAGTTAACTGAGAGTGTGGAAACCTTTGCTCCTGAAGCAAGAGGAAGTGCACCGTTATTAAGAAGAAGTGCCGCGCCTTCTGCTTCAACCTGGTAGCAAAGCTGCTGACCAGCTTCAAGTCTTTCCTCCTGAGAATCAAATTTTCCCTCAAAATAAACAGCATTGGCATCTTTGTTTTCAAGCTGCCAGAAGGTGTTACCCTTAACAAGAAGTGCGATAGTGTTGTCAAACATTCCTACAACAACTGATACCGCAACCAAAACAACTGTCAAAACAAGGAACAGCCAACTAAAGAATCGCCAAGGGCGTATGGCTTTTCTTTTAGCCTTTTTATAGGCTTTCTTGAGAAGTCGTTTTTCTTTTTTTGTGCTTTCCATAGCTTTCTCCTTATGAAATAATATAATAATAAAAAGCAGGTATTTGTTTCGATTTTGTTAATACCTGCAAGCTATAGGTATTATATCAATTTTTTGTGCGAAAGTAAAGCACTTTCCACGAAATCGTACAAATCACAATAAAATATCGTTCATTATTGTTGAAAAACAACAAAAAAGGTGCTACAATGAGAATATAAAATTTTCAGGGGTATATATGAAAGCAACACTTAACAAGCTGTTTCTATTTTACAGCGATGCCTACCGACATCAATTCGCAATATCACACACCCTTTTCTTTCTCATCCCCATGGGGCTTCTTTTCATAATCAACGAATTGGTATGGTGGATAGCTGCTATTATGATCGTTATTAATATAGCTATCTTTTTTCTTATAAGACGAGACTACCCTTCATCTATCGAAGCAAACGAAGACAGTGTTTGTTTCACTGAATATAATCAGCTTGGTCGCGCAGGATACGGAGTTAAAGCTAAGATCACACTCAAAAATATACGTCGTGTTAAGTATGAGCAAAGCAAACTTGAAAAACTTTTCAATATTGGTAGAATAACGCTAGTAGCTGATGCGTCTTTTGAGATCACCACCGGGAAACTGGGCAATACAAAATATCCGCTCAGCCGCAGCTATTCTTTTTATGGGGTAAAAAAGTATTCCGAAGTTAAAAAGTATTTTGAAAAGAACTATAGATGATAGAAAAGCCTTCCCTTTCGGGAAGGCTTTCCTATCATAAACGTTTTTAACAACCATACTTTTCAAATAAGCAAGGGATGGTATCAGTATTTTCTGCGAATTGTCATTTACCAGATTCCAGAAGCATACGTATTCCCTCAAGAACAGCGAGATGGGCAGGATAAAATATATAGAAGAAATACTTCATATTTGTTTTGCCGCGCTTTCCGGAATATAAAAGAAGAAGAGGCAATGAAAGCAAAGAATATGGTTGCACCCAACCTCTTTGAACTGACATTAATGCAAGGCACACTCCCATCACAGCTACGTGAACGGGGATCTTATCAAGCTTTTCAAAAATGCTGTCACTGATATTCGCAGGTTTGTGAAGAAGTGACGCCGCCACAGGAAGCAAACAGCCATAGAATCCATATTCTATGGAAACGATCTGATTGAGCACGTATACGGCCACGACAGACATAGCAAACAATTCAACAACGAGAAGCTTTTCGAAAAGTTTGCTCTTCGAATCCAGAATTATTGCTTTTACAGACTGGAGGCCGTAGATAAGCAATATAGAAATGGAAAACGTTATAATAACTGTAAACGTCGCTTTTTTGCTATAGAAATAGTAAACCAACTGTATAAGCAAACCAAGAACGGTCATCGTCAGAAAATATTTCACTTTACTTTTCGTATATCTGCAGCCTTCTGCTATCATAAAAGCAAAAATAGGAAATGCTATTCTGCCGATTATTCTGAATATCATAATCTTAGGGAAAAACAAATATCCGATATGATCAAGCAGCATTGCCACAGCCGCTATAATCTTCAACGTATTGCCATTAAGTAAGCATATTTTTGATCTGTCCAATGTCATAAAGGCTCCCTCTTTTACTGAAAATGACAAATTTAAGCAAAAACCCCGAAGCAACAGCTTCGGGGTTTTGATAACAAATCCAATACAGGAAATAATTATCTCTTGGAGAACTGGCTTGCACGACGAGCTGCCTTCAAACCATACTTCTTTCTTTCCTTCATTCTGGGGTCTCTTGTGAGGAGGCCTGCCTTCTTGAGAGCGGGACGGAATGTCTCGTCTGCGAGAAGGAGTGCACGAGCTGCACCGTGACGGATAGCGCCTGCCTGACCGGAGAAGCCGCCGCCGCGAACGTTTGCTACGATATCAAACTTGCCCATTGTATCTGTTACCATGAAGGGCTGGTTGATGATAAGCTTAAGTGTTTCAAGGCCGAAATATGTGTCAATATCACGACCGTTGATTGTGATTGTACCTGTACCGGGATACAGACGTACGCGAGCTGTAGAGCTCTTTCTTCTACCTGTGCCATAGAAATAAGGCTTTGCACTTGTATACATATTCTGTTATCCCCTTTCTCAGAATTCGTAAGGAACGGGCTTCTGAGCCTCGTTCTTGTGTGCTTCGTTTGCATATACCTTGAGGCGTGTGATGGACTTATCGCCGATGGAGTTATGGGGAAGCATACCCTTAACTGCGAGCTGCATAGCAAGCTCAGGCTTTGTTGCCATAAGTGTCTTGTAGGATGTTTCCTTAAGACCGCCAATGTAACCGCTGTGACGACGGTAGAACTTCTGCTCGAGCTTCTTACCTGTCAGAACAGCCTTGGATGCGTTGATGATGATTACGAATTCGCCGCAGTCAACGTGAGGTGTGAACTCAGGTCTGTGCTTGCCGCGAAGTATTGTAGCCGCTGCAGCAGCAGTTCTACCGAGGGGCTTGTTAGCCGCATCGATAATGTACCACTTGCGCTCAACGGTTTCCTTCTTTGCCATATATGTTGACATAGAACTATCCTCCGAAATTTAGCATAAGTTAATTAGTTTTTTATTCAGCCTGTGTATTATATCAAACGCTACTGCTCTTGTCAATACTTTTTTTGAAAATTCTTCAAATTTTTAATTTAGGTACGCGTTTTCTCAAAAATGCTCCGTTTTTCTCACGTTTTCTCGCGTTTTCTCAAACCCAAAGTTTACTCTATTGTCTATTTTTCATATCTTCAATACACTTTTTTCGTGTATTTTCATCACGGATCAGCTCATAATTACCACTTCTTAGCACTTCGAGCAGCTGCTTATTGCTTGTTATAGGTTCATCTGTCAGGATTCCGGCATCGGGATACTGGCACGCATCATGGTGGTCACTTCCCGAAACTGTGAGAAGATGAGGATTAAGCTCATGCCATTTCTCTGCCATTTCGTTATGGCTGTTTTGCTCGGGGTGTCCGTTATAGACTTCAATTCCGGCAAGGCACTCCACAGGGCACAATGTTTGGAAATAACGGAAAGGATGAGCCTGAAAAAGAAGCAATCCATTGTTTCTGATATGTGAGCCGTTTCTCCAGTTGTCATGGAGGTAGATATCCGCATTGTTCAGAAAGAATTCTTCATCAGCGCCATATACAAGAAAGTCACTGTCTCCCATTCTTGCCATATGAATTTCAGCGCCGAGAAGGATATTGAGCCTATCCCCCGCAACTTTTTTCAGATTCCTGTAGCTATCCAGGTAATACTCCATCTTCTCAACCAGAGTTTTATCGTCCATACCCATGAATGTATACTCGTTGAGATGCTCTGTAAGTACCACTGTACTATATCCATATTCAAGATACTGTTCTACAAGGTCCTCATGTCTGTGTGTGGCACATCTGCTGACCGGAAAAGAATGGCAATGCATTTCTGTTTTATATTTTTTCATAACAAATCTTCCTAATTAATTATATAGTATAAAAAATGCGGCACAATTCAGTGCCGCATTCTATATTAGCTTTATCAGCCGTTTTCGAGGATAAACTTAACTCTTTCTGCCCACTGATATGCAATTGAGTTATCAGGGAGCCAGCCGTTTTCTTCAGTTCTGCCCTTCTGAACGTCAGAAGATGAAGGCATATATGCGATCTTCTGGTAGTATTCATTATCTTCAACCATTGATCTGAGGCTGGAAACGCTTGACTTGAATGTTTCAGCATCCATAGCTGCGATCTGGTTTTCAATCTCAATACAGAACTTATCGAAGTTAGCTACGAGCTCGCTATTGCTTTCGTGAACAAAGTCTGTCATATAATATGTTACAGGATAGAAGGAGTCGAGGTTCTGAGTTTTTTCAGAAGACCAATCCATTGCAGCACCGTAGTCAGGATATGTCATGTAAACATTACCTGTATCCATAATATTCATATTATATTCATCGCTGAGCTGAACGATCACAGAATTATCAAGTTCGTCCTGCTTCCAATGCTGACCTTCAACACCATACTGAAGAACTGTTCTGATTTCTTCACTTGTGTTGAGCAGTGTGATGATTTCCATAGAACGAGCAGTGCTTTCTGTGAATGTGCTTACCGCAAACACTGCAGAGCAATAATCTTCAAGTGTACCTTCAGGGCTCTGATGGATATTTACGTAACAACTGTCTGCATACTTTGCTTCAATTTCAGCAGGTGTAGCCTTTACAAGAGCGATACCGAAATTATCAACGCTGTCCGCTGTGGAAATATATCCCTTTTCTGTGAAGAGCTTCTGGAGATATGTGTTATCAACAAAGTCTGTGATATTGAAAACGTTTTCAACCTTAACTTCGTCAATGTTCTGGCTTGCTGTTACTCTGGAAGCAAGAACTGAGAAGCTCTTTGCGCCTCTGCCGGACCAGTACTGCATATAAGAAGGAGTGATATTTCCCCAAACAGGAGTTACTCCAGCCTCATTTGCAGCCACGTCTTCAACAAACTGGCTACAGTTTACAGCTGTCATAAGGTCCTTCTGTGTATAACCGTACTTTGTTGCAAGGTCTTTGTTAACAAGAAGGTATGTATACTCACCAAGAGCGTGGTTGTTGGGAACACCATAGATTGTTCCGTCAACCTCAGCTGCCTCAAAGAAGCTGGGGTAAATATAGGATTTGAGGATCTTGGATGTTCCGTTGATTTCTTCATTGAGAGACTGAACATAGAAATTATCTGTGTAATATCTATAGTTATCATAGCCTCTGATAAGGAAGATATCCATCTGGTTTTCTTCTACGTGAGGATAACCTGCACCACTGTCTACGATAAGGTCGTAGGGGTTCTTGATTGTATCATCATCGTCTTCCTCTTCGGGGGGAAGTGTTTCACCGCGCTTCGCTGCTTCACGCTCAGCTTTTCTTCTCTCTTGAGCCTTCTTTTCAGCTTCTTCAACACGTGTGTTGATATCTTCAACCTGCTTCTTTACAGCATCTTCATAATCAGCTGTGGGAATACCGTAAAGCTTGATCGCAGTATCAAATTCAGCCTGAGTGATCTTATTGATAGCTTCTTCTACAAGCTCAAGTGACTCTTCTGTTGTGCCTTCCTGTGTAGGAACCCACAGAGTGAGTGTCATACCGGAACGTGTAAGACCATCATTTTCTTCTTCGCCTGTTTCTGTAGGATCTTCGTCTTCCTCCAGATCAGCGCAACCTGTTGCCATAATGCCTGTGAAGAGCAATGCAACACAAAGCAGGAAACTAACAAGTCTTCTTTTCATTTTATCGGATCCTCCTCAAAAATTGTTCGATCGTTATATTATGTGAGAATACACATATGCTTTATATATTTTACACTAATTATCTATATATGTCAAGGTTTATTTAGCCTTTTGTGACATAATTGGCATTTGTGTAATATGTTTGAAAACAGCTTTTTCTTAACTGCTTGTTAACATTGATTGTGATAATCATACATCAAAAGCCTGCGTTATTTGTGCCTTTTTACTACCACCGGGTATTTTTGCACAAAATAAGCATATTATTTTTAGAATGTAAATTTTTATATATCAGTCAAGAAAATCCTTGAGACGCTTGGAACGGCTGGGATGACGAAGCTTTCTGAGGGCTTTTGCTTCGATCTGACGAATACGTTCACGTGTGATATTGAATTCTTTACCAACCTCTTCAAGTGTGCGGGGACGGCCATCGTCAAGACCGTAACGCAGCTTAAGAACGTGCTCTTCTCTGGGAGTGAGTGTATGCAGAACTTCACTAAGCTGCTCTCTGAGCATTGCAAAGGATGCTGCTTCCTGAGGAGCGGGAGAATCGTCATCGGGAATAAAATCTCCAAGGTGGCTGTCCTCTTCTTCGCCGATAGGTGTTTCAAGAGAAACGGGGTCCTGCGCGATCTTCATGATTTCGCGAACCTTATCTGCTGACATACCGATCTTTTCTGCAACCTCTTCTGCCGTTGCTTCGTGGCCAAGCTCCTGAAGAAGCTGACGCTGATAGCGGGAGACCTTATGGATAGTTTCAACCATATGAACAGGAATTCTGATAGTTCTTGCCTGGTCTGCTATAGCTCTTGTTATTGCCTGTCTTATCCACCATGTCGCATATGTGGAAAACTTGAAGCCCTTTGTGAAGTCGAACTTTTCAACAGCTTTCATAAGACCAAGGTTACCTTCCTGAATAAGGTCAAGGAAGAACATACCCTTACCTACGTATCTTTTTGCAATACTTACAACAAGACGGAGGTTTGCTTCGATAAGCATTGTTTTTGCCTGTTCATCGCCTTCAGCCATTCTCTTTGCAATTTCAAGCTCTGCATCTGTATCAAGAAGCGGAACTTTACCGATTTCCTTAAGATACATTCTTACAGGGTCGTCAATTGCGAGGCCTTCCTGCTGGAGCATTTTCTCCATATCCTTGGCGCTTTCCATCTGGCCAAGTTCATTCTTCGTTTCTTCTTCGCTTACAGCACCGTCATAGTTGATGATATCAATTCCGCTGTTTTCAAGCTGGTCATAAAGACGTTCGATCTGCTCAATATCATAATCGGCATATTCGATAGCTTCCATGATCTCTGAGTTAGAAAGAGAGCCTTTCTGCTTACCCTTTTCAATCAGGTCTTTAACATCAACCGTTTTCTTTTCCTGTTCCATTCAAAAACTCCTTTAATATGTAAATCTTACTTATTAACTTCTTTACGCCTGCGCGCAATAAGGTCAAAGGCATCTTCGCCGCCCTCATCCTTTTTTTTCTGACGGGCTGTTTCTGCCTTCAGGTTTTCTGCCGCCTCGTCAAAGGCTTTGTCTGTATTGATATTGAGACGCTCCCTGTCGTCCTTATACGCAACAGCTCTTGATATTTCATCGGAAACGAACTCCTGCCCGAGCATACCGATATCAAAACCACCGTTTTCATAAGCCTTTTTTATAAACTCAAACAACCTCTTATTGAGAGATGTATAGAAATCCTCTGCATTAAGTTTCAGCGTGCCTGCCTTCATAAACTCTTCGCGGCTCAACATCATACCAAGCACTTGCTTTTCAAGGCGTGCGCACTTTATGCTTTTTGCTTCATCGGGGTTAACTCTGTCTCCGATAGCAGAAGTGCTTCGTATAAGTTCTTCCCTTTTGGTTTTCTTTTCAGCATACCTCTTCTTTCGGAGAACTCGGTTTACATCTGCCTTTATACTTTCCGCCGGCATCCCCAGCACCTCAGCCGCTTTGCCTATATACACTTCTCTTTCAATGACAGAATAATAAGATGCGATCTCATTTACAAGGGCATTCCCTGCTTTCACCTTTTGTTCGGGTATATCAAAATCGTATCTTTCCTTTATACCGTCTATTTTGAAATCAAATTCACTGCGGCCTTCCGAAATAAGCTTTTTAAATCTATCGGCGCCGAATTTGCTGATATACTCATCAGGGTCCTTTGCGCCCTGCATTTTAAGCACCGTTGAATCAACTCCCGCTTCTGACAGAAGTTTCAGCGCTTTTGAAGCAGCTTTTCTTCCTGCTTCGTCGCTGTCGTAAGATATAACGACCTTATCGGAATACCGTTTCATCAGTCTTGCCTGATCGGGCGTTATTGCCGTGCCAAGTGTTGCAACCGCATTCTGAAAACCTGCTGAGTGAAGAGCAATAACATCCATATATCCTTCGCACAGGATAAGATTCTCACTGCAGAAATTCCGCGCATAGTTGAGCGCAAAAAGATTCCTGCTCTTTCTGAATGCAGGCGTATCTGCCGAGTTAAGATACTTTGGTTTGGAATCATCAAGCACTCGTCCACCGAAAGCTATCACGTTTCCCGTAACGTCTATTATAGGAAACATCACTCTGTTGCGAAAACAGTCGTATATATTTTTATCATTTTTCTTACTTACCTGACAAAGATACCCTTCGACCATTTCCTCTCTTGTAAACCCGTTTTTGCGAAGATGATCGCGCAACGCATTGAAAGAATTGGGAGCATATCCAAGGCCAAAGCGTTTGACTACCGCAGACGAGAGTCCTCTCTTACCAAGCAGATATTCTCTGCCCGGCGCGCCTGTTTCAGGATCAAAAAGCATATCTCTGAAAAATCTTGCAGCGCATTTGTTCATCTCGAGAACTCTTTGGCGGCTCACTCCCTTAGGTGTAAATTTATCATCCTCCGGAAGAGTTACTCCGCTGCGCTTTGCAAGGAAGTCAAGCGCTCCTCTATAATCAAGGTTTTCAAGCTTCATAGTGAAGGTGATAACATCTCCGCCCTCACCGCAGCCGAAGCAATAATAATGTCCGTCGTTGGGGAACACTGTGAAAGACGGCGTTTTCTCACTATGAAACGGGCAAAGCCCTTTAAGGTTTGCTCCTGAACGGCTGAGAGTCACATAGCTTCCCACAACGTCTTCTATTCTGTTTCTGTATTTAAGATCTTCGATCACGTTTGCAGGGATCATACGTACTCCTTTCAGTCGTAGTTTTTTCAGCCTTCTCCCCCCGGAGAAGGTACGGCGAATCCGGGGATGAGGTGTTAATATTGATTTCAGCTCTCTTTACTAAGCAACTCAAAACTTTTGTTTACATCTCATCCAACTAGTGAAACGATGCCCCTCCTTCCATAAGGGAAGGCCGGGAATTATTCATTTATCCCCTGCCACACGCCGGGAATAAACAGTTTTTTATAAATATCAATGGCATATCTGTCGGTCATTCCCGAAATAAAATCGCAAACGCATCTGCCGACAGGCTCAAATTCTGTGTTTCTGTAATAAAGCTGAGGCATCTCCTGAGGGTGAAGGACATAATAGTCATAAAGCTCTGCAAGCATACTTCTTGCTTTAACTTCTTCGCCCTTTGCCACAGGATTTCTGTAAACCGCATCGAAAAGGAAATCTCGTAGCTCGTTCATAGCCTGTCCCACTTCATCTGTCATTTTAATATCTTTTTTGCCCGTGCTTGCTTCAACAACGCTAGAAACCATAGCATTGATGCGCTCGCCGTGCCCCTTGCCTACAACGGATATAATATCCTTGGGAATATCGTCAATTGAAAGGATACCCGCTCTGATAGCATCATCTATGTCGTGATTGATATATGCGATTCTATCTGCATACTTGATGATACGTCCCTCAAGAGTGGATGCCATACAGCTACCTGCGTGGTTAAGAATTGCGTCACGCACTTCCCAAGTGAGATTAAGTCCCTTGCCGTCATTTTCAAGCTTTTCAACTATACGCACGCTCTGCTTATAGTGAGTGAATGAAGGATCAAACTTTTCCTGCATAACAAGTTCGCCTGCGTGGCCAAAAGGAGTGTGCCCTATATCGTGTCCAAGTGCGCCCGCTTCGCAAAGATCTTCATTGAGAAGCAATGCTCTCGCAATGATTCTTGCGATCTGTGTCACTTCAAGAGTGTGAGTCATTCTCGTTCTGTAATGCTCGTCAACAGGAAACAAAAAGACCTGTGTTTTATGCATAAGCCTGCGGAATGCTTTAGAGTGAAGGATCCTGTCCCTGTCCCTCTGAAACTCAGTCCTGTTTTTACAAGGAACGTGCGGATAGTCTCTTCCTCTTGTCTGCGATGTTAAAAAAGCATATGGTGAAAGCGTTTTCTTTTCTCTTTCACAAAACAGCTCTGCAACGGTCACGGGTCACTACCTCCGGACAATATTAAAATGTATACTTTAATATACGCAAAAAATTGCTTTTTTTCTTTTTTCGACAGCCGACATATTTTTATTTTACATTTTGTTCACATTCATTTCTCCCCATTTTCTCTTTATCATCCCAATTCTCCCTTAACTTTTATTTAAATCGCTAACTGTTTGTGACATTTTTTTGGAGTTCCGTGGTGTAAAATCAATGCACGGCAACTCGCACAGGAGAATCGTATTCGCTCATACAGAAGATATTTTTCTCATACAAATGTGAACATCCAAGGAGCCTTTATGGAAACTGTTTTATATGCAGATATTCTTTTTCTTGTTAATTTTGCAATGGACTTCATATCGCTCTCAGCCGCCGCAAGTCTGGGCGCAAAAGCTAAAAACACATTAAAAATAAGCATTGCTTCCGCCCTTGGAGCAATCTATGCCATATTTGCCACCATCTCCACTCTTGATCATTACATAAACTATATTATAGCAATAATTGTGGGAGCAGCTATGTGCACCATATGCTTCGGATATAGCGGCTTGTTTTCGTTTGTACGTCAATATACGGTTTTCTGGTGTTGCAGTGCCCTTTTGGGAGGAATTATGACGGCATTACTCACTCTGGGCAATTGGAAACAATCCACGCCGGGCATTATATCAATGGTGCTGGCTTCCGTTGGCATAATGATTTTTATGATAAAAGCTATACGCGACAGAGTTGGCTGCAAAAGCCTCAGGATAAAAATAACGCTGAAAGGGAAAACCATCGTTTTTGATGCACTGTGTGACAGCGGAAATTTGCTTAGAGATCCCTTTTCAGGTACCCCTGTTATTATTGCTTCCCACGAGGTTCTCTCTTCTATTCTGCCCAAAGAAACCATTGACTCAATGCTGGGAGGATATGATGAGGTTTTACACAAAGATCTGAAAATACGCCTTATACCTCAAAACAGAGAAGACGGAAACAGTCTTCTCTGTGCATTTTTCCCTGACAACATTCAGGTTTCGGGAGCGCACAGTGCTTCCCAAGCAAAATGCCTTATTGCAGTTTCTCCTCACAACAGTACATATTTTGCCGGCTTTGCCGCAACTGCTCCATCAATTCTTATACCCTGAAAGGAATATCAAAATGAAAAACAAACACAGCATATGGCAGATACTCAAAAGAATCGCCTCAGCTCTTTCCAAGGGCGAGGGAAATGATTTTTACATAAACGGGCCTGAAACACTACCTCCCCCACTTTCACCCGAAGAAGAAGCCGAAACAATTCTGAAACTTGAAACAGACCGCGATGCAAGGAGAATTCTTATAGAACACAATCTGCGCCTTGTGGTATACATTGCCAGAAAATTCGAGGGCGGCTCAACAGGAATCGAAGACCTTATTTCCATAGGAACCATAGGACTAATAAAAGCCATCAATACTTACCGAGCAGATAAAAACATCAAGCTTGCTACCTACGCCTCCAGGTGTATAGAAAACGAAATACTAATGTATCTAAGGAAAAGCTCAAACCGACAGAACACAATTTCAATTGACGAACCACTTAATACAGACTGGGACGGGAATGAGCTGCTCCTCTCGGATATTCTGGGAAGCGACCCAGATGCTGTCAGTCAGGACCTTGAAAAAGCTGAGGACGAAAAAATACTCAGGGAAGCTGTTATGGGACTTGACGAAAGAGAGAGAGAAATTATTGAACTGAGATACGGCCTGAGAGGCGGAAAAGAAAAAACTCAGAAAGAGGTTGCTGACCTTCTCGGGATTTCACAATCATATATCTCAAGGCTTGAAAAGAAAATCATAGAAAGGCTTAAAAACGAGATCGGTGCAAAGATATAGCAAATAATCTGCAGATATTTTTTTGTAAAAAGCTATTGACTATTGATTTTCTTTATGGTAAAATGCAATGTACTGTGATTAAATAACTACACAAATGCAAAGAAAGGTGTGTTCATAAAATGAAAGCAGGAATTCATCCCGATTACAAGGAAGTAACAATCCGTTGCGCTTGCGGCGAAACTGTTACTACACGCTCCACAAAGGGCGATGCAAACGGTGAGATTCGTGTTGAAATTTGCTCCAAGTGTCATCCCTTCTTCACCGGAAAGCAGAAGTTTGTAGATTCCGGCGGACGAGTTGACAAGTTCAAGCGTCGTCTTGAGGCAAGCAAATAAGATCAGCATTCTGACCGATACCGGATACGGCGCAAGCCCTATCCGGTTTTTTCATTATCAGCAGAATAATGAATAATGAATCGAGAATAATAAATACTGAATAATTAAGGTGGTTTTCCCTTGTGGAAAACATTTATAGAAATTTATGGAAGAATATATTACTGAAGAAATAACTGAGCGCGAAAAATTGCATGAGACCTCCGTTGAGGAAGAAAAAAAGGCAGTTTGCGTCTCTATATATCCTCAAGGTGGGGAAGGCGCATGCCTTATGTCACTTGAGGAACTTCGTCGTCTTCTCGATACAGCAGGCGGCAGCGTTGCGGCAATAGTTACTCAGATGCGTAATGCTCCCGATTCCAAATATGGCGTCGGAAGCGGTAAAATCGAAGAAATATCCGATATCTGCAAGAACACCGGGGCGAATTTGGTTATTTTCGACTTTGAACTGACCCCTTCTCAGATAAAGGAAATTGAAGAGGCCATCGACGCTGACGTTTCTGTGCTTGACCGTAGCATGCTCATTCTTGACATATTCGCCTCCCGCGCGCAGAGCGCCGAAGGTCGACTGCAGGTTGAGCTTGCTCAGCTGAAATACACCGCGCCAAGACTTATGGGTAAAGGTAAATCCATGTCCCGTCTGGGTGGCGGCATCGGTACCAGAGGTCCCGGTGAATCCAAGCTGGAAATTGACAGACGACGCCTGAAGGCAAGAGTTGCCCAGCTTGAAGAGGAACTTCGTAAGGTTGAAAAAAACAGACTGACTATGAGAGCGGCAAGAGAACGCTCCGGTATTCCAAAATGCGCAATCGTAGGCTACACGAACGCAGGTAAATCCACCCTTCTCAATCGTCTCACTGACGCAGGAATACTTGCAGAGGACAAGCTTTTCGCAACGCTTGACCCCACAACAAGACAGTTTGAATTGCCAAGCGGCACAAAACTTCTGCTGACAGACACAGTTGGATTTATCAACAACCTCCCCCATCATCTGATCAAAGCTTTCAAAAGCACCCTGGATGAGGCAGTTTACGCAGATTTGCTAATTATAGTTTCCGATGCTTCTGACGAATACGCAGCTGTTCAGCTTGAAGTTTGTACAAAACTGCTTTCCGAACTTGGCGCCGAAGGAAAGCCCACACTTTTTGCATTCAACAAATGCGATGCAGTGACTGACACCGACGCACTTTATCAGCTTAAACGTATTGCAAACGATTATAACGGCGAAACTGTTTTTATCTCAGCAAAAACAGGCGAAGGACTTGAAGACTTTCTATCCGCTCTTGAAAAGCTGCTTCGCAGCGGCAAAAAGCAGATAAGCATAATGATCCCTCAATCCAAAGCAGGGCTTATATCCACGCTTTACTCCAAAGGTGAAAACGTTGAAGTTGACTACAGAGCTGATGGAATATATGCTACCCTTGTGGCAGATGAAAAGCTTCAAGGACAGCTTGGCGAATATATTGTAGAGGGCTAAGCTATGGCAGAAAACGGAAAAAGAATAACTCTTCTCAAAGCTGCACAAGCAGAGATTGAAGAAAAGAAATCTATCTTTATAGGCTATGCTGCTCCCGTTTCAAGCGAGGAAGAAGCAAAAGCCATAGTAGCCGCAAAAAAGAAAGAGTTTTCAGATGCAACTCATAACGTTTGGGCATATTATCTTGACGGAGGCATACACGTTCGATATTCCGATGACGGTGAGCCCCAAGGCACCGCAGGAATTCCAGTGCTGAACGTGCTAAAAATGTCGGGAGCAACAGATATGGTCGTAGTTGTAACCAGATATTTCGGCGGCACTCTCCTTGGCGCAGGCGGACTTGTGCGCGCATATTCAGCATCAGCCAAAGCCGCGCTTGATGCGGCAGGCTTTGCATATATGGAGAACTACACGATCTTCAGCCTGACTACCAACTATTCCGACTATCAGCGCCTTGCAGATAAGCTTCCGAAAATGGGCGCTGTTATTGATGATACGGATTTCGGAGGCGACGTTACACTTACCATCGCCATTGAAAGCACAAGAAAAAGCGAAATCGCCCCCGTAGTGAGCGAAATAACCAACGGAAAAGGCGTTCTTGACATCATCGGAGTGGAAGAAAGAGCCTCAAGAGTTTAATTTCTGCATTTGCAGAATATATATCCCTAAAATATATTGTTTTTACATACGCATAAAACCCGAAACACCTGTAAATAAAGGCGTTTCGGGTTTTTCTTATCTATACTTTTCCGCTTCAGTTTGCGCCATTGCATCACATCTTTCGTTGTAAGGATGACCTGCGTGGCCCTTTACCCACACAAATTCCACCTTGTGCTTTTCGCAAAGCTCCAAAAGCTTATCCCAAAGTTCGGGATTGAGAGCAGGGCTTTTATCCGCTTTCTTCCATCCGCGCGCTTTCCAGCCAACAGCCCAGCCCTTTGTGATACCGTCCACCACATATTTGGAATCGGAAGTGAGCGTTACCTCGCAAGGCTCCTTCAAAAGACTCAGGGCTTCAATAACCGCAGTCAATTCCATACGGTTGTTGGTAGTGTCAGGTGCACCGCCACAAATTTCTTTTTCAACAGCTCCGTAAACAAGAACCGCGCCCCATCCGCCCGGTCCGGGGTTGCATTTGCAGGAACCGTCTGTATATATATCAACTTTTTTCATATGTCACTCCTGATAAGATTATTACCAGGGCTCCGCCCTAATAACCCTCGATCTTTTTAAGTTCGATAAAAACGCAAAGGGATTTTATCTATATACACTACACACAATAATACCACACCACCCCGAAATTTTCAAGCACCAAATAGGATTCGGGCATATACTGTCCATAGGGGGACAAATCCCCCTGAATAAAACGAAACCTTGAGAGGCTATTGATATATGAATTATAACGAAGAATACAGAACTACGCGCGGCAGGGTGCTTAACAACTGCAACCGCTGTGCCAATCAGCGCAACACCTGCGGCTGCAACAATGCAGAAGCAAGAACAGGCTGCAATTGCGCGCGCAACGAGACCATAAACAAATCAAACTGCGGCAATGAAACTGAAACAAGAACAAACTGCGGCTGCAATACCACCGTTGTCAGCGAAACACACAACACAGCTTGCCCTCGTACCGTTTGCACCACTGTTCCCGTTGCAGAAAGCTGCGTTGACTCTTATCCCGTCGCAATGGCATACGTGCCTATGCAGCAGTGGCGTGAGCTTTATGATCCTGCCACAGCAATCAGCCGCGGAACAATCTTCCGCGAACTTGACCTTGAATGGTATCCTACAAACTGCAGAAAGGATTGCCGCAGAAACTGAAAACACTGCGCTGAAATTCTATGATGACAAATGACAAGCTTCAGCTTATGAACGATATAAGAATGTACAGCTTCGCGGTGCTTGAATCCGCCCTCTATCTTGACACACATCCCCGCAGCCGTTGCGCCCTTGAATATTA
>JAFXGC010000053.1 GCA_017513325.1 Clostridia bacterium
ATGATGTTTGCCGCAACGATGGGCTCAGCTGAACTCTGTATCTGATCCTGAGGAGGATAGTTGGAGGGGTTATCTATCAGCAGCTTTTCGCCGTCGGTTTTGTATATTTCATAAATAACGCTGGGCGCAGTTGTGATGATATCAAGGTTGAACTCTCTTTCAAGTCGCTCTTCGATGATCTCCATATGGAGCAGGCCAAGGAATCCGCAGCGGAAGCCAAAGCCGAGAGCGGCAGAAGTTTCGGGCTCGAAAGTGAGGGCTGCGTCGTTAAGACGGAGCTTTTCAAGAGCGTCCTTCATTTCATTGTACTTTGCGCCGTCCGCAGGGTAGATACCTGCGTAAACCATGGGGTTAACGTCCTTAAAACCGGGCAAGGGTTCGTCGGCAGGTTCGTCAGCGCTTGTAACCGTGTCACCAACCTTTGTTTCGGAAACGGTTTTGATAGATGCAGTGATGTAACCAACGTCGCCTGCGCTCAGGCAGTCAAGCTTTCTGAGTCCGAAGGGGTCCATACATCCAAGCTCAACTATTTCATATTCTGCGCCTGTGCT
Organism: Clostridia bacterium; assembly: GCA_017513325.1. Taxonomy (GTDB): domain Bacteria; phylum Bacillota; class Clostridia; order Oscillospirales; family CAG-272; genus Avispirillum. The sequence continues at coordinate 552 of JAFXGC010000053.1, forward strand.
CATAAGGCGGATCTTATCTCCGGGGCGAACAGTTCCGCTCATAACTCTTATATAAACTACAACGCCAAGGTATGAGTTGTAAACGGAGTCAAAAATGAGACACTTGAGAGGACCGTTTTCGTCGCCCTCGGGGGAGGGAATATCGCTGATAACCGCGTCAATAACGTCGCCGATGTTAAGGCCTGTTTTTGCGGAAACTGCGGGACAGCCTTCAGCAGGAATTCCGATAACGTCTTCTATTTCTTCTCTGCAGCGATCTATCATAGCTGAAGGAAGGTCTATCTTATTGATAACGGGAACTATCTCAAGGTCGGAATCAACTGCAAGATATGCATTTGCCAGCGTCTGAGCCTCGATGCCCTGAGTTGCGTCAACAACCAGAAGGACGCCCTCGCAGGCGTTCAGAGAACGGGAAACCTCGTAGTTAAAGTCAACGTGGCCGGGGGTGTCAATAAGGTTGAAGATATAGTCTTCTCCGTCAGGCGTGGTGTAGTCAATTCGTACGGCTCTTGCTTTGATCGTGATGCCGCGCTCCTTTTCAAGCTCCATATTGTCAAGAAGCTGTTCTTCCATATCGCGTTTAGCAACTGTGTTGGAAAACTCCAGAATTCTGTCTGCCAGAGTGGATTTTCCGTGGTCGATATGAGCGATGATAGAAAAGTTTCTTATTTTCTTCTGTCTTTCAGATGAATTTTTGCCCATTTTTCTTTCCTTTTATATGAAAATTCGGATTATAAACACTATTACCATTATATAATAACAAAACTGTCGGGTCAAATCAAGAGGATTTTCAAACAAAGGTTTTTCAAAAAAGAACATATAATGCGTTGCCGGTGAATAAGTTTTTATAAAAAAGAAAACACGGAGGTGCCCATATGGACAAACTGAAATATTCCCTTGCGGACAGCCCGGCAATAACAACTGCAAAGTTTGATATTGTCAATTATTGCGAGGGTTCATGTGAATACAATATGCCGGATTATTATCCGCCGGTCAGAAAAATAGTCAACTGCACGGCAGATGCCCTGCCCGACACAAAATTTATTTCGGGAAACACACTTGAATACGGAGGAACTGTTGCTTTTACCGTTATGTACATAGGTGAAGACGGGGCTTTGGTTTCGCTTCCGTATGCAACAGAATATAACGCTTCACAATCTTTGCCCTCGGAGGTGAGAGGAACAGCGGAAATTGCAATTGACGCAAAAGCGGAGGATATTCAATGCAGAGTTCTTGCTCCAAGAAAGATATCGCTGAAATCCAAAATCAAAACAAGAATATCTTCTGAGGAAAAGATCCCCTATAGAATGCAGATGCTCAATTGCGAAGAGGAAAACGTATCTTCTTCGGAGAGGGCGGCGATCCAGAGTCTGAGCCATAAGATACCTGTTGTAAGCGGAGCAAGAGTGGTTTCAACAGGTAAGGTTACGGGGGAGATAAGGGAAAAGCAGGGATCCAAGCCTGTTTCCTGCGGAGGAGTAGTCAATATAACCGAGGTGAAATGCCGCAGGGACACTGTAATAGTCAAAGGCGAGGCCTGCGCCCGTTGTATTGTTTTCACCCCCGACGGTTATTATGCGCCTGCGCGCGCAAGAATTCCCTTTGAGGAAGTTATCGTTTCCGACGGCGCAAATGAAGGCGATCTTTGCCGTGCGTGGGGAAGAGTTGCATCGGTTTCCGTTTCCGAGGGTGACGGAGGTGTTCTGAATACAGAAATTGAATATGATCTTGATGCTCAGTGGTGCCGTAAAGGAGAAATATCCGTTGTGGAAGATGCTTATGCGGCGGGCTGCAATTCCGAAACGGAAAGAACGGATATAAATTCTCACAGTCTTCTTTGTTGCACTTATTCTGCATTGTCGGTTGCGGGAAGCGGCAAAAGAACAACCAAGCCCGAACCAAACGAATATATAGTGGATATGTGCTGCGAGGCAACTGTTGAAAAAGTTGAGCAGAAGGATGAATATCTGATCTTTTCTGGCAGTTGCAGGATAAAAGCATTTATTGTGTCAAACGGGGAAGTCATATGCGAGGAGATATTGCTGCCGTTGAAATATGAAACTGCGGCGCAGTCCCCTTTGGCGGATGGTAAGATCATCGTTTATGCAGATATAGTTTGCACAGATGTAAACGGCAGGCTTGAGGGTGACACGGTTTATGCCAATGCTGAGCTTTGCCTCAGCCTTTATGTCAAGCGTGAATGTAAAATACATCCTCTTTCAAAAATAAAGCTTGAGGCTCTTTCTGATGAAGGCGCTTGCAATCCGCAGATAAAAATTCTGTATGGATCGGGTGATAATGTTCTTTGGGACGTTTCCAAAAAATACAGAGTTGCCGTCGGTAAACTTGAGGAGGTAAACGGTCTTTCAAGAACAGACAGCGTTAATGGAAAAACCATCATAATTCCCATTGGCATCGACTGACAGACGGTGAAAAAATCCGTTTTATGCGCTCAGGACAGCCGTTCATAAAATCACCATTGTATTTTTTGAGGCTTTGTGGTAAAATAATAAAAAATACATGCTGATTGGAGATTCTAAAATGAATGCTATCCAGGCTAAACTGACCAAGATCGGTGAACGTTTCCGTCTCAAAGGAAAGTTCTATGCTTACAGCGTACTTGCAAACGGAAACATCAACACAACCTATTCCGTTAAATACAGAAGGTTTGACGGAACAGTCAAGTCTTATGTTATCCAGCGCATCAACGGCTATGTCTTCAAAAATCCTGCAGAAATAATGGAAAACATTGAAGGCGTTACGGAGCATATAAGAAGCAAGGTTCCAAAGGGCAAGATAACTCTCAGATTTCATCACACAGAAGACGGAAAGAACTACTGTCAGGATGAAGACGGTCACTATTGGAGAGTTATGAACGACGTGGACTCTGTCACGTTCAACGTTTGTAATGATATGGATATTCTTCGCAATGCAGGAAAGGCTTTCGGCGAATTTCAGATGCAGCTTTCCGATTACAATGCGGAGAATCTTCATGTAACCATCCCCGATTTCCATAACACAAAAAAGCGTCTTGAAAAGTTTTTTGAGGACGTTGAAGCTGACCCCTGCGGAAGAGTTGCAGAGGTTATGCCCGAAATTGATTCTATACGTTCTATGCGCCGTTTTGCTTCCAAGCTGACAGAGCTTCAGGAATCGGGCAAGGTGCCGCTCAGAGTAACTCATAACGACACAAAGATCAATAACGTTCTTTTTGACAAAAAAACAGGCGAACCCCTGGTTGTTATCGACCTTGATACGGTTATGCCGGGTCTTGCAATGCACGATTTCGGCGATGCTATCCGCTTTGCCGCAAACACAGCTGCTGAGGATGAACCCGATCTTACAAAGGTTTCTCTTGATCTGGGCAAATTCAAAGCGTTCTCAGAAGGATTTATTTCACAAACAGCAGGAGCGCTCACCGATCTTGAAATCGGCACAATGGCTCTTGGTGCGCTCACGATTACAATTGAGCTTGCATCCCGATTCCTTGACGACTATATCACGGGAGACAAATATTTCAAAACCAACTATGAAGGCCACAACCTTGTTCGCGCAAGATGTCAGCTGAAGCTTGCCGAGGATATGTGGGATAAATACGAACAGATGGAACAGATCGTTTCCTCTATTGCGTATAAGAAATAAAATAAATAAGATAAGAAAAAGCCGCAATCCGAAAGATTGCGGCTTTTTGTGGTTAAATATCAAATTTGATATAGTAGAAAGAGTTATCTTCAATATCGTACAGAACGATTTCGCAGCTGGAAGCGGGGAAAAACTCTTTTGTGGTAATAAATCCGCTTTGAGTTGTGTTGAGCATATAATACGCGGTTGCAGGCTCATATTCAACTGCAAAGGGTGCGCTGCTCAAAATATCTCCCCAATATTCCTTTGCGGCAATATCGTTAAAGTCTATTTCCGAAGCAAGATGCCACGCGCTGTTGCCGATGAGCTTGTTTAGTTCTTTGGCTTCTTCTTCGGTGAGGGTGAACTTTTCGAAAGCCTTAATGTTCACTTCAGTTTTTTCAAGGCTGTCGCCTTCATTAGCAGCTCTCTGAGGGATAATAATGTTTGCTTTGACAGCGCTGCTTGCGTATTTATCAACAAGGTTAATGCCTTCGCGCTGTTCTTCTTTATTGCCGTTTGTGCCTTTAATTATAAACACAGCAGCGCAAATAATTGCCGCAAGCAAAACAACTGCCGCAATTATAATTAAAATCTTCTTGCTTTTCATCTGTTTCTCCGATAAATGCCAAAATCAATAAATTGTGATATTTCTGAACTTAAAGTCCTTGCGCTTGCCTGTCACTTTGATAACAACGCAGCGTGTGGGAAGGTTATACATGGGAATGATAGCCTTATGGCCGATCTTATAGCCTCTGAACACAGTTTTGAACTCGCCGAACTGTGTGGGTGCCATTTCGATATCGTATTCTGTAACAGCGGAGCCTTCTGTCAGATCCTCCTCAATAACAAGCCATCTTACAGGGGTGTCACGGGGAACGTCAACAACCATCTTATCGTCTTCGCGTCTGAACTGGTCAAACGTACAAACGGGGTTGGAGAATTCTTTTTTGATCTTTTCGCCAAGCTCTGTAAATCTCTTTACGTCCTCGTCCATAAGAAGTCCGCGTCTGTCGGGGCCGATGTTCAGCAGCAGATTTGCGCCGTGGCCAACAGAGTAGAGATACATTCCCCAAAGCTCGTCAAGGCTCTTGAGTGTGGGAAGATCAGCATCGCCGTAGAACCAGTTCTTGCGGATCTTGCAGTCGCACTCGGCAGGCATAAAGATTTCTTCTTCAAGAAGATCTTTTCTGTCTGTCTGAACGGAAAAGTCAAGAGAATTTGTCTCAGGGCCGTCGGTAAGTCCTGC
>JAFXGC010000054.1 GCA_017513325.1 Clostridia bacterium
GGTGTTGGTAAAACCTCACTTGGTCAATCTATAGCTGATGCTATGGGAAGAAAGTTTGTGCGCGTATCCTTAGGCGGTATACGAGATGAAGCAGAGATCAGAGGTCATAGAAAGACTTATGTTGCCGCTATGCCCGGCAGAATTATCACTGCTCTTTCTCAGGCAGGAAGCGCTAACCCTGTGATGCTTCTTGATGAAATTGATAAGCTTTGCTCTGATATGAGAGGTGACCCTGCGTCAGCTTTACTTGAGGTTCTCGATGGTGAGCAAAACAAAAATTTCCGTGATCATTTTGTTGAAATGCCTTTTGATCTTTCAAACGTTATGTTCATCGCAACTGCTAATACACTTGACACTATTCCCCGCCCTCTTCTTGACAGAATGGAAATTATTGAGCTCTCAACTTATACAAAAAGCGAAAAACTCAATATAGCAAGAAACCATTTGATGCCGAAACAGCTGAAAAGACACGGTCTTACAAAGTCAAAAGTAAGAATTTCAGACGAAGTAATAGGTAAGATCATTGACGGATATACGAGAGAATCAGGTGTTCGTAATCTTGAAAGAGAGATTGCAACTGTATGTCGTAAAGCCGTAAAAAAACTTATGGAATCTGAAAAAATGAGTCTCACAGTAAGCAAAAATAACCTTAGCGAATACCTTGGACCTATCAGATTTATTGACGAAAAAATAGAACAGTCTGATCTTGTTGGTGTTGTCAATGGTTTGGCATATACATCAGTGGGTGGTGACGTTCTTAAAATTGAAGCAGCAATAATGGATGGTAATGGAAAAATAGAGCTTACTGGTACACTTGGAGATGTAATGAAAGAGTCTGCTCACATAGCAGTGAGTTATATTCGTTCAAATTCAAACAAATTCGGTATTTCTGCGGATTTTATGAAAAACCATGATCTCCATATACATGTTCCTGAAGGTGCTACGCCTAAAGACGGTCCTTCTGCGGGTGTTACAATGGTTTCAGCACTTGTTAGTTTGCTTACAAATACTCCTGCGCGCAGCGATGCTGCCATGACCGGCGAAGTAACGCTGACAGGTAGAGTTCTTCCTATAGGTGGACTTAAAGAAAAAGCAACTGCAGCCTGGAATATGGGAATAAAAAGAGTGATTATTCCTGAAAAGAATATGGTTGATATAGAAGAGCTTGATGCAGAGGTGAAATCTTCACTGACCTTCATTCCTTGTAAAACCGTAGATCAGGTAATTAAAGAAATTCTTGTGTCTCCAAAAAAGGTAAAGCAAGATACTAATAACAGTGACAGATCCCAGATTGTACATATTCAGAATAACAGGAACACTCATAATTCAATTACAGCAAAGAATAAGGATAACTAATGATGAAACTCAATATAAACAACGCTAATTTACTCATTTCTGCAGGATTACCAAAGCAATTTCCGGCTAAAGTTATACCTCAGGTTGCTATTTCCGGTCGTTCCAACGTTGGTAAAAGTTCCTTGATAAATACTCTTTTGAACAGAAAAAGTCTTGCAAGGGTGAGTGGAACCCCCGGTAAAACAATTACAGTCAATTTTTATAACATCGATAACAAGTTGATGCTTGTAGATATGCCCGGTTATGGATTCGCTAAACGCACTTTTGAAGAAAAAAAGAAGTGGAGTGAGCTTACAGACGGATTTTTTACAAATAACAAAAATATTGACTTGCTAAAATGCGTAATTCAGCTGGTGGATTCAAGAATTGGTCCTACCAAAGACGATTGCGATATGCTTGAGTTTTTGAGAGAATGTGAATTTCCTCATCTTATCGTGTGTACAAAAATTGACAAACTCAATAAAACTGAACTTAATAAGTTTACAGAAGATATCAAAAATCACCCTCTGACCGATATGGCGGAAGATATAATACTCTTCTCTTCTCAGACAAGAGTTGGAAAAGAAGAACTTTGGAACAAGATCTGCGGTATCTGTAATTTATAATAACAGAAAGGCGTTAGTATGCTTTTAGATTTATTTGAGGATTTTTTTGCAGGCAAAATAGCTATAACTGATTTGGTTCTCAATTTTGTATTTGTAGCTGTAGTTGTTTTGTTCGCTCTTTCCTCTCATGAAGCAGCTCACGGGTATGCTGCTTACAAACTTGGTGATCCAACTGCTCAAAGGATGGGGCGATTGACACTTGATCCCAGAGCACATCTCGATCCTGTAGGAACAATATTTATGCTTATCTTCGGATTTGGATGGGCAAAGCCTGTTCCGGTAAATGCAAGGTATTTTAAAAATCCCAGAAAGGATATGGCTGTAACTGCTATAGCAGGACCCGTATGTAATTTACTGATATCTTTTATAAGTTTGATAATTTACAGAGTTTTGTTATCAGCGTTTGGAAATGTTAATTTTCAAAGCCAGTTTTTCTTTAATATCGTTATATATACTTTGGAATTGTTCAGCTATTGCCATTTTCTGAATTTATATCTGGCAATATTTAATTTAATCCCTATCCCCCCTCTCGATGGTTCAAGGCTTATGTTTATTTTCCTCCCCGACAAATATTACTTTGGTTTGATGAGATATGAGAGATATATAAAGATTCTTTTCTTTATACTGCTGTATATGGGTATCATATCAGGCCCCTTGAGTTTTGTAGCAGGTAAAGTATCGGATTTAATGGGATTTATTGTAGGGCTTGTACCGGGGTTGTAACTATGAACGAAATTATAAACTATAAACTTGAATTATATGAAGGTCCTCTTGATCTTCTTCTTTCACTCATTCATAAGAACAAAATGAGCATAGAGGATATTCAGATTTCTATACTTTGCGATCAGTATATGGAATATATAAATCGCGCAGAAAATCTGGATATTGAACTTTCAAGCGATTTTCTCTTAATGGCTAGTGAGTTAATGCTTATTAAAAGTAAAATGCTTCTGCCGAGAAATGAAGAGGAGGAAGAAGATCCCAGAGCTGCTTTGGCGGCTGCCGTACTCGAGTATCAGAGAGCAAAAGAGGCATCTGTGTATCTTAAAAATATGTTTGATGAATATGGTATGCGAATGACTAAAGATACAGATGAGATATCACCTGATAAGTCCTTCGTTTGTGATCATAATATTGAACTTTTATCAAAAGCTTTTAAAAGAATCATGAGCGAAGTAAGAGTTTCTGACGATGAAGCTAAAGAAAATTTTAAGCCTTTGCTTGCTAAAAAAACCGTTTCAGTTGCTGCGGTCGTTGAAAATCTGGCTAAACGCTTGTCAATATACGGAAAAGTTAAGCTTTTTTCGTTTTTTCGTACTGCCGAAACAAAAACAGAGCTTGTTACAATGTTCTTGGCAATGCTTGAATTGTTGAAATCAGGCATACTTGTTCTTGAAGAGGAAGAAAGCAATTCTGATGGTGTAATCGATACAGCTTCTGATGTTTCTGTTTCTCTTGAAGAAAATGCTGATATTTCTCAGTTGACAGAGATTATTAAAGATGAATAATAAATAGGATGTTGATTTATAATGAATGAACTAATTGAAAAAGATATTGAACTGGCAGATTCGGATCTTACTGAAAACTTTGAAGATAATATTTTCATACTTGAAGAAATTCCCGAAGATGGCTACGATATTATCGGGGCAAGAAAAGTAATAGAAGCAGTTTTATTTGCTGCCGGACATCCCGTTCCCTATTCAAAGCTTGCGCAGGTGCTAGATACAACTCCGGGTGTCATAAAAAAAGTTGTCAGAGATTATGCCGAGGAGTACAACGCTGAGGACTCTTCTCTCCCCCGCGGTATTATGATGCTGTGTTTTGAAGATTCTTGTCAGTTGTGTACAAAAGAGCAATATGGAACGCAAATACGTGAAGCTTTAGGAATCAAAAGAGGCGGTAATCTTTCACAGTCTTCAATTGAAACCCTCGCTGTGATAGCATATAACGAACCTGTTACAAGAGCATTTGTTGATACTGTAAGAGGAGTTGACTCCAGTTACGCAATGTCTGTTTTGAACGAAAAGAATCTAATTGTTCCATGCGGTCGCCTTGACGTTCCCGGAAGACCAATTTTATACAGAACAACAGATAATTTTTTAAGAGTATTCGGCATTTCTTCTTTAAGCGAATTACCTGAGGTTCCGGTTCCCACTTCACCTATACAGGAAAAGATTGTTTTTGAAGA